>NZ_SSXI01000222.1:0-2568 GCF_004803405.1 Nocardioides sp. | reverse complement strand
CGAAGACCGACACGAAGACCGACACGAAGACCGACACGAAGTACCACGGCCTCACCGCGGACCAGATCGAGAGGCTCGGCCAGGAGCTCGACGCGATCCGCCAGCGCCTGATTGCCGACCTCGGCGAGGCTGACGCGGCCTACCTCCGCAAGGTGGTCAAGGCCCAGCGCGGACTCGAGATCGCCGGCCGCGCCCTGTTCTACCTGCCGCCCGCCTGGCCGATCGCGGTGGCCGCGCTCAGCGTCTCGAAGATCCTCGACAACATGGAGATCGGCCACAACGTCATGCACGGCCAGTACGACTTCCTGGGCGACCCCGCGTTCAACTCCCGGATGTTCGACTGGGACACCGTGTGCCCGGGCGAGCAGTGGAAGTACTCGCACAACTACATCCACCACACCTTCACCAACATCGTGGGCAAGGACCGCGACGTGGGCTACGGCATCCTGCGGATGGACCCGGACCAGAAGTGGCACCCGTACTACCTGGGCAACCCGGTCTACGCGTTCCTCCTCATGGTGTTCTTCCAGTGGGGCGTCGCGCTGCACGACCTCGAGGTCGAGAACATCGTCGCCGGGAAGCGGTCGATGAAGGACAACAAGCCGCTCTACCCGGGCCTGCTGCGCAAGATCCGCAAGCAGACGTTGAAGGACTACGTCCTCTTCCCGGCGCTGACCGGCCCGCTGCTCCCGCTCACCCTCGCCGGCAACGCCACCGCGAACCTGGTCCGCAACATCTGGGCCTTCAACATCATCTTCTGCGGCCACTTCCCGGCCGGGGTGGCGACGTTCTCGGTCGAGGAGACGGAGAACGAGACCCGCGGACAGTGGTACCTGCGGCAGATGCTCGGATCGGCGAACATCTCGGGCGGCCCGCTGATGCACACCATGAGTGGCAACCTGTCGCACCAGATCGAGCACCATCTGTTCCCGGACCTTCCCGCCCGTCGCTACCCCGAGGTGGCGGGCGAGGTGCGCGAGATCTGCGAGCGCTACGGCCTGCCGTACAACACCGGCCCGCTGCACAGGCAGCTCCTCAGCGTCGCCGGGAAGATCTTCCGGTACGCACTCCCGGGCGGCCCGTCGAAGACGGCGGCGGTCCGCGTGACCACGCCGTGACGGACGACTCGTTGGCCGCCTGACCTGCCCGCGGGAGACTGGATCACATGACCCATGGACGGGACCACCTGAGCAAGGCCGAGATCGCCAAGGACGCCCTCCAGGCCGGTGCCGAGGCGGCCGCGCACACCGTCGGCGAGGTCGCCACCATCCTGACCAGGGCCGTGGGCGACGTGGCCGCTGTCGTCGGCGGGTTCGCGACTGAGATGTTCGAGATTCGCGACTCCTCCCGGCGGGCGTTGGCCGAGCACGACGAGCCTGCGGCCGCGGAGCTGGGGCTCGACGAGCCCGACCGGCCGCCGGTCGGGGAGATCGACGACCCGGCCTGAATCAGGGTCGGTCAGCGAGCACTGCGCGCGCCGCGTCTCGCGCGGCGGAGGGATCCGCTGCCGCGAGCGCTGCGTTCGCCATCTCCCGGCACTGCTCGAGCGTGACGCCGGCGAGGCGGGCGCCGACCGGGCGGACGGCGGCTGAGGCCATGGACAGCGACGTGATGCCGAGGCCGACCAGGACGCACGCCAGCAGGGGGTCGGCCGCGGCCTCTCCGCAGACGCCCACCGGCTTGCCGACCCGCTCGCCCGCCTGGCCGGTCATCGCGACCAGCTGCAGGACCGCCGGCTGCCACGCGTCGGTCAGGTGCGCGAGGTCGGTGCACATCCGGTCAGCCGCCATCGTGTACTGGGTCAGGTCGTTGGTGCCGATGGACAGGAAGTCGACCTCGGCGAGCATCCGGTCGGCGAGCAGCGCAGCGCTCGGCACCTCGACCATCACGCCCGCCCGCAGGCCGTGTGCGCGTACGGCGGCGGCGAAGTCGCGTGCCTCGTCGACCGTGGCGACCATCGGCGCCATCACCCACGTCTCGGCGCCGGTCCGCGTCGCCGCGGCGGCGATCGCCGCGAGCTGGCGCTCCAGCAGGCCGGGGTCGGTGAAGGAGAGCCGGAGGCCGCGGACGCCGAGTGCGGGGTTGTCCTCGTCCGGGTGGGTGGCGAAGGCGACCGGCTTGTCCGAGCCGGCGTCGAGGGTCCGCACGACCACGTAGCGGTCCTCGGCGGCGAACGGCGCCAGGACGTCTGCGTAGATCGCGGCCTGTTCCTCGACGTCGGGCTCGGCCTCGCGGTCGAGGAAGCACAGCTCGGTGCGGAACAGGCCGACTCCCGCCACCGGTGCGGCGGCAGCTGCCGTGGCAGACGCGGCATCCGCAACGTTGGCGAGCAGCTTCACGGGGTGGCCGTCGGCCGTCCGGCCGGCACCGGTCCACGTGGCCAGGGCCGCGCGCTCCTCGCGGTCGGCCTCCACTCGCGCCGCGGCCGCCTCGGGGTCGGGACCGACCTCGATCACGCCGGTCCCGCCGTCGACGAGAAGCTCGGCACCGGTGGTCGCGGCGACGGCTCCGGCCACGCCGACGACGCAGGGGATGCCGAGCTGGCGCGCGATGATGGCGGTGTGGCTG
>NZ_SSXI01000016.1 GCF_004803405.1 Nocardioides sp. | reverse complement strand
AGCTCGGCTGCGGGCTCGGCTCCCGTCGGCGGGTACTCATCGACCACCTCGAGCCCGTCGCGCAGTGCGGGGTCGGCCCAGCGGGCCACCAGCTCGCGCAGGGCGGGGTAAGCGCGGAGCTCGGCTGCGGAGGGGCGCCGGGTGGGGTCGTACGCCGTTGCGGCGACGACGACGTCGAGGACCGCGTCGTGCTCGGCGTTGCCGCTGCGTACCCCGCTGACGTCGATCGGCGGCAGCTCGTCGTCATCGATCGGGCGCTGGCCGGTCAGCATCTCGAGCATCACCACCCCGAGGGCGTAGACGTCCGCGCTCGGGTCCGGATCGGCGCCGCGGTGCTGCTCGGGAGGCATGTAGCCGGGAGTCCCGATCACCATCGCGACGTGGGTGAGCCGGGGCTCGTCGCGCGGCACCGCGATCCCGAAGTCGGTCAGCCGCAGGTGCGGCCTGCTGCTGCCGGTCGGCTCGAGCAGCAGGTTGCCGGGCTTGATGTCACGGTGCACGATCCCGGCCCGGTGGACGGCCTCGAGCGCCTGGAGCGTCTGGTCGGCCAGGACGGCGATCCAGCGCGGCGGCAGCGGCCCGTAGCGCCTCATCAGTCCCGAGACCGAGCCGCCCCGGACCAGCGGCATCGTGAAGAGCACGCGGTCGTCGACCCCGGCCCACGACTGCGGAGTGACGACGTGGGTGTGGTCGATGCGCACCGACTGCTCCCGCACGAACCGCAGCAGCATCGCCGCGTCGGTCTGGCGCAGCATCTTCGCGGCCTTCACCTCACCGGCGACCCGGTCCAGGACGCGCCAGACGGTGCCCATGCCCCCCGTCGCGATCGGGTCGAGCAGCTCGTAGCGCCCAGCGAAGACCTCGCCCATGGCGGCGAGCCTATCCGCGGCGACACCCGGGTGAGCCCTGACGGACTCGACCCGGGTGTCACGCGCGACCGGCGGGAGGCAGCGCCTCAGGCGTTGCGGATCGCCGAGATGTCGAACTCGAGCTTGATCTTCTCGGAGACGAGGACGCCACCGGTCTCGAGCGCCGCGTTCCAGGTGAGGCCCCAGTCCTTGCGGTTGACCGTGACCGAGCCCTCGAAGCCCACGCGGACGTTGCCGAACGGGTCCTTCGCGGAGCCGTTCTCCTCGAAGTCGATCGTGACCGGCACGGTGACGCCCTTGATGGTCAGGTCTCCGGTGATCGTCCACGCAGTCCCGTCGCGGGAGACCTCGGTGGAGGCGAACGTCCACTCGGGGAAGCTCTCGACGTCGAAGAAGTCGGGGGAGGCGAGGTGGCCGTCGCGGTCGGCGTTGCCCGTGCTCACGCTGGCGGGTTTGATCACCAGGTTGACCGAGGACGCGGCCGGGTTCGCGGTGTCGATGTGCGCGGTGCCGGTCCAGTCGGCGAACTGCCCGCGGACCTTGGTGACCACGGCGTGGCGAGCCACGAAGCCGAGACGGCTGTGGGCGGTGTCGAGGGTGTAGTCACCGGCGACGTCGGTGAGGGCCTGGGTGGTGGTGGTCTCGGTCATTGCGTCTCCTTGATTGACGGTGGTAGTTGAACCGTTGACCACCTCAGCAAAGGTGACACGTCAACCATTCCTCCGGCTCCGTGTGATCTGGGACACAGAAAACGACAGAGGAGCCGACCCGCGTAGGGGACGGCTCCTCCGAGCTGGGTCGAGCGCGCCGGCGGTCAGGCCGCGGCGTGGGTGTGCGTGACGGTTGCCTGACCGGGGGCATCCCAGTGGGACTCCATCCGGGTGCGCCCGTCGGCACCGGTCACCGACACCCAGCGCATCTCGAGCCGGGCTGTCGCCTGTGTGTCAGTCATGGGACACCTCCTGTTCACCATTCGTTCATCAAGATAGCACGTCCCCCACCCCGGCCGGTCATTTCCGTCCGATCGGGCCGCCGACGCTCCACCCTGGCGCATCGAGTGCGGACAGGTGGCGCATCCTGCTCCACTCACGCCTGCGGCACGGAGGTGGTCGCCTGACCGCCTCACTGACCGGATCAGGTCGTAGTGCACGTGGATCTGCCCGAAACCGGGCAGGAAGTTGCAGAAGGTGGCGGATGGGGCGCATCCTCGGAGCGTGTCGGTCGATCAACGACTGCTGCGCCACGTCATGGCGAGCACCGGACTCTCGGACTCCGAGGCATCGCGTCTGGTGGAGGACGTGCTCGCCTTCCACGACGAGCCGGTGGAGGAGTACGTCCGCCGGAGGCACGTCGAGCTGAGGACCTACGGGGCGAAGAACGCGGAGATCTTCGCCTCGCTCCGCGAGGAGCTTCGCGGCCGCGTGGTTGCGGCGCCGGAACTCTCGGAACGACAGCTCCGCCGGATCATCTACGGCTAGTCCAGGCACCAGTGTGGACAGGACGTCCACGAGAGGGAGACATCGACATGTGCGGCATCGTCGGATACATCGGCACCCAGCAGGCGGCCCCGCTGCTGGTCGAGGGGCTGACCCGCCTCGAGCACCGCGGGTACGACTCGGCCGGCGTGGCCGTCCTGGGGCCCAGCGGCATCAAGGTCGTCAAGCGGGCGGGGCGGGTTCGTGATCTCTCCGAAGGCCTGCCGAAGCGGTTCACCGGCAAGATCGGCATCGGGCACACGCGCTGGGCGACCCACGGCCCGGCCAACGACGTCAACGCGCACCCCCACACCGACGCCGGGGACCGCGTCGCCGTCGTGCACAACGGCATCATCGACAACGCCGCCGCACTACGTGCCGAGCTGACCGCGGACGGCGTCGAGCTCTCCTCCGACACCGACACCGAGGTGCTGGCCCACCTGATCGCCCGGTCCGAGGCCGACACCCTCGAGAGTCGCGTAGCCGAGGCGCTGAGCCGGATCGAGGGCACCTACGGCATCGCCGTCACCCACGCGGACTTCCCCGACCGGATCGTCGTGGCGCGCAACGGCAGCCCGCTGATCGTCGGCGTCGGCGACCACGAGATGCACGTCGCCTCCGACCTGGCGGCGCTCGTCCGCTACACCACGACGGTCGCGCATCTCGACGACGGCGAGATGGCCACCGTCACCGCAGGAGGTTTCACGACCTACCGGCTGGACCCCGGTGGTCTCGCCGCGACCCACCGCCGTGCCCGCGAGGTCGACATCGACCCAGGCGACTACGAGGCGGGCGAGCACGAGTCGTTCATGCACAAGGAGCTCCTCGAGCAGCCTGCCGCGGCCGAGCGCATGCTGCGCGGCCGCCTCGACGAGCGCTTCGGCACCGGACACCTCGGCGGGCTCAACCTCGACGCCCGCGAGCTGCGCGCGATCCGTCGGGTGAAGATCCTCGGCTGCGGCTCGGCGTACTACGTCGGCCAGATGGGTGCCTCGCTGATCGAGGAGCTCGCCCGGATCCCGGCCGACGCCGAGGCTGCCAGCGAGTTCCGCTACCGCAACCCGATCGTCGAGCCCGACACGCTCTACGTCGCCGTGAGCCAGTCCGGGGAGACGATCGACACCCTCCTCGCCGTCCAGGAGGTACGACGCAAGGGCGGCCGCGTGATCGGCCTGGTCAACGTCGTGGGCTCCGCCATCGCCCGTGAGGTCGACGGCGGGATCTACCTCCACGCCGGGCCCGAGGTCGCGGTCGCCTCGACCAAGGCGCTCACGAACATGTTCCTCGGGTTCGCCCTGCTCGCGGTTCAGCTCGGTCGCGTGCGGGACCTGTCGATCGCCGACGGTCGCCGACTGATCGCAGGGCTCACCGCCATCCCCGGCCAGATCGAGGAGGTGCTCGCGACCGAGCCCGACCTGGCCGACATCGCCAAGCGGCTCGCCGAGGCGGAGAGCCTCTTCTTCGTCGGGCGAGTGCGCGGCTTCCCGGTCGCTCGCGAGGGCGCCCAGAAGTTCAAGGAGATCAGCTACCGCCACGCCGAGGCCTACCAGACCAGCGAGCTCAAGCACGGCCCGCTCGCCCTGATCTCGACCGACGTGCCCACCGTGGCGGTCGTCCCGGACGACGAGCTGGTCGAGCGGAACGTGGCGGCGCTGCACGAGATCACGGCCCGCGGCGGCCCGCTCACCGTGGTGACCCACCGTGGCGTGGACCTCGGCGACCTCGCCGGCCGCGCCCACCGGGTCGACGTACCGAAGAACGAGCGGGAGCTCGACCCGATCCTGCTGACCATCCCGCTGCAGCTGCTCGCCTACCAGGCCGCGCTCAACCTGGGCCACGACATCGACAAACCGCGCAACCTCGCCAAGTCCGTCACCGTGGAGTGAGCCCGCGCGTCGGCGACGTCAGCGCAGCTGGATGGAGACCCGCACCGGGCTGTGATCGGAGAGCAGCTGCGTGTAGCGGCCCCCGGACATCGGCTCGACGATCCGCCAGCTCCGCACATGGGCGCCGGCCGGGGCGAAGACCCGGTCGATGTGGACACCCCAGGTCCACGAGCTGACCGGCACGGCGAGCCAGCCACTGGCCGAGTTCTGCCACGGCGGCGAGTCATAGGACGCCGCGACGTCGTACCCGTCGTGGAAGCGGCGCGCCTCGAGGCGGACCCGGGGACCGTCGAAGGCGCGGCTGCGGTGGGAGTTGAAGTCCCCGGCCAGCACGAGTGACGGCATGCCGCCGGGCTGGTTCTGGTACTGCGCGTCGATCCGGCCGAGCAGGGTACCGGTCTGGGCGTAGCGCTCCCGGTCCTCCGCGTCGCCCTTCCCATTGAGGAGGTGCACGCTCGCCACGACGAGGCGTCGCCCGGTCGAGCGGTCGATCACCTCGACCCAGCAGGCGCCGTGGGTCTTCGCGGCGAACCGCACGCCGTTCGCCGTGCCGGGCACGACCGTGTAGTCCGCGTCCCGCACGAAGAGCGACTGGCTGTCCCAGTGGTCGGCCTCGGCGCGGCCGGCGCCCACCTGGCAGGCCTTGGTGTAGCCCGGGAGGTTGCGGTCGAGGTAGTCGGTCGCCGAGCCGGCCTCCTGCATCGCCATCACCCCGACGTTCATCGCCAGGATCCGGTCGCGGACCTTCGGGGCGCGGGTGGACCACCCGGGGCACGCGTCGCTGCAGGCGTTGAACGAGCCGACGTCGACGACGGTCGCGGACGGCGAGGCCGCCGCCCGGCGGCCTGCCGGCATGGTGAACTTGCAGTGGGTCGGACTGCGGTAGCCGTAGCCGGCGCTGTTCCGTCCGCGCACCTGGAAGCAGTAGACCTGTCCGGGCCGCAGTCCGCGCACGATCGCGGTCTCGCCGCTGATCCCCTTGCGGGTGACCTTCCCGGGCGCCTGGACCGTGCGTCCGAGACGGTAGTCGAGCTCGTAGGAGGTGGCGCCGCCGACCCGGGGCCAGCGGACCGTGAGCGTCGTGGTGGCGGCGGTGCCGGTGCCTTCGACGACCTGCTTGCTCATCCAGACCGCGCCGGCTTGGCCGACCCGGCGGGGCGTCAGCCGGCAGACCACCGCCGACCGGCGGCCCTTGGTGCGACCCGAGACGCCGCGCACCTGGAAGCAGTAGGTCACGTTCTGGCGGAGCCGACGCACGGTGAGGGAGCGGGTGCGGGTGGAGGCCACCCGCGGGTCGGTCATCCTTCGGGAGCGCGACCAGAGCACCTGGTAGCCGCTCGCGCGGCCGGCCCGGTCCCACCGGACCGTCAGGCTCGCTGTCGACCCAGTGACGGTGGGGCTCACGACCCGGACGTCGGTCACCCGGGCGGGCGTGGCCGCCTCGGCAGGACCGACGTGCGCACCGCCGAGCACCGACACCGCGCAGGCGAGCGCCGCCACCACAGCAGACAGCGCACGCAGGCGGATCCGCCCGCCGACTTCGGTTCGCATCAAACCCTCCCCCTAGGACATTCTCCTGCTCCATCGGCACGGCGCAGGGCCTCCTGAGCGAGGTGACCCAGCGCACCGCGCTCGCGATCGACGGTGAAGTCCGTCACGGCCTTAGGCTGGAGGGGTGAGTGAGCCTGCAGCAGAGCACGAGACCGCTACGTTCGCCGACCTCGGTCTCGGCGAGCGGATCCTGAAGGGACTCGCGGAGGTCGGCTACGAGTCGCCGTCGGCGATCCAGGCGGAGACCATCCCACACCTCCTCGCAGGGCGTGACGTGCTCGGACTGGCCCAGACCGGCACCGGCAAGACCGCCGCGTTCGCGCTGCCGATCCTCGACCAGCTCGACCTCTCCCAGAAGTCCCCGCAGGCGCTGGTCCTCGCTCCCACCCGCGAGCTCGCCCTCCAGGTCTGCGAGGCGTTCGAGAAGTACGCCTCCAGCCTGCGCGGCGTCCACGTCCTCCCGGTGTACGGCGGCCAGGGGTACGGCGTGCAGCTCTCCGCGCTCCGCCGCGGCGTGCACATCATCGTCGGCACCCCGGGTCGGATCATGGACCACCTCGAGAAGGGCACGCTGGACCTCACCCAGCTGCGCTTCCTGGTGCTCGACGAGGCCGACGAGATGCTCAACATGGGCTTCGCGGAGGACGTCGAGACGATCCTCAAGGACACCCCGGACAACAAGCAGGTCGCGCTGTTCTCCGCGACCATGCCGAAGCAGATCCGCACCTTGTCGGCGAAGTACCTCAACGACCCGGTCTCGGTCACCATCGAGCGGAAGACCCGCACGGCGGACAACATCGCGCAGCGGTACCTGATCTGCAGCTACCCGCAGAAGGTCGACGCCCTCACCCGGATCCTCGAGGTGGAGAACTTCGAGGGGATGATCGTCTTCGTCCGCACCAAGAACGAGACCGAGACCCTGGCCGAGAAGCTGCGCGCGCGCGGCTTCAGCGCTGCGGCCATCAACGGCGACGTCCAGCAGACGCAGCGCGAGCGCACCGTCAACCAGCTCAAGGCCGGCAAGCTCGACATCCTCGTCGCGACGGACGTCGCGGCCCGTGGCCTCGACGTCGAGCGGATCAGCCACGTCGTCAACTACGACATCCCCACCGACACCGAGTCCTACGTGCACCGCATCGGTCGCACCGGCCGTGCCGGGCGCAGTGGCGACGCGATCTCGTTCGTGACGCCGCGCGAGCGCTACCTGCTCAAGCACATCGAGAAGGCGACCCGCCAGCCGCTCACGCAGATGCAGCTGCCGAGCGTCGACCAGGTCAACGAGACCCGGCTCGCCCGGTTCGACGACCAGATCACCGCGGCGCTCGAGTCGCCCCAGATCAGCTTCTTCCGTGACGTCGTCAGCCACTACATCCGCGCGCATGACGTGCCCGAGGTGGACGTCGCCGCTGCGCTCGCGATCGCGATGCAGGGTGACACCCCGCTGCTGCTCGACCCGGAGGCCGAGCGCCGTGCCCAGCGGACGTTCGACGACCGGCCGGACCGGGGCGACCGCAAGGCGCCGGCCGGCGGCCGTGACCGTGGT
>NZ_SSXI01000038.1 GCF_004803405.1 Nocardioides sp. | reverse complement strand
CGGGTTCCCCGCAGACCCGCGCGGCGAGAGACCACCGGACCCCGCGACCACGGACGCCGCGCGTGGCGCAGGCACGCCGGCGGCCTGCACCGGCTCCTCCGGCACCAGCGGCGCGTCCAGCTGGAGGTTGACGTGCACGACCCCGTCGGGCGGCGCGTCGATCGACTCGAGCGCGGCGATCGTGGCCACGTCGTGGGTCCGGACCATCGGCCCGAAGATCCCGACCTGGTCGGTGGTCTGGTTGGCGCCGGTCCCGCGCAGCCGCGCGGGGCGGTCGGCGGAGACCACGACCAGCCCGATCCCGGCGTGGACCGCCTCGAGCACGGCGGGGTGCAGGTTCGCCACGGCAGTGCCGGAGGTGGTGAGTACGGCGGCGCGGGCGCCGACCTTCGTCAGGCCCAGGGCGAGGAACCCGGCCGTGCGCTCGTCGATCCGGGTGTGCAGCCGCACCCGTCCGCCCTCGGCGGCCGCCCACACCGCGAACGACAACGGCGCGTTGCGCGACCCCGGTGCGATCACGACGTCGGTGACGCCCGCCGTGGCCAGCCAGTCGACCAGCGCGCCGGCGAGGGCGGTGGCGCTGTCACCCGGGCTCGTCGGTGGGGTCACGAGTGGTGATCCTCCCGCAGGGCGCGGACGGCGGCGAGCCGGGCCTCCCACTCGGCGACCCGGTCCGGGGCCGCCGCGAGCAGGTCGAGCTGGCCGAGGGCGACCTTCGGCCGGTGCACGGGCAGTGCCCCGGCGACCGGCAGCAGCGGCTCGGCGACGACGTCGGCGGTGAGCAGCTGGACGGTGGCCAGGCCGCAGGCATAGGGCAGCTCGGGCAGCGCCGCGGCGAGGGCGACGCCGGCCGCGATCCCGACCGAGGTCTCGAGGGCAGAGGACACCACGACCGGCAGGCCGATCTGGTCGGCGATCCGCAGGCAGGCGCGGACCCCTCCGAGCGGCTGCACCTTGAGCACCGCGATGTCGGCTGCCCGCAGGTCCCGCACGCGGAACGGGTCCTCGGCCCGGCGGATCGACTCGTCGGCGGCGATCGGCACGTCGGCCCGGCGGCGGACCCGGGCCAGCTCCTCGACGGTCGCCGAGGGCTGCTCGACGTACTCCAGGCCGCCGGCCGCGCGGTCGAGGAGCCGGATCGCCGCCACGGCGTCGTCGACCGACCACGCGCCGTTCGCGTCGACCCGGATCCGGCCGTCGGGACCGAGCGCGTCGCGCACCGCCTCCACCCGCGCCTGGTCGTCGGCGAGGGACTGCCCCGGCTCGGCCACCTTGACCTTGGCCGTCCGGCAGCCGCCGTCGGTGACGATGGTGTGGGCCCGGTCGGGGTCGACCGCCGGCACCGTGACGTTGACCGGCACCGTGGTGCGGACCGCGGCGGGCCAGTCCCCGGCGGCGGCCTCCTCCGCGCAGCGCAGCCACGGCTCGGCGACCTCGGGCGGGTACTCCAGGAAGGGGCTCCACTCCCCCCAGCCGCCGGGTCCGCGCAGCAGGGCCGCCTCCCGGACCTGGATGCCGCGGAAGCGGGTGCGCAGGGGGATCGCGACGACCTTCACGCGTCCGATCCCACCACCGCGAGCAGCGCCTGGCGGTCCGCCTTGCCGTTGGGGAGCAGGGGGATCTCGTCGAGCATGACGACCTGCCGCGGCGCCCACGCACGTGGCTGTTCCTGCCCGACCCAGTCGCGGAGCTCGTCGAGAGGGACCCGGCCCACGACGAACGCGACCACGCGGTGCCCCCACTCGGGGTCCGGCACGCCGAGCACCTCGGCCGCGGCGACCGCGGGATGCTCGCGCAGCCGGGCGGCCACGGCGGGACCGGGCACGTTGAGCCCGCCGCTGACGATCACGTCGTCCACCCGGCCGACCACCACCAGCCGCCCGTCCTCGTCGAAGCGGCCGGCGTCGGAGGTGTGGAACCACCCGTCGACGAGCACCTCGGCCGTCATCGCCGGCTGGTCGACGTACTCGGTGAACAGGGTGGGCCCGGCGATCCGGATGCGGCCCCCCTCGCCGAGAGCGACGGCGACGCCGTCGAGCGGGAGGCCGTCGTACACGCAGCCGCCGGCGGTCTCCGCGGAGCCGTAAGTCGCGACGACGCTCACCCCCAGGTCAGCCGCCCGTGCCCGGAGGGCGGGGCCGATCGGGCCGCCGCCGAGCAGCACCGTGTGCGCCCGGCGCAGCGCCTCGACGTCATCGTGGGACTCGAGCATCCGGGTCAGCTGGGTCGGCACCAACGACACGAACCATCCGTCGTCGTCGGGCCAGCCGTCACGATCGAGGACCACCGGCCGGTGGTCGGCGAGCAGGGACCGCAGGAGCACCTGCACGCCGGCGACGTACGACGGCGGCAGGGCGAGCACCCACGGGCCCGAGGCGCCGAGCCGGGCCGCGGACGCCCGGGCCGACGCCAGCAGGGCCGAGCGCCGCAGCAGGACCCGCTTCGGGGCTCCGGTGGATCCCGAGGTCTCGACGACCAGCCCGGGTGCCGCGGTGTCGGCGAGGGAGAGCCACGCGCGCAGCCGGCCCACGATGTCGTCGACGTCACCCCGCGCCGTCAGGAAATCCACGAGACAGACGCTACTTCCCGGCAAGAGAATGTCGGCGATGTGCACCACCGACTCGGGCGTAGAGCTCACGTGATGTCGCGATACCTCCCAGAGCGCCTCGCCCGGCTCGCCGGCCCGACCCCGCTGGTCCGCCGCCTCTCCGCACAGTCGGTGCTCTCCGCATTCGGCGACGGCGTCTTCCTGACCGGCAGCGCGGTCTTCTTCACCCAGATCGTCGGACTCTCCGCCGCACAGGTGGGCCTCGGGCTGACGATCGCCGGTGTCGTGACGTTCTTCCTGGCGGTCCCGATGGGCAGGCTCAGCGACAGGTACGGCGCCAAGCGGGTGTGGGCGGTCGGCGCGCTCATCGAGGCGGTGCTCTACCTCGCCTGGCTGCCCGTCGACGGCATGGCCGGCTTCGTGGCGACGATGGTCGTGCTGGAGGCGGTCTCGACGGGGTCCCGGTCGGCACGCAACGCCTACCGGTTCGACACCTTCCCGCGTGAGGAGCGGGTCGCCTCCAACGCGTACTTCCGCGCCGCCCGCAACGTCGGCTACACGCTCGGCGCACTGCTGGCAGGCATCGCACTCGCGACCAACAGCGACGACGTGATCCGCGCGGTCCCGATGGTCACCGCCGGCATCCTGGCCCTCAACGCGGTCCTGGTCTCACGACTCCCCGACGCCGTCCACCACATCCAGCACGAGGAGCCCCTGGAGGAGGCCGTCGAGGCGGTGGTCGGCGCGGCTCTCACCGGCGACGTCGCACGGCAGAGCGCGCTCCGCAACCGCGGCTACCTGCTGATGTCGATCTGCGGCGGCGTGCTCGCCACGCATCAGGTCCTGTTGAACGTGGTGATCCCCCTGTGGCTGGTGGAGGCCACCGACGCGCCGCGGGTGCTGCTCGCCTGGCTGTTCGGCACCAACACCCTGATGGCCGTCTTCCTCCAGGTCGCGGCGGCCCGGGGCATCACCACCGTGGCGGACTCGCTGCGCGCCCAGCGTCGGGGCGCGTTCTTCTTCGTGCTCTCCTGCGGGATCGTGCTGGTCACCCACGACACCGTGGGCTGGGTGACGATCGCCCTGGTCTGGATCGGTCACGTGACGGTGACCGGTGCCGAGCTCTTCCAGTCCGCCGGCGAGTGGGGCCTCCAGGCCGAGCTGTCCGACCCGGCCCGGCGCGGCGAGTACCAGGGCGTCTCCCAGCTGGGATTCACCGTCGGCTCGGTGTGGGCACCTGCGGCGTACACCTTCCTGGCCCTGGAGCTGGGCACCGTCGGGTGGTTGGTGATCGCCGCGATCATCGTCGTGGCGGCCGTGGCGATCCATCCCGCGTCGCGCGCCGCCGAACGCCACCTGGCAGGAGCCCCCGCGCCGCAACCTGCTTGAATCGGCGGATCATGGCCACACCCGCACACTGGATTCAGGGCGCCCGCCCGCGGACCCTCCCGGCCGCGGTGGCGCCGGTCGTCGCGGGCACCGCGCTCGCCGTGTACGACGGCCACGAGGTCTGGTGGAAGGCTGCGCTCGCCCTGGTGGTGAGCCTCGCGCTGCAGGTCGCGGTGAACTACGCGAACGACTACTCCGACGGCATCCGCGGCACCGACGACGAGCGGGTCGGCCCGCTCCGGCTGGTCGGCTCGGGCCTCGCCACGCCGGGAGCGGTGAAGCGCGCGGCGTTCGTGTCCTTCGGCGTCGCCGGCGCCGCCGGAGTGGCCCTCGCCGCGACCACCGCCTGGTGGCTGCTCGCGGTCGGTCTCCTCTGCGTGCTGGCCGCCTGGTTCTACACCGGAGGATCGAAGCCCTACGGCTACCTCGGCCTCGGCGAGCTGATGGTCTTCGTCTTCTTCGGGCTGGTCGCGGTCGTCGGCACCACCTATGTCCAGACCGAGTCGTGGGAGCCGCTCGGCTGGGCGTCCCTCGCCGCCGGCACCGGCGTCGGAGCGCTGGCCTGCGCCATCCTCGTCGCCAACAACCTGCGCGACATCCCGACCGACACCGTCTCGGGGAAGATGACCCTCGCGGTCCGCCTCGGTGAGCGGCGGACCCGGCTGTCCTTCGTGCTGCTGGTCGCGATCGCGGCCGCCGCACTCGTCGTGCTCGCCCTGCTCACGACCTGGTGGGCCCTGCTCGGGCTCGGCTTCCTGGTTCCGGCCCTCGCCGGCGCCCGCACCGTGCTCGGCGGCGCTCAGGGCCCGGCGCTGATCCCGGTGCTGCAGCAGACCGGCGTGGCCGAGCTGGGCTGGGCGGTGCTGGCCGGGCTCGGCCTCGTGCTCGCCTAGGCTGCACGGAGCGCAGCCGGCGACCGATCAGCTGTCGTCCTCCTTGGCCCGCATCTCCTCGTACCTCTCCGAGACCCGGCCGGCCCGGGTCTCGACCTTCTGCGCGAACGCGGCGCGCTGCTTGTCGAGGAGGACGAGCGAGAGCACGCCGCTGATGATGAAGGCGATCACGACGACCCACACGACCGGGACCTCGTCGGCGATCACGAACCACAGGCCGAAGACGATGCAGAACGCTCCGACGAAGAGACCGAGCCGCATGAGGGTGTAGATCCAGAACTCCTTCACTCCTCAAGGGTAGGCCGTGCGCCCCGCCACAGCCGTCTCGGGGATCGTGCACGAGATGACCGGCGGCGACCTACATTGGAGAGGTGAAGTTCCTGCTGGTAGTCGTGATCTTCGCGGCGGTGACCTACCTCGCGATCCGCTGGATGCAGGATCGCGGGAGCGGCGGCCACACGGCGCAGCGCAGGCCTATGCGGCCGAAGCCTCCGACACGTCCGCTCGCCCCTGACGACGACGAGGCCTTCCTCCGGGACCTGGAGCGCCGGCGGCGCAAACAGCAGAAGCCGCAGCCGCCGTCGGATCCGGACGGCTGACCCGGCTCCCCGCCGAGGCAACGGGGTCGACCTTAACTAGAACAAGTTCTAGGGTGCGGGTCATGGACCTTGCCGCGATCGAGGCGATCAAGCGCCTCAAGCACCGCTACTTCCGCACCCTCGACCTCAAGCTGTGGGACGAGTTCGGCGACTGCCTGACCGAGGATGTCGTCGCGCGCTACGGCACGCAGGCGATGGACAAGCCGCTGCACTATGACAACCGGGCCGACGTCGTCGCGTTCATGTCCGAGAATCTCGGACCCGGAATCGTCACCGTCCACATCGCCAACCACCCCGAGATCGACGTCGACGGCGACACCGCCACGGGGTCGTGGGCGTTCGAGGACACCGTGATCGTGCCCGACTTCCACGTGCAGATCCGCGGCGGCGGCTACTACGTCGACACCTACCGCCTGGACCCGGACGGCGCCTGGCGGATCGCGTCGACCCGGTACGAGCGCATCTACGAGGCGATGACCTCGTTGCACGACACTCCGAGCTTCAAGCTGATCGCCAACCGCTGGGATCCCTCGCTCAAGCGCTGAGCCGTGCCGGTCAGCTCTCGACCGACCGGACCTCCACGACCCGCTCGACGGCGTACGAGTGCTGGCTGGTCGAGGAGAAGTAGTTGATCCCGATGAAGTTGAACCACAGCGTGGCGAGACCGATGAGCGCCAGGACCGCGGCGTTGCGGCCCTTCCAACCCGCGGTCGCGCGGGCGTGGAGGTAGCCGGCGTACACGACCCAGGTGATGAACGCCCAGACCTCCTTCGGGTCCCAGTTCCAGTAGCGCGACCATGCCTCGTGCGCCCAGATCGGGCCGGTGATGAGCACGGCGAAGGTCCACACCGGGAACGCGAAGGCGTGCACCCGGTACGCGAGGCGGTCCAGCGCAGGGAGGTTCGGGACGCGCGCGAGCCAGCCCGTCAGCTCCGCGCCGGACTCGGTGGCGCGTCGCTCGGCGCGCGCCCGGACGAGGTACATGACCGAGGCGATGCCGCCGAGCGTGAACGTGCCGGTGGCGATGATCGCCGACACCACGTGGATGATCAGCCAGGGCGAGTTGAGGGCCTCGGTCAGCGGCGCGACCTCGTCGTGCAGCCAGATCACCGCGACCATCAGCGTGGTCACCACGAAGCCGACCACGAGCGGCCCCATCCAGCCCAGGCCGAACCTCTTGTAGAGCGCGACGTAGAGCAGCGTCACCACGAACGTGCCCGAGATCGTGAACTCGTACATGTTCCCCCAGGGGACCCGGTTGGGATCCGCGGCCATCCCGCGCCCCACCAGCGCCACCAGGTGCACCGCACCGGCCAGCGCGGTGAGCAGGAAGCCGAGGCGGCCGAGGAAGGCCACCCGCCCCGAGGAGGCCTCGGAGGTCGAGGAGGTCGCGCTGCGACCGTCACGAGACCCGCCGGCCGCCGCGGCGACCTGTAGCTCGCGACCCTCCCGCGGCTGCCGCACCGCGGCCCACTCGGCGAGGTGCACGAGCAGGGCGAGGAAGTAGACCAGGCCGGCCGTCGCGATCGCCTGGTTGCTCAGCGTCTCCCACGCGGCGTTGGTCACTTCGGTGCCTCCTGCAGCTGCTCCAGCAGGTCCGCGAGGACCTGGTCGGTCTCGCCGTTGCCGGAGCGATCGAGTACGGCGACCTCCACGAGGGTGCCGCCCGAGCCGTTCATTGTGTCCTCGCCGTCGCCGGTCGGCACATCGCCGTCGGTTCCGTCCGACGCGAGAGCGCGGACCCACACTCGTCGCGGCCGCACGAACAGCGAGGCGCAGAGCCCGATCAGGGCGAGCACGACGCCGCCCAGTGCGACCTCCTTGCCGGGGGTCTGGCTGATCTGGACCCGGATCCACGGCTCGACCCGCTCGAAGGTGACCGAGCCGAGGCCGTCGGGAAGGTCGACGGTGTCACCGGGCTGGAGGTCGACGCGGAACGGCTTGTCGTCCTCGCCGGTGACCAGCGTCGCCTCGCTCTTGTCGAGCACGTAGACCGACTGCGAGGCGCCGGAGTCGAGGCCCAGGTCGCCGGTGTAGGCGAGCATGGACAGCGTCGGCTGGAGGTCGTCGCCGAAGACCGTCACCGGGTCGCCGTCGATCATCTCGAACGTCGGGTAGAAGAGCCCCTCGAGCCCGATCTGGCCGGGCTTCGCGGCCGCCGCCTTCACCACGCCGAAGGACAGGAAGCTCGCGTCCTGGGGAAGGAAGGGCGTCGGCCCGGTGTAGGCGACGTCGCCCTCGCCGTCGCGGACGGTGACGACGGGTGCGTAGCCGTGGCCGATGAGGAACACCTCGGTGCCGTCGATCTCGAGCGGGTGGTTCACCCGCAGCGTGTAGTCGTCGGGGTTCCGGGTGCCACGCCGGTAGGACAGGTCGGCCTCGAAGCCTCGGGCCTGGCCGGCGCGCGGTCCCTCGCGCAGCCACTCGACCCGGAAGTCGTCGACGCTGAACCGGAAGTCGTCGAGCTGCCGGGTCGTGAACAGGCCGCCGGGCTTGAAGTCGTCGTACTGCGTGAGGTTGTTGCTGAAGGTGCTGCCCTGGACGAGGATCACGCCGCCCTGGTAGCCCCACAGGCCACCCACCGCGAAGCCGGCGAGCACGATCAGCACGGACAGGTGGAACAGCAGGTTGCCGGCCTCGCGCAGGTGGCCCCTCTCGGCCGCGACGGAGTCGTCACCTCCCGTCGTGCGGCGCAGACGGTGCCGGCGACCCAACACCTGTCGGGCATGGGCGAGCGCCTCCGCCGGCGACTGCTCGGTGCGGAACGTGGCGTGCACCGGCATCCGGGTCAGGTGGCGCGGCGCGGCCGGCGGCTCAGCTCGGAACGCACGGAAGTACACGAACAGCCGCGGCACGATGCAGCCGACGAGGGAGATCACGAGCAGGAGGTAGATCGCGGAGAACCAGGGTGAGTCGTAGACCGAGAAGAGGTCGAGCCGCTCGTAGACCGGGGTCAGCTTCGGGTGCTCGTCCTTCCACCGGGTGACGGCGAGCGAGTCCACACCCTCCTGGGGGATCACCGAGCCGGGCACGGCCGCGAGGGCGAGCAGGAGCAGCAGCACCAGAGCCGTGCGCATCGAGGTGAGCTGGCGCCATGACCACCGGGTGAGCTCGCGGGCGGTCAGCTCACCGGGGCGCCGTTCGGTCGCCGTCGTCATACCGCGGTCTCTCCGAACTCCACGGTCTGCAGCTGCGCCCACTGCACGAGGTGGTCCCACCAGCCGGTCAGCATGAGGACACCGATGGCCACCAGGAAGAAGCCGCCCACCCGCATCACCAGGACCTGGTGACGTCGCACCCAGCGCAGCGCACCGATCGTCCGCTCGTAGGCGAAGGCGGCGGCGACGAAGGGCAGCCCCAGTCCGAGCGCGTAGACGAGGGCGAGGAATCCCCCTCGTACGGCGGTGCCGCCCTCGGCGTAGGTGAGGTTGAGGATCGCGCCGAAGGTGGGACCGATGCAGGGTGTCCAGCCGATCGCGAACATGGCACCGATCAGCGGCGCGGCACCCAGGCCGACGGCCGGGATCTTGTGGATCCGCCAGTCGCGCTGCAGCCAGGGGACGACCCCGGCGAACACGAGTCCGAGCACCACGAGCAGCACGCCGAGGACGACGGTGACGGTGTCGCCCCAGCGCTGGAGCGGACCGGCGAGCCCGCCGAAGGCGGTGCCCGCGACGACGAAGACCACGGCGAAGCCGAGGACGAACAGCATCGCGCCCAGGACCATCCGGCCTCGGCGGCGCGCGGCCTCCCCGGAGGCGAGCTGCGCGCCGGAGAGACCGGTCGCGTAGGAGAGGTAGCCGGGGAGCAACGGGATGACACAGGGCGAGAAGAAGGAGATCAGGCCCGCCACGAACGCGACCGGCACCGCCACACCGAGCGCCCCCGAGAAGGCCTGCTCCCGGAACCACTCACCCATCGGACTCGGCACCGATGTCGTCGACCAGCGTGGTCAGTGTGCTCTTCGACGGGATCGGCCCGTTGATCAGGGCCGCCACCCGGCCGTCGCGATCCAGGATCACGGTCGCCGGAGGGGCGTACGGCGCGTAGCTGCCCAACCGCAGCAGGGTCTCGCTGCCGGGGTCGTACAGGGAGGGGTAGTCGACACCCCGGTCCCGCTCGAACGCGGCGGCGTTCTCCGGTGCCAGGTCGCGGATGTTGATGCCGACGAAGGCGACCTCCTCCTCGCCCAGCTCCTGCGCGGCCTGGACCAGCATCGGCATCTCGGTGCGGCAGGGCCCGCACCCGGACCACCACACGTTGAGGACCACGACCCTGCCCCGCAGGTCGGTCAGGTCGAGCGGCTCGCCCTGCACCGTCGTACCGCTGATCTCGACCGGGTCCTCCCGGTCGGACGCGGCGACCTCGACGACCCGGCCGTCGCCGGCGACGTACTCCAGGTCGCCGGTGCCGTTGACGTCGGAGCAGCCGGCGACCAGGAGGAGGAGCGCGAGCAGAGGAAGCAGCACAGCCGAACGGAGGGTCAAGGGGACGGCTTCCCCTCCGGCTTGTTCTCCTCGGGCGCGTCGCCGGCGGAGAAGGGGGCGGCGATGTCGCCCGTCGGGATCAGGTCGATCGCGGGCTCGGCGTAGGAGACCTGGGTGATCTGCTCGCCGACGAAGTGGAACGACGTCACCGAGCACAGCGTGCACTGACGCTTGCGCGGGTCGTGCAGGAACGAGCGTCCCTCGACGTGGAGCCGGGTGGTCCAGATCGGCAGCTGGTGGGAGACCAGGACGGCCTCGTGCCCGGCGGCCTCGCGGCGAACGTCGTGGATCGCGGCCATCATCCGGGCGACGATCGCCTTGTAGGGCTCGCCCCACGACGGCCGGAACGGGTTGTAGAGGTGGCGCCACAGCAACGGGTTGCGCAGCGCGTTGTTGCCCTTGCCGAACGTCAGGCCCTCGAACCGGTTGGTCGACTCGAGGACCCGCGGCTCCAGGCCGATCTCGAGGCCGAGCGCGGAGGCCAGCGGCGCGGCGGTCTCGCGCGCCCGCTCGAGCGGGGAGGACTTCAGCACGGTGATGTCGCGGGTCTTCAGCGCGGAGGCGGTCCGGTCGGCCATCGCCTTGCCGCGCTCGGAGAGGTGGAATCCGTCGCGACGGCCGTAGAGGACGCCCTGCGGGTTGTGGACCTCACCATGGCGGACGAGGTGGACGACGGTGTCGGGCGTGGTCATTCCGTCTCCCCCGTGCTCGAGGTGCGAGTGGAGCGGGCCTCGGGAGCCGAGACCGCGGCAGCGGCCTTCGCGGCAGCCGGCAAGGCGTCGAGGACGTGGTCGACCGCGCGATCGTCGTGGGACGACGAGACGAACCAGGCCTCGTACGCGGACGGCGGCAGGTGCACGCCGCGGTCGAGCATGGCGTGGAAGAACGCGCCGTAGGCCGCCACGTCGGTGCGCTGAGCCTCGGCGAAGGTGCTGACCGGTCCGTCAGCGGGATCGGTGAGGAAGACCGAGAACATCGAACCGGTCGACTGGATCACGTGCGGGAGGCCGGCAGCGGTGAAGGCGTCGACCACGCCGGCCCGCAGCGCGTCGGCGACCTCGTCGAGCCGGGCGTAGACGTCGCCGGTCGCGGCCCGCAGCGTGGCGAGACCGGCGGCGGTCGCCACGGGGTTACCCGAGAGCGTGCCTGCCTGGTAGACCGGGCCCTCGGGCGCGAGGTGGGCCATCACGTCGGCGCGACCGCCGAAGGCGGCCGCGGGGAAGCCGCCGCCCATGACCTTGCCGAAGGTCATCAGGTCGGGCGCCCAGCCCTCGCGGGCCCCGTCGAGGCCCCACTGGCCCTGGCGCGAGGCGCGGAACCCCGTCATCACCTCGTCACTGATGAACAGCGCGCCGTGGTTGCGGCAGGTCTCGGCGAGGAACGCGTTGAAACCGGGCGTCGGGGGGACCACGCCCATGTTGCCGGGAGCGGCCTCGGTGATCAGGCAGGCGATGCGGTCGCCGTACTCGCGGAAGGCGGCCGCGACCGCCTCGCGGTCGTTGTAGGGGAGCACGAGGGTCAGCTCGGTCGAGCTGGCCGGGACACCCGGGGTGCCGGGGATGGAGAACGTGGTGAGGCCCGAGCCCGCCGCGGCGAGCAGCGAGTCGACGTGGCCGTGGTAGCAGCCGGCGAACTTCACGACCACGTCACGGCCGGTGAAGCCGCGTGCCAGCCGGATCGCGGACATGGTCGCCTCGGTGCCGGACGAGACCAGTCGCAGCCGCTCCACGGGCGTACGGGCGACGATCTCCTCGACGAGGGCGACCTCGCCCTCCGTCGGCGTGCCGTACGACGTCCCGCGGGACACCGCCTCCTGCACCGCCGCGACCACGGCGGGGTGGGCGTGACCGAGCAGCATCGGGCCCCAGGAGCAGATCAGGTCGACGTAGCGGTTGCCGTCGACGTCCGTGAGCCACGGGCCCTGGGCGGACCGGATGAACCGAGGGGTGCCTCCGACGGCGTTGAAGGCGCGCACGGGCGAGTTCACGCCGCCCGGGGTCACGGCGCGCGCGCGGGCGAAGAGCTCGTCTGAGCCACGCGTCACGGCGGCCGTCGGAGAGAGGTCATGCACCGAGACATTGTCACCGATCGGTCCCGGTGCTCCGCATTCGCGGTCCCCCTAGGCTCTCTCGTGCCCGTCTGGTGGCGCCCGCGCGCATATCACGCGGGGCGGCGGGTGAGCGGGAACGTGTGACACCCGTAACGTCGATGTGCCAGGATTCGTTGTCCAGACGTCGCACCCCCCTCGGGGCATCCCACGCCGTGGGGTGGCAGGGGTGCGGTGCACGGGTGGGTCCTTAGGGGAGCGGCCCACGTGAGACGGCCGCGAGGCCAGGGGAGAGAAGACAGGCACATGTCGAGGAAGCGTCTGGGGCGACTGCAGCGCGTCGCCACCATCATCCCGTTGGCCCTGCTGTCGGCTGCCTGGACGGCATCCGTCGCCGGTATCGGAAGCGTCGCCTCGCCGGTCGTCGCCAGCCAGGCACCCGACCCGCTGACCGACGGCACCAGCGTCCCGGAGGAGTCCATCGAGGACCCGGCCAGCCTGTCCGACCCCAGCTCGATCGAGGGTCTCAACGGCGGCAACGAGGCGGGCATCGTCTCGGCGGCGTCGACCAACGCGATCCCGGCGGCCGCGCTCGCCGCGTACCAGCGCGCCGAGGCGGTCATCAACTCCGCTGACGAGTCCTGCAACATCACCTGGCAGCTGATCGCCGCGATCGGCCGCGTGGAGTCCAACCACGGCCGCTTCGCCGGCAACGTCCTCAACGACGATGGTGTGGCCACTCCCGGCATCTACGGCATCGCGCTCGACGGGTCGCGCAACACCCAGGCGATCTCCGACACCGACGCCGGCGTCTACGACAACGACCCCCGGTGGGACCGCGCCGTCGGCCCGATGCAGTTCATCCCGTCGACCTGGCAGGTCGTGGGCGTGGACGCCGACGACGACGCCTCCCGCAACCCGCAGGACATCGACGACGCCGCCCTCGCGGCGGCCGTGTACCTCTGCTCCGGCAAGGGCGACCTGTCGACGGTCGTCGGCCAGCGCGCGGCGGTCTACCGCTACAACCACAGCCAGGACTACGTCGACCTGGTCCTCAAGATCATGAACGCCTACCTCGAGGGCGACTTCACCTCGGTGCCGAACAACTCGACCGCCGCGGGCTACATCGTCCCCGAGCCGCCGAGCTTCGACATCCCCGGCAACAGGGGTGACAACGGCGGCCGCAAGGGCGGCTCCACCGGCGGCTCCAACGACGGCACGGGCGGCGGCTCCGGAACCGGCACCGGCGGCGGCACCGGCAACGGCGGCGGAACCGGCAACGGCGGCGGAACCGGTGATCCCGGCACCGAGGACCCGGGCACCGGCGATCCCGGCACCGGCGAGACCCCGGATCCGGGCACGGACGGTCCCAAGATCGTCGATGACACGGTCGACAAGGTCGACGACACCGTCGACAAGGTCACCGGCGGGGCCACGTCCAACCTGGTCAACGGCGTGCTCGGCAAGCTCCAACCTGTCGATGTCGCTACGAAGTGCGCGACGTGGGCACTGACACAGCCCAATCCCCTCACCGCCAACGAGGCGTGCGTCGCTTCCTACGAGTGACGTCCTAAAGACCCGAGAGAGCCCCGGACCCGAACTGCCCCCCAGTTCTCCGGGGCTCTCAGCTATTTCAACCCCCGCGAGGGGGCGCGGTTTGCTGCGCGAGGGGGCGCGGTTCGCGCCGCGAGGGGGCGCGGTTCGCGCCGCGAGAGGGCGCGGCAAGCGCTCAGTCGCGGAGCAGCCCGGCGGCCTCGAGGGCCCAGTAGGTGAGGATCACATCGGCGCCGGCACGCCGGATGGCGGTGAGGGTCTCGAGGATGGCCGGCTCCCGGTCGATCCAGCCGTTGGCGGCGGCGGCCTCGACCATCGCGTACTCGCCGGAGATGTTGTACGCCGCCACGGGCACCCCGAGCTCGCCGACGGCGTCGGCCACGCGGCGCAGGACGTCGAGGTAGGGAAGGGCCGGCTTCACCATCACGATGTCCGCACCCTGCTCGATGTCGAGGAGCACCTCACGGACGCTCTCGCGGCTGTTGCGGGCGTCCTGCTGGTAGGTCCGGCGGTCGCCCTCCAGCGAGCTGTCAACGGCCTCCCGGAACGGCCCGTAGAAGGCGGAGGCGTACTTCGCCGAGTAGGCGAGGATGCCGGTGTCGAGATGACCGGCCGCGTCGAGCGCCTCCCGGATCACCGCCACCTGGCCGTCCATCATCCCGCTGGGCCCGACCAGGTTCGCACCGACCGCCGCCTGCACGCGCGCCATCTCGGCGTACCGCTCCAGCGTCGCGTCGTTGTCGACCCGTCCGTCGGCGGTGAGCACTCCGCAGTGTCCGTGGTCGGTGAACTCGTCGAGGCAGAGGTCGCTCATCACCACGAGCGCATCGCCGACCTCGGCGACGACGTCGGCGATCGCGACGTTCAGGATCCCGTCCGGATCGGTCCCCCCGGACCCCACCGCGTCCTTGGCCTCCGGGATCCCGAACAGCATCACGCCGCGCAGTCCGGCCTCAGCGGCCTCGGTGGCCGCCTTCCGCAAGGTCTCGCGGGTGTGCTGAACCACGCCGGGCATGGAGCTGATCGGCGTCGGCTCGGTCGCGCCCTCACGGACGAACAGCGGCAGCACCAGCTGGGCCGGCCGCAGCGTCGTCTCCGCGACCAGGTCCCGCATCGCGGGCGTGGTCCGCAGGCGGCGCGGCCGGAGGACCGGACGGTCGATCTCGCTCATAGAGCCATCATCGCAGCCCGGGCGAGGGCTGCTCGCGCGGCTACTCAGCCTTGCGACGCCGGGCCGACGGCTTGCGGTCGCTCGGCTTGGTGACCGGCTCGCCGGCCTCGACCATCGCGGCGCGGCGGGCTGCACCGAAGCCGGCGAGGGCCTCGACGAGCAGCTCGACGTCGGGCTTGGGGGCCATCACGTCGACCCGCAGGCCGTGCTCCTCGGCGGTCTTGGCCGTGGCGGGGCCGATCACCGCGATCACGGTCGACGGGTGCGGCTTGCCGGCGATGCCGACGAGGTTCCGCACGGTCGAGGACGACGTGAACACGACCGCGTCGAACTTGCCCGTCTTGATGGCGTCGCGGGTCGGCGCCGGCGGCGGGGCGGCCCGGACGGTGCGGTAGGCGGTGACGTCGTCGCACTCCCAGCCGAGGTCGATCAGGCCCGCGACGAGGTTCTCGGTCGCGATGTCGGCGCGCGGCAGGAAGACCCGGTTGATCGGGTCCAGCTGCTCGTCGTACTCCGGCCAGTCCTCGAGGAGGCCCGCCGCGGACTGCTCGCCGGACGGGACCAGGTCGGCCCGGAGGCCCCAGTCGGCGATCGCCTGGGCGGTCTTGTCGCCCACGGCCGCGATCTTGAGGCCGGAGAAGGCGCGCGCGTCGAGGCCGTACTCCTCGAACTTCTCGCGGACCGCCTTGACCGCGTTGACGGAGGTGAACGCGATCCACTCGTAGCGACCCTCGACGAGGCCGCGGACGGCCTTGTCCATCTGCTGGGGGTTGCGCGGCGGCTCGACCGAGATGGTCGGGACCTCCTCCGGCACCGCGCCGAACTCGCGCAGGCGGTTGGAGAGTACGGCGGACTGCTCCTTGGTGCGCGGCACCAGGACGCGCCAGCCGAAGAGCGGCTTGGTCTCGAACCAGGACAGCTTCTCCCGGAGGTCGACCACGGCACCGATCACGGTGATGGCGGGCGGCGAGATCCGGGCGGCGCGGGCGTCGGCGGCGATCCGCTCCAGGGTGGAGGTGATGGTCTGCTGCTCGGTCGTGGTGCCGACGCGGGTCATCGCCACCGGGGTCTCCGGGGAGCGGCCGACCGCGATCAGCTGCTTGGCGATCTCACCGATCTGCCCGACGGCCGAGAGCAGGACCAGGGTCGGCGTGTCGGCGTAGCGGCTCCAGTCGACCTTCTCGCCGCACGTCACCACGGCCACCTCCCGGTGGTCCTTGGTGGTCAGCGGGATGCCGGCGTAGGCGGGGACCGCACCGACCGACGAGACGCCGGGGACGACCTCGAACGGCACACCGACCTTGGCGACCGCCTGGGCCTCCTCGGGCCCGGAGGCGTAGAGGAACGGGTCGCCGCCGAGCAGGCGGACGACGCGACGGCCGCGCTTGGCCTGCTTGACGACGACCTTCGCGCGGGCGGCGTGGGTCAGCGGCTGGCCGTCCTCCCCGAACCCGCCGTCGACGATCTCGGGGCCCGGGGCCTGCTCGCCGTCCGCCGCGAGGGCGGCGACCCGGCCGCGGACGACCTCGACCAGCGTGGCGTGCTCGGGCGACTCGGTGATGACGACGTCGGCGTCCTCGATGAGCCTGACCGCGCGAACCGTGAGCAGATCGGGGTCACCGGGACCGGTGCCCACGAAGGCGACGCCACCGGCCTGGGCCTGGGGGGCGGGAGTCTGGGCAGCCTGGTTGCTGGCTGTCGTGGCTCGCGTCATGCGTTGTGCACCTCTGCAGATCGTGCGGATGGGTGGTGGGGCGTACCGGTGGGAGCGGACTCGGCTGCTGGCGTCAGCGCCGCAGCACCATCAGCGAGCATGTCTGTAGCGAGCCGGTGGCCCAAATCGGCCGCGACCTGCGGCCAGGTCGCAGCGTCGTCGCCGAGGGGCGAGGACGCCGAGTTTCGTACGGCGCGCGCGCCGTCGTGTGACAGGGCGACGGCCCGGAGCCACAGCTCGGGCCCCTCCTCGCCCTCGACGACGTCGCCGAGCGCCCCGATGGGGGCCGAGCAGCCGCCCTCGAGTGTGGCGAGCGTCGCACGCTCAGCCGTCACGGCGGCCCGGGTGGCCGGGTCGTCGAGCACCGCGAGCGCCTCGCGGGTGTGGTCGTCCTCGGCACGGCACTCGACAGCCAGCGCACCCTGTCCGGGGGCGGGAAGCACCTGGAGCGGATCGAGCACCTCGGTGGCCTCGTCGAGCCGACCCAGCCGGGCCAGTCCGGCACGGGCGAGCAGCACGGCGTCGTACTCGCCGGAGCGGACCTTGCCGATCCGGGTGTCGACGTTGCCCCGCACGCTGACCAGCTCGACGCCGAAGCCGAGGGCCTCGACCTGGGCGATACGACGCGGCGAACCGGTGCCGACGCGGCTGCCCGGCGGCAGCTCACCGAGGGTGAGTCCGTCACGAGCGACGACGACGTCGCGCGGGTCCTCGCGCTCGGGGATCGCGGCCAGCGCGATGCCGTCGGCGGGGTAGGTCGGCAGGTCCTTGAGGGAGTGCACGGCGACGTCGACCTCGCCGGTGAGCAGGGCGTCGCGGAGCGCGCTGACGAACACGCCGACCGAAGCACCCGCCTGGGAGAGCGGGACGCCGGAGGCCTGGCTGCGGTCGCCCTCGGTGGTGATCTCGACCAGCTCGGTCGCGACGCCGAGGCGGTCGCGGAGGGCGGCGGCGACGTGCTCGGACTGGGTGGTGGCCAGCGCGCTGGCGCGGGTGCCGACGCGGAGGACGCGAGTGGTGTCCATCACGCAGGTCCCTCCTCGACGCCCATCGGGCGGGTGACGGCGTCCACGGCCTCGGGGTCGAGCGCGAACAGCTCGGCCAGCGCGGCGGCGTACGACACGGCGCCCTGCTCGTCGGCGAGCTCCTTGACGCGCACAGTCGGCTCGTGGAGCAGCTTGTCGGCCACGCGGCGGACGGTGTGCCGGATCTCACTGCGGGTGACCTCGTCGAGCTCGGGCAGGCGGCTCTCCAGTCGGGTCATCTCGGCGTCGACGACGGCGGTGGCCATCGAGCGCAGGGCGACCACCGTCGGGGTGACGTTGGCCTGCCGACGGGCGGCGAGGAACGCGGTGACCTCCTCGCCGAGGATCCGCCGTACCTCCTGGACCTCGCGTCCGGTCGGGCCCCCGTGGAGGAGCTCGGCCAGCTCGGCCAGGCCGACGAGCGTGACGCCCGGCAGGTCGGCGACGTCGGGCGCGATGTCGTGCGGCAGGGCCAGGTCGATCAGCGCGACCGGGCGTCCGCCGACCTCGGCCCGCGCCGACGCGACGAGGTCGCGGTCGATGAGGGTGCCGGCGGAGCCGGTGCAGCTGATCACGATGTCGGCCCGGGTGAGCTGCTCGCCCAGCCCGTCGAGGGGTACGGCGTGCCCGGCGTACTGCGACGCGAGGCGCTCGGCGCGGTCCGCGGACCGGTTGACCACGGCCACGTGACCGGCGCCGAGACGGCTGACCGTGGCGGTGGCGAGGCCGGCCATCGCGCCCGCACCGACCACGACGACGTACTTGCCCTCGACCGGTCCGAGAGCCTTCGCCGTCTCGTCGAGCGCCGCGGTGACCAGCGTCGGGGCGACCTGGTCGATCCCAGTCTCGGCGCGGGTGCGCTTGCCGACGCGCAGGGCCTGCTGGAAGAGCAGGTTGAGCGCGGGCCCGACGGTGCCGAGCTCCTGCCCGCGGCGCAGCGCCTCACGGGTCTGTCCGAGGATCTGGCCCTCGCCGACCGCCATCGAGTCGAGCCCTGCGGCGACCTGGAACAGGTGGGAGATCGCGCCGTCGTCGTAGTGGACGTAGAGATGCGGCAGCATCCCCTCGGTCGACTCCCCCGCGCGTTCCACGAGGAGTCGGGAGATCTGCTCGATGCTGCCGTGGAACCGCTCGACCTCGGTGTAGATCTCGAGCCGGTTGCAGGTCGCGATCACGGTGGCCTCGGTGACGTGCTCGCACGAGGCGGCGTCGGCGATCAGCTTCTGCACGCCGTTCTCGTCGAGCGCGACGCGCTCCAGCAGGGAGACCGGTGCGGAGTTGTGGGAGATGCCCACGACGAGCACGCTCATGCGGCACCGCCATCGGCAACGGGCGCGACGGGCGCTGCGGCTTCGGCGCCGTTGGCCTTGCGCTGCTCGTGGTAGGCGAGGATCTGCAGCTCGATCGACAGGTCGACCTTCCGCACGTCGACTCCTTCGGGAACGGACAGCACGGACGGTGCGAAGTTCAGGATGCTGGTGATCCCGATCGCGACCATGCGGTCGGCGACGTCCTGCGCGGCGCTCGCCGGGGTCGCGATCACGCCGATCGCGACGTCATGGTCGTGGACGATCGCCTCGAGCTCGTCGAAGGGACGGACGGCGACGCCGGCGACGATCTCGCCGCTCAGGGACGGGTCGGCGTCCAGCAGCGCCACCACCCGGAACCCGCGGCTGCGGAAGCCGGAGTAGTTGGCGAGGGCGTGGCCCAGGTTGCCGATGCCGACGATGACGACCGGCCAGTCCTGCGTGACGCCGATCTCGCGGGCGATCTGGTAGCGCAGGTAGTCCACGTCGTAGCCGACCCCGCGGGTGCCGTAGCTGCCGAGGTAGGAGAGGTCCTTGCGAAGCTTGGCGCTGTTGACGCCCGCCGCCGTGGCGAGGTCCTCGCTCGAGCACGTGCGGATGCCCGTGTCGGCCAGCGCCGTCAGCGCCCTCAGGTAGACGGGCAGACGGGCGACCGTGGCCTCGGGGATGACCCGGGCGGGATCAGTCGAACTCCGTGCGGTCACAGCTCCACTTTCCAGCCGCGCTCGCCGACGCTGCGCGACCGGATCACTGTAAGAGTTTGTGAACGTGAGAACAAATCGGTGCCGGGTCGTCCCTTCGGCGCTCGAGGAGGCGGCCGGAACCGGCCTGATCAGCGCTCGGTGGAGGCGTCTGACCGGTGCTCCACCGGCCAGACCACGAACCGGTAGGCGAGGAAGTTCAGCGCCAGGCTGCACGTGATCGACGCCAGCTTGGCCACCCAGATCCGCGGGTCGTCGGCCCCCAGCCCGCCACCGGCCAGCTCGGGGAGCTGCCCGAGCACCCAGAGCCACCCGTGGATCAGCAGTGGCTGGGCGACCCACATCACCAGGCCGGTCGTGGCGACGAACAGCAGGGCGTGCCGCAGCGTCAGCTTCTCGGCCCTGAAGGTGAACAGCCCGTTGACGACGAAGCTGAAGACCATGCCCGCGCTGGTCGAAACGAGGTTCGCGACCGTGATGCCGAGGTCGTGGTGGAGCAGCACGAACAGCAGCGTGTCGATCGCGGTGTTGCAGACCCCGACCGCGCCGAAGCGGATCGCCGTCGCCCGGTGGCTCAGGACTGCGCTCCTGCGTCCCGAGGCCCGGGGTCGAGCGGGCCCATGTCCCGGTGCCGACGAGGTACGGCGCTCGCCGAGTCCCGCGCGACCATGGCGATCGTGTAGAGCGGCCGGTCCTGCGCCTCGACGTACACACGACCCAGGTAGCTGCCGATCACGCCCATCATCACCAGCTGGATGCCGCTGAGCATGAACATGCCGACCCCGAGGAACGCCCAGCCGGGCACCGACTCCTCGGGTCGGAAGAGGCGGACGAAGAGGACGTAGCAGGCGAGCAGCGCGCTGAACGCCGAGATCGCGAACCCCAGCCGCGAGATCATCTTCAGCGGTGCGGTGGAGAACCCGAGGATGCCGCTGGCGGCGAAGTTGAGCATCTTCTTCAGCGGGTAGCCGGTCTTCCCCGCGTAACGCTCGTCGCGGTCGAACGGCAGCGCCTCCTGGCGGAAGCCGACGTGCGCCACGATGCCGCGGAGGAAGCGGTCGTGCTCGCGGTAGCGCGCGATCTCCGCCACCACCCTGGCGTCCATCAGCCGGAAGTCACCGACGTTGCGCGGGATCTCGATCGAGGCCAGCCGGTCGAGCGCCCAGTAGAACCACCACGCCGTGGCCCGCTTGAAGAACGTGTCCTTGCGGGTGCGCCGCTGGGCGTACACGACGTCGACCCCGCCCTCCCAGCGCTCGATCATCTCCAGGCTGACCCGAGGCGGGTCCTGGAGGTCGGTGTCCATCACGATCACCGCGTCGGCGCCGTCGGTCTCCGCGACGAGGTCGAGCCCCGCCGTCACCGCCAGCTGGTGGCCGAAGTTGCGGGAGAACTGCACCACGCTCACCCGCGGGTCCTGCTGCCGGAGCGCCACGAGCTGCTCCAGCGAGGCGTCGCGGCTCCCGTCGTCGACGTACACGAACTCGAACTCGAGGTCGGGGCGCTGAGCGGTCGCCTCGGCGAGGGCGGTCTGGAAGACCGCGATGTTCTCCTCCTCGTTGTAGACGGGGAGGACGTAGGCGATCCGCTTCGGACGGGCCGCTTCGCCGGGGGAGCCTTCCATGCTGCCGAACTGTAGGACACCGATCACCGGCGGATCGGGAGGCCCGTGGTCAGAGGACGACCGCACCGACCAGCACGAGTACGACGACACCGGTCAGCACACTGAGCAGCACCTGGACGCGGCCCAGCCACCGCGCCACCGCGGCGTCGGTGGCGGTCACGATGCCGTCGGGCGGTGGTGGAGCGAGGCCCAGCCCGATCTGGCGCTCCCGGAGGAAGGAGAACGCGGCGACGGCGAACATGGCCCCGGCGGTGGTCCAGTAGCGGCCCCCGGCGATGTGCACGAACGGCTGGATGAGCAGCGCCCCGAGCGACAGCTTGACGAGCACGTCGAGGACCCGTGCCTCGAGGCTCCGCCTGACCTGGAAGAGCAGCGAGACTCCCCCGATCAGGAGGATCGGGGCGTACATCGCCCAGGTGACGGCGTCGGCGGTCTCCTCGCCCACCCGGCCGAGGTCGCTGCGGCCACCGGGCGGCGCGAGGTAGCCGGTGAAGTTGTTGGGCTGCAGAGCATAGGCCCCCAGGTTGTGCACCACCTGGTCGAGGTAGTGCCCTGCCGTCAGGTCGCGCAGCGCGTAGTCCGACATCACCTTGAGGACCTCGACCTCGCTGGTGTCGGTCGAGCGGCCGACCTCTCGGGCGTACCTCAGCGGCCGGAACCACAGGGTGCTGTCGGGATCGCAGCGGCCGAAGCAGACCTCGCTCCGCTCACCGAACGTGTTGGCCATGACCGTCGGCACGGTGGTCGTGGTGACCACCCGGCTCTCGAGGGTCCGGGACGCGAACACCGACCACGGCGCGAGCAGGAGCAGGAAGACGACACCGGCCAGCGCGGCCGCGCCGATCGCCCGGCGGCGTGCCGCCGTGCGCAGCAACACCACCGCTGCCACGAGGGTCACCACGCCCAACCCGGCCAGCAGCACCGACGTGCTGGACCTCAGGTAGAGCGTGGCGATCGAGATCAGGCCGAGGACCACACCCTCCTTGAGGGTGGGCGCCTGGCCCCTCCGCATCCCCCGGAACATCTCGACCACGTGCACGACCAGGAGCACCAGGACCAGGCCGGCGGAGAGGTCGCCCCAGGCGCCGTAGGTGAAGACCACCCAGCTGGGCACCAGCCCCGGGAACACCACGAGCACACAGGCCCAGCGGTGGCCGAGCCTCCGCGCCACCGTGCGCACGACGGCGAGGAACAGGATCAGGGTGACGATGCCGAGGTATCCGCGGACCAGCCACAGCGGCGCGTCCGGGAAGAGCACGTAGACCGGTGCGATCACGATCGCCATTCCGGGCATGAACCACCCCGAGGCCACGACGTTGCGCTCCATCTCGGCCATGTCCGGGGAGGTGAGCGCGAACACGTCACGCACGAGGTTCGAGAGTGCACGGCCACCGTTGAGGTAGGCGGCCTCGTCCCCGTGCGGGTCGGCGTGCATGACCAAGGGGAAGATCACGACCTTGAGCACGACGTGGGCGACGACGAGCCAGGCGAGAAGCACCTCGGGACGCGGCAGCCGGGCCGGTCGGGTGAGCGGGAAGCCGGTCACCGTTCCTCCGCCCAGCGCTTGGTCGACGCTGGCAGGCTGCAGACCGGGTCGTCCTTGGCGAGCTGGGCGACGGGAAGGTCCAGCACGAACTCACCGCGGACCAGCGTGTCCTCGCTGGTGTCAGGCAGGTCTGTCACGGTGATCCCGACCGTCGCGGCGCCCCTGCGCAGCACCCGCTGGCCGCCCGCGCCGGTCTCCGGCGCCTCCCGGAAGCCCACGGCGGTGAACGAGTCGACGAGGCGCCGCTCGGCCTCGGCTCGATCCACCAGGTTGTACTGGCCGCGCAGCTCCCGCCGCTCGCCCTCGGATGTCTCGAGGTCCTCGTCCCACCTCACCTGGTAGGACAGTCCGTCGAGCTGCGCGTCGCCCGGAAGGGGGTAGCAGCCGCTCGCGATCGCGTCTGCGGTGATCAGCGGCCGGTAGCTGTTGGTGGGCACGGCTCGGCCGAACGTGTGGCTCAGGAGCAGCACGCCGAGGGCGGTCAGCACGCCGAGGGCGATGCCGCCCCGGCGCAACCTGGCCGGAAGAACGGTGGGGGGCATGGTGGGGCCGAGGATAGACGGCGGGCGGAGTCGCGACGCCGGAGGTGTTTCTCAGCCGCCGGTGAGCGCCCGGCGCAGCCGGTCGGGGCTGACCCGCCAGAAGTCGTGCTGCCTGCCATCGACGAAGGTCACCGGGATCTCGTTCGCGAACCGCTCCTGCAGGCCGGGGTCGTCGTCGATGGAGACCTCGCGGTAGGACTCCCCCAGCTCCGCGCAGACCTGCTCGATCACGATCCGCGCGTCGTCACAGAGGTGGCAGCCGGGTCGCCCGTAGAGGGTGACTCGGGGCGTCGTACTGGACGAGCTCACTCGAGAACCCCGAACGCCTTGCGTCGTTCCTCGCCGCGAAGCACGCCCTTGCGGATCTTGCCGGTGACGGTGCGCGGCAGGGTCTCGACGAGCTCCACCCGCGTCGGACGCTTGTACGACGCCAGCCGGGTCCCGCAGGCGTCCTTGACCCCCGCGACGAGTCCCTCGGCGGCGGTCGCGACATCGGCCGGGATCACATAGGCGACGACCGCCTCGCCGGTCTGCTCGTCCGGCGCGCCGACGACCGCGACCTGCCGGACGCCCGGGACCTCGCGGATCACCGCCTCGACCTCGGTGGGGTAGACGTTGAAGCCGGAGACGATCACGATCTCCTTGACCCGGTCGACGAGGAAGAGGTCGCCGTCGCCGTCCAGGAAGCCGACGTCGCCGGTGGACCACCAGCCGTCCTCGTCCGGGCCGTCCGCACCGTCGGGCCAGTAGCCGTTGAACAGGTTCGCGCCCCGGATCTGGATCTCGCCCGGGTCCTCGGCCTCGCTGCCGGCGAGGACGTGGCCGTCCTCGTCCACGAGCCGGATCTCGATGCCCTCCAGCGCGGCGCCGACCGACCCGGGCTTCGGGTCGGCCGAGAGCAGCGTGCTGGTCACGACCGGTGCGGCCTCGGTGAGGCCGTAGCCCTGGTGCACCGGCACGCGGGCCTTCGCCGTGAACTCCTCGATGACCTCGGCCGACAGCGGCGCCGAGCCGGACAGGATCATCCGCACCGGACCGAGTCGCTCGGCGAGCGCGTCGACGTCGCGCCAGGCGGCGAAGACGGGTGGCGCGACGGGGACCACGCTGCAGGCCTCGTCCTCGATCAGGTCGAGGGTTCCCTCGGGATCGAATCGCTCGGCCAGCACGAGCTTGGCTCGGTGGCGGATCACTCCACCGAGCACGGCGTTGAGCCCGTAGACGTGGAACAGCGGAACCACGCCGAGCACCACGTCGTCGGTGTGAATCATCGGCGGCTCGACGGTGGCGACCTGCTCCACGTTCGCCAGCAGCGCCCGGTGGGTCAGCATCGCGGCGCGCGGGAGCCCCGAGGTGCCGCTCGTGTAGAGCAGGACGGCGAGCTTCTCGGGGTCCGGCAGCGGCGGCACCGGGCGGACCGTCTCGGCGCGCAGGTGGTCGTAGGAGATCTCTCCGGGCTGCGGAGGGGAACCGACCGCGACGAGACGCGGTGCTGCGCGGACGTCGCCGTCGGTCGGCTCGGCGAGCTCAGACCGCCCGAGGGCCGCGCGGACCGTCTCGATCGTGTCGCGGTCGGCGAGGACCATGCGGGCACCGCAGTCGGCGAGCATCCGCGCGATCTCCTCGGCGGTGGAGCCGGGGTTGACCGGCACCGCGACCGCCTGGGCCCGCAGCACACCGAGATAGGTGGTGACGAACTCGAGCCGGTTACCCAGCGCGATCATCACCCGGTGCCCGGCGACCACACCCGCGGCGCCGAGCCCGGTGGCGACCCGACCGACCTCCGAATCGAGCTCGGACCAGGTCAGCCCGCGTCCGCCGGCCTCGACGACGGCCAGCCGGTCGGGGAGGTCGGCCGCGGCCGACGTGACCAGCGCGGCCACATCAGGGACGGTAGACAGCCCGGACAGCGACATGCAGGCGATCCTACGCAGTACCTATCGGGTCCACGGATCGAGTCGATGGCTGGGCCGAATCGGGCCGGTGCGGCCCTATGGTTCTGTCATGGCCCCGTCCACGGATCGGCACCGCCGGCTCAACCTCCAGCAGCGCTCGACGCTGGCCGGTGAGGCGGCCGCCGCGGCCGCCGAGGTGGAGAACGCGCTCACGCATCCGGCGGAGCCCTTCGCAGCAGCGTTCTTCGACGTCGACAACACCGTCATGCAGGGCGCGAGCATCTTCCACCTCGCCCGCGGCCTCTATCGGCGCAAGTTCTTCACGACCCGCGACATCGTCGGCGCCGCCTGGAAGCAGGCCTACTTCCGTGTCGTCGGCGTGGAGGATCCCGAGCACGTCGCGGACGCACGGAACTCGGCGCTGGCTTTCATCGCCGGCCACACGGTGCAGGAGCTGGAGGAGATCGGGGAGGAGATCTTCGACGAGGCGATGGCGCACCGGATCTGGCCCGGTACGCGCGCCCTCGCACAGATGCACCTCGACCAGGGACAGCGGGTCTGGCTGGTCACCGCGGCCCCGATCGAGATCGCCAGCCTGATCGCCCGACGGCTCGGCCTCACCGGCGCGCTCGGCACCGTGGCCGAGCACGTCGACGGCGTCTACACCGGCAGGCTGGTGGGCGACATGCTGCACGGCCCCGCGAAGGCGATCGCGGTGCAGGCCCTCGCCGAGCGCGAGGGCCTCGACCTCGCCGCCTGCTCCGCCTACAGCGACTCCTACAACGACCTGCCCATGCTGACCCTGGTCGGCGACCCCTGCGCGATCAACCCCGACCCGAAGCTGCGGGCACACGCCCGGGCCCACGGCTGGCGTGTCCGGGACTACCGCACCGGCCGGAAGGCAGCCCGGGCCGGACTCGTGGTGGGCTCGGCCGCCACCGGCGCCGCGGTCGCCGGAGCGCTGGTCCGTCGGCAGGTCCGTCGCCACCTCTCCTGACCCCAGGGCTCAGCCTGATCCGTCCGGACCATGGCCGATGGTCACTTCGGGCCTGAATCGGCACGGGTTCTCTAGTTCAGGTTTCGCTCGGGATAGATCGGCCGTAGGATCCCAACCGGGGAGAGGGAGGGACACCTTCATGGCATGGGAGCGCGCCGACATCGCACGGGGGCTGGACGCCCTTCGTGACGCTGTCCTCGCCGCGCTCGCTCCCGACTTCCCCGTCGCCGCCCTGGCAGGTGCCGGTGCCCCCTCCGGGGCTGCTGCCCGCGTGCCGCTCGGTTGGCTGCTGAGCGAGGCCGCCAGCGAGCCCGGCGACGGCATCGAACCCGGCCCTTCGTACGGCGACTCGACGCTGGCCACCTCCTCGGAGGACTCCGCCGAGGACCGCGAGCGGCTGATCGGGCTCGTCGAGCTGGCCCGCGGCGGAGACGCCGAGGCGTTCGGGCAGCTCTACGACCACTACCAGCCGTCGGTCTATCGCTTCCTCTACTACCGGACCCGGTCGGTCGCCGTCGCCGAGGATCTCTGCTCGGAGACCTTCTTCCGCGCGCTGCGCAACATGTCCTCCTTCCGGTGGCAGGGCAAGGACTTCGGCGCCTGGCTGATGACCATCGCCCGCAACCTCGCCACCGACCACTTCAAAGCCGGCCGCACCCGCCTCGAGATGACGACCGAGGACATGGGCCAGCACGACGACGCCACCGAGGGCCCCGAGAACGCCGTCCTGGCGAGCCTCACCAACGAGATCCTGCTCGAGGCGCTCACGAAGCTGCCCAACGAGCAGCGCGACTGCCTGATCATGCGGTTCCTGCAGGGCATGAGCATCGCGGAGACGGCCGCCGCCCTGGACCGCAGCGACGGCGCGATCAAGCAGCTGCAGCTGCGCGGCGTGCGGAACCTCGCCAAGCTGATGCCGGAGGGACTGCGATGACTGTCCACCACCACGTCACCGGCCGCTCCCCCGCCGTAACCTTCGGCGTCACCCTCTCGTTGGTTTTACGAACTGACAAGCGGGACGGACGGGTCGACCAGACCCGCATGACACCAGGACGGACACTGTGATGCGCGGGAGCCCTTGGTCGCGACGCGCCGAGGAGTTCGACGCGCTTGTCTCCGGATACGCCGGCGCCGAGGAGCGTCGGACCGAGCTCCTCGCCGTGGTTGCTGCGCTGCGCTCAACCCCGCCCGTCGAGGCGCGTCCCGACTTCGTCGCGACGCTGCGCACGCAGCTCGTGGCCGCCGCTGAACGCGACCCGGCCGGCGTCGACCAAGGGCTCGCGGCGCACCTCACCCCGCGCCAGCGTCGTGGCTCCCGTGAACGCCGCCTGGCCGCCGTCGTCGGTGGCTTCGCCGTGGTCTCCGCCACCGGCTCGATGGCGATGGCCTCGCAGGGCGCTCTGCCCGGCGACGTCCTCTACCCCGTCAAGAGGGCGATCGAGAACGCCCAGACCAACTTCCAGCCGGACAACGCCGCCAAGTCGGAGTCGCTGATCGCGCACGCCGAGGCCCGCCTCGAGGAGGTCCAGCAGCTGACCGCCGCCGGCGCCGACCCCGACGTCATCGCGACCACGCTCGAGGACTTCACCGAGCAGACCAACCAGGCCGCGGACTTCGCGCTCGACGACTACACGGCGACCGCAGAGCCCACGCCCATCGTCGATCTGCGCGCGTTCGCCGCCGAGAGCATGGACGTGCTGGCAGCGCTCGGCCCGGTCGTCCCGGACTCGGTCCGGCCGGTCCTGATCACCGCCACCCAGACGGTGCGCCAGGTCGACGCCGCCGCCTGGGAGGCGTGCCCGACGTGCGCGGGAGGCGACATCGCCGAGCTGCCCGAGTTCGCAGCGCAGCCGCTCCGCCTGGTCCTCAGCGGTGAGATCCCCGACGCCGCGTCGGTGACGAACCAGGGGACGAAGCCGAGGAAGTCACCGCGCGACGGCCAGCGCGGCCAGACCCCTCTGGAGGAGCCCACCGGCGACCCGGTCACGCCGCCTGCGGTCCCCTCTGAGGTCCCGCCCCCGATCGAGCCCACCAAGGAAGGCAGCGAGGACGACGGCGACATCGCCGACGACCTCGGTATCGACGGCAAGCCGGGGCTCGGCCCCAGGCCGCCCGCCGACAAGACGCCGGAGCGCGATGCCGACGACGACGGAGCACTGTCGGGCATCCTGGTGGACGGCGTGACCGGGGTGCTCGGCGGTCTCAGCTGAGTCCGTGGCTCCAGCGGCTCCCGCTGAGCCGCCGGCCTGCCGCATCGCGGCGAGCTACCGAAAGACCGACTGCCGCTGCATCAGCAGGCTGTAGAGCGTCTGCTGGATCGTCTCGCGCACCTGGTCGGTGACGTTGAAGACCAGCATCGGGTCGTCGGCCGCACCGGGCTCGTACTCGTCGGTGCGAATCGGCTCCCCGAACTCCAGCAGCCATTTCGAGGGCAGCGGGACCAGCCCGAGCGGGCCGAGCCACGGGAACAGCGGCGTGATCGGGATGTACGGCACCCCGAGCAGGCGGGCCAGGGAAGGGACGTTGCCCACGAGCGGGTAGATCTCCTCCGCGCCCACGACGGACAGCGGCACGATCGGGACGCCGGTGCGCAGCGCGGCCGAGACGAAGCCGCCGCGACCGAACCGCTGCAGCTTGTAGCGGTCGGAGAACGGCTTGCCGATGCCCTTGAAGCCCTCCGGCCAGACGCCGACGAGCTCGCCGCCACGGAGCATCCGCTCGGCGTCCTCGCTGCACGCGAGGGTGGCGCCGCTCTTGCGGGCCAGCGTGCCGACCATAGGCAGCCGGAACACCAGGTCCGCGCCGAGGGGTCGCAGGTGCCGTCCGGTCTGGTCGTGGATCGACACCATCGTCATCAGTCCGTCCAATGGGACTGTGCCCGAGTGATTGGAGACGACCAGCGCGCCACCCTCCGCGGGGATGTTCTCGACGCCGCGGACCTCGATCCGGAACCACTTCTGGGCGATCGGGCGCAGCGCGGCCATGAAGAATCTCTCGGTGACCTCCTGGTCGAAGCCGTACTCGTCGACGGAGTAGTCACCGGTGATGCGGCGTCGGGTGAAGGCGATCATCCGGGCGAGCTGGGGCTCCCACTGATCCCCGAACAGCTCCTTGCTGGCGTGCTGGAACGCCGCCAGCCAGTCGCCGACGGGGATCCCCGCGAGCGGCGAGCGGTCCTCGGTTCGGGCCGCGGCAGCCCTCGATGCCTGCTCCGATGTCTGCTCCGACGTCGGCGGAGGTACGACGGACGGCCGGTCGTGAGGGTGCTCGTCCACCACAGGACGGGCCTCGTCTCGGGCCTCGTCTCGGGCCTCGGCAGGGGCCGCAGACTTCTTCGCCGGTGCCTTCTTAGCCGGTGTCCTCTTCGCGGGCGGCTGCTTCGCATCGGCGCCGCGCTGGGCGCCACCCTTGGGCGCGAGTCCGCGGGCGGCGGATGACGGGCGGGTGCCCGTGCCGCGGCCCTGCGGACCGCGCGTGCCGATGGGGATGATCTCCGCGTCACCCATGACGCCCTCCAGCGGGGCTGAGCTGGGCGGGACGGTCCTCGTCGACCGGTGGAAGCTGTTCGGCGACCGCGGCGAGAGCCTTCTCGGCCCGACGCGGGGGTGGCGGCAGGGTCGAGACGAACTCGGCGAACGCCTCGACGGTGGTGTAGTCGGGCTCGAAACCGAGCTCCTCGCGCATCCGGGTGGTGTCGACCCCGCGTCCATAGGTCAAGAAGGCGACCAGCTCCGGCGAAAGGTCCGCCACTCGAGCCGACTTGAGCGCGGAGCCGAGACCACCGAACGCGAAGCCGGGCAGCGGCAGATTGGACCGGCCCATCCGGCGCAGCGCCTGGGAGAGCACCATCAGACCGTCGCCGGCGATGTTGAACGTGCCGCCCTTGTCCTCCAGCACGGCGTGGCGGAGCACACGGTGGAGGTCGCTCTCGTGCAAGAACTGGAGCCGGGGGTCGAACCCGAGCACGGTCGGGATCACCGGCATCCTGAAGTAGGACGTCAGCGGGCTCACGACCCGCGGGCCAATGACGTTCGCGCACCGGAGCAGGGTGACGGTGACATCGGGGCGCCGGCGGGCGAACCCGCGGACGTAGCGCTCGACCTCGATGACGTCCTTGCTGTACCCGCTGCGCGCGGGCCGACGGGGCTCCATGTCCTCGGTGAACATCGCGGGGTCGCGGCTGCTGGCGCCGTACGCGATGGTGGAGGACTTCACCACGAGCTGGCGAACCTGCTCGGACTTCTGGCACGCGGCGAGCAGCTGCATCGTGCCGATGACGTTGAGCTCCTTCATCGTTCCGCGGGCACCTGCGGAGCCCGGCGTCGCGATGACGGACATGTGGACGACGGTGTCGACGTCCTCCCGAGCGATCACCTTGGCGATCACCGGGTTGCGGATGTCGGCGCGCACGAACCTGACGTCGCCGAGGTCGCCGCGGGGCGGGATCACGTCGACCCCGATCACCCGGTCGACAGTGGGATCCGAGGCGAGTGTGCGCGCGAATGTCCGACCGAGATCCCGGGATACCCCGGTGACCAGAACCGTGCGGCCGGCGACCATCCCTGGCAGACTCCTCCGGATCTCAGCCGGCGCGTCCATCAACGCGCCGGCACGGCTGTTGCGCTACTTGCCGAGCTTGCGGCGCTGCACCCGCGTCTTCTTGAGCAGCTTGCGGTGCTTCTTCTTCGCCATGCGCTTGCGGCGCTTCTTGATGACAGAACCCACGTGGACCTCTCCAGACCGCCAGGCGACGTCACCCGACGTTACGTACGACGCTCCGGCGGTGGCCGGAGCACCGGGTCAGCCTATCGGGCACTCCGCGTGACGGTGAATCAGCGTCCGCGATGGGACGCAGCGCACATCGCAGCCGGTCACGCATCAAGCACCAGCAGCCCCACGGGCCGGCCGGTTCTGGCACTTCTCGGGCGTTGCAACGGCCGCGAAGTGCAGGAATCGCCGGTTAACCGGCGATTCCTGCAACCCCCCTCGACTAGCCAGCCGAGTAAAAGCTCTTGCGGAGGTACTCGTTGACGTCGTCCTCGGTGACCCGGAACGATCGGCCGACCCGCACGGCGGGCAGCTCTCCACTGTGGACCAGACGGTAGACGGTCATCTTCGACACCCGCATCACGGAGGCAACCTCAGCAATGGTGAGGAACTTGGGGTCTGGAAGCGACTCGGTGCGCTCGCGCGACGAGGGGGACATGGTTGACCACGCTTTCTGCGCGTCCGTCACCGCCTTCCCCAGCTGTGAACTCTGCGGACGCCTCTTGCGTGAGAATAGAGCCAGATGTGACGGATGGGGAAGGGATTCACCAATGAAACTTTCTTACCCCGGCGTGTCGCCTTGACCATCCACACCTAGGCGTCGCTGAGGAAGCCTCACTCGAGGGGCCCCTCAGGGCATCGGATCCATCCCGTGCAGCGGGAAGACGGCCGTGCGGGTCTCGTGGACCGTCCGGTCCAGCCAGAGGTCGGGGTCGTACCCCTCCTCCCACGGCCGGTAGCCGATGCGCTGCCCGTCGGTCATCAGGCGGGGCGCCGTCTGCCCCAGCGTCTCCGCCACGTGCTCCCGCCACGCGCCGGGCACCACCATGGTCGGGTCGAGCGGCCGCCCCGCGACCGCGGCGAGCAGGTGGCTCCACGCCCGCGGCACCACCTCCACCAGTGCGTACCCACCTCCGCCGGTCGCCACCCACCTGCCTCCCGCGACCTCGTGCGCGAGGTCGTGAAGGGCGAGGTAGGCGGCCCGCTGGCCGTCCACGCTCAGGGTGAGGTCCGCCAGCGGGTCGGCGGCGTGGGAGTCACAGCCGTGCTGCGTCACCAGGACGTCGGGCGCGAACTCCCGCAGCAGCGGCGGTACGACGGCATGGAACGCTCGTAGCCAGCCACTGTCGCCCGTGCCGGGCGGCAGGGCGACGTTGACCGCCGTGCCTTCGGCGTCCGGGCCCCCGACGTCCTTCGCGAAGCCGGTGCCGGGGAACAGGAACTGTCCGGACTCGTGCAGCGAGACGGTCAGCACCCGCGGGTCGTTCCAGAAGATCCGCTCGACGCCGTCGCCGTGGTGCACGTCGACGTCGACGTACGCCACCTTCTGCGCGCCCTGGTCGAGCAGCCAGCGGATGCCGACGGCGATGTCGTTGTAGATGCAGAAGCCGCTCGCACGGTCCGGCATCGCGTGGTGCAGCCCGCCTGAGATGTTGGCGCTGTGGACGCTCTCACGCGTCCAGACCTGCCGGCAGGCCTCCATGCTGGCGCCGACCACATGCGCGGCCGCGTGGTGCATGCCGCGAAAGACCGGGTTGTCGTCGGTGCCGAGCCCGTGCAGCTCCTCGCCCGGGCCCGGCCGTGCGCCCATCCGCTGCACCGCCTCGATCAGCGCCGGGTCGTGGACGGTGGCGATCTGGTCCTCGGTCGCGACGGGCGCGTCGACGCAGCGCAGGCCGTCGGAGCCGACGACGCCGAGCTCCGCGGCGAGCCGCATGGTGAGGTCCACCCGGACCGGTGCCATCGGGTGCTCCGGGCCGAAGTCGTACTCCGTCAGGGAGCGGTCGAAGACCACGCTGGAGTGCCCCGCACAGGTCGTCGTGTCCGCCGTCGTCATGCTCGCAAGTTACCGGGGCCGGGGAGGCCGCGCTGTCGGCGACCGCTGGCAGACTTCCGCGCATGACGATCCAGGGCCTCCTCCTCGACCTGGACGACACGCTGGTCGACCACCGCGGCGCCGCCGAGCGCGGCCTGCGCACGTGGCTGACCGGCCTGGGCCTGGCCGAGACGGCGGTCGAGCTGGAGGACCACGTCGAGCGGTGGTTCGCGCTCGAGGCCCGGCACTACGAGCGGGCCCAGCGGCGCGAGCTGACCCACACCGAGCAGCGGCGCGTGCGGATCCGCGAGTTCCTCCCAGGCTGGGACCTCGCCGACGACACGCTGGCCGACGACGTGTTCGCCGGCTTCCTCGGGTGCTACCAGGCGGCGTGGCGCGCCTTCGACGACGCGGCCGAGGCGATCGAGCGGGCGCTCGGGTCCGGACTCCGGGTCGGGATCCTGACCAACGGCGTGCTCGAGATCCAGACCGAGAAGCTGCGCCGCACCGGCCTGCTCCGCGCCGACGTCCCGGTGTTCGCCTCCTCGGAGCTGCCCGCCGCCAAGCCCGACCGGCGTTCCTACCTGACGGCCTGCTCCGGGCTCGGCGTCGCGCCGGACGCGACGCTGATGGTCGGCGACTCCCTGCGCCACGACGTCGTGGGAGCGCACGCGGCGGGGCTCAGCGCCCTGCTGCTCGACCGCCTCGGCTGGTACGACGCGACCCGAGCCGGCGTCCGCGTCGACACGGTCCGCGGGCT
>NZ_SSXI01000265.1 GCF_004803405.1 Nocardioides sp. | reverse complement strand
GGGCAGGCTCCCGGCGACCGGCATCGGTGGAGGCGGCGCCGGCGCGCTCGGCGTGGCCGCTGCGTCGTCGTACTGCTCGGCCGGCACGATCACCAGGTCGGCGCCGGCAGCCGGCGGTCCGCAACGGACCGCGATTCGCCGCTCGATCGGGTACTCGCTGATCCGCTCGTGGTCGACGTAGGTCCCGAACTGACTGCCGGTGTCGACCAGGGTCCAGCCGTGCTCGGTCGCGCGGAGCTCGGCATGCTGGCGAGAGACCGAGCCGGCGGTGAGGACGACGTCGGCCTCGATCGCACGACCGATGCGATAGACCGGCTTGCCTTCGAGGCGAAGGAGGCGTCCCTCGACCTCGACCACGAGAGCAGACATGGGCGTCACCCTAGGGGGTCGCGACTGCTGTCGCCGGTGCGGGCGTCGGCGGCTGGCGCACGTGAACGGTCGCGTTCCGGATCTGGATCTTCGCACCGTTCACGAGCTCGATCGTGCGGTCGGGCTCCAGCAGGAAGTTCTGGCCGCCGGGATAGGAGACCGGCCACGAGAAGTCCGAGGCGTTGTGCAGGCCCCAGCGGCCGCGGGCCTCGGGATGCTGGCGTACTCGCGCGAGCACGGTCGGGTGGTCGATGCCGGACGTCAGGTGGTCGGAGCGGATCGTGGTCTGCGGCCCCACGGCGACGTTGCGGCGCCCGACCTGCAGGAGGTACGGCGGCCGGACCTCGGTCTGGTCCTGCCAGCAGATCACGCCGTCGGTGCCCGGGCTCCAGAAGTTCGTGGTGCCACACGTCGGGCAGGCCAGCATCCCGTCACGCAGCCGGTCCATCGCCTTGATCCACTGGCCCTCCGTCACCCGGGCACCGGGCTGGTCCAGCCCGTCGACGAAGGCCTGGACGAAGAGGTCGCGGAGGAACTGCGGGTAGATGTTCCAGTACTGCTGGACGATCTGCGCCGGACGGTTCTCGGGGTTGGCGGGGTGCATGCAGAAGAGCGGCTCGGTGCCGAAGTGCGTCATCAGCCAGTGCGCATCGCGCATGCCGGCGTCGGTGCGGGTGCCCTCGAGCGGGTGACCGAGGAACAACGAGTAGAACAGCAGCACGGCGAGCGAGTGGCGGTCCGTGTCGGTGTTCGGGAGTGTCCGGTAGGTGGTGTCGCGGACGACCTCCGGTGCCATGAAGTACGGCGTCCCGAGGACCCGACCCGTGCCGTTGTCGATGCCGACGTTGTCGTTGTCACAGATCAGCACGTCGCCGTTGGCCGGATCGAAGAAGACGTTGCCGAAGGAGATGTCGCGGTAGCACAGGCCACGGGCATGCAGCCGCAGGAAGCTGTAGCTGAGCTGGCGGCAGAGCTCGATGAGTGAGGAGAAGGAGACGTCCAGGGGGTTGCCGTCGCGGTCGGCGTTCAGCAGCAGGTAGCTCAGCTCGAGGAACCGCGGGTGCCGCAGGTGCATGACATAGCCGAAGCTCGGCTCCGCGGCGACCCGCGCCATGCTCAGTGGCCACAGGAAGCGCTGGTGCGGCGAGCCGATCTCGACCAGCTGCTGCATCTCGTCGTACTGCTGCGCCGTGGCGCTCTCCGGCTTGTACCACTTCAGTGCCAGCGGCTCGCCCGTGTCACGGCGCACCTCGAAGACGTAGCCCTGGCCACCCTGGCCGAGAAGAGAGGTCACCCGAGCTCGACCCAACGGTCCGAGGTCGACCTCGACGCCCTCTGCCAGCACCATGGGTGTGCCTGACCTCCGTACTCGCTCTGTTCGACCTGCGTGTCAATCTATAGCCTCGACTGATCCCGGGAAGTTGAAACGCAGTCCTTCCGCCCGGTTCACCGATAGCGTTGGGATGGACGGCGTCGAACACTCCCGACCGCCGGAAGGAGGGCTCCGATGAGCGACCGGCTCGGTGGCGCACTCGCGCGCAAGCCGCTGCACTTCATCTTCGTGCTCGACGTGTCGGGCTCGATGATGCGCGGCGGCCGGATCCAGGCCCTCAACAACGCGATCACCGAGGTCCTGCCCCACCTGCGGGACGAGGCCCGAGCCAACCCGCACGCCGAGCTCCTGATCCGGGTGCTGGCCTTCGCCAACGAGCCGCAGTGGATCATCGAGGAGCCGACTCCTGTCGACCAGGTCCACTGGAAGCGACTCGAGGCCGTGCCCCGGGGGTTCACCGAGCTCGGCAGCGCGCTCCAGGCCCTGGCCGGCGCGCTGGACCACCTCGAGGAGAACAACAGCGCCTTCCCGCCCGCGATCATCCTGGTCTCCGACGGCCGCCCGACCCAGAGCAGCGGCGTCACCTTCGCCGAGGGACTGCAGGCACTGCTCAACAACCGGTGGGGCGCCACCGCGGTCAGGCTCGCGCTCGGGGTCGGCCGCGACGCCGACATGCACTCGCTGCGCCGATTCATCGGCGACGAGGAGGTCCCGCTGCTACGGGCCGACAACCCCGAGCAGCTCGTCGAGTACATCGTCTGGGCTTCCAAGGCGGCCAGCAAGGTCGCCTCGCGACCGGTGGTCGGTCCCGGCTCCGGCGTGACCGCCGCTCCGCCTGCCCCGATCGGAGACCCGATCTGGAGCACGCTCGCATGACGGCCTGCTGGACGACGCTGTCCGGCACGACGATCGGCTCCGTCCACGTCCGCGACCAGCTGCCGATCCAGGACGCCGTGCTGACCTGGAGCGACCTCGCGAGCGGTCAGGCGGTCATCGCGGTCGCCGACGGCCACGGCCACAAGCTCCACTTCCGCAGCGACACGGGCTCCGCCCTCGCCGCGGTCAGTGCCGTGGAGGTGCTGCGCCGCATGCTCCCGGAGCTCGGCGCCCTCGACGGCCCCGACAACGGCGAGGCCGCGCTCGACCTGCTGAGCCGGACGGCGGCCTCGCTGGTCGACACCTGGGTGGCGAAGGTGACGCACCACCTCGAGGCCAACCCCTACTCCCCCGCCGAGGTCGAGGCGGGCGCCGCCGGCGACCCGCTGCGGGCCTACGGGACCACGATCCTCGCCGCCGCTGCCGTCGGCGACCTGATCGCCTTCCTCCAGATCGGCGACGGCGACTCCGTCCTCGTCTCAGCGCACGGAGAGGCGTCCCGCCCCCTGCCCGAGGATCCTGACCTCGACGGCCTCCACACCACCTCGCTGTGCCAGCCACGGCCGCTGGATGCCCTGCGGGTGGCTGTGGTCGACGCCCGCGTCGACGACGTCGCCCTGATCTTCCTCTGCACCGACGGCTTCGGCCGGCCCCGCGTCGACGCCGACGGCTGGTGGCGGGAGACGGGTGAGCAGCTGCTGGAGTTCAGCCGCACCCGGGGACTGAACTGGATCCGTGACCAGTTGCCCGAGTGGCTCGCGGAGCCGGCGAGGATCGGCGGCGACGACACCACGATGGCACTGATGGTTCGCTCGGACGTGGACGGGATCTCGCGCCCGGACCTGGCCGACACGCTGCCCGCTCCGGAGGTCGCGGACGACGCCTGACCGGCGAGCCGAGCCGCTGTCAGCGACTCATCACTCGCTCGGCCACCAGTCCTCGAGCTTCTGCAGGTCGCCGTCGAAGCTCCACGCGACGCCGTAGCAGTGGCAGTCGGCCTTGTTCCAGTCCCAGTAGAGCGTCGCGGTCTCCCCGGTGCTGTCGAGATACGCGTAGTAGGCGCCCTCGGCCGGGCCCTCACCGAACTTCCAGGTGCCTCCGCTCCCCTTGGTCGGCGCCTTCTGGTACTGGCTCCGGTAGTACTTCCGATCAGCCCGCATGGCTCGTTGCGTGCTGTAGCGACCGACGTTGACGACCACGCCGTCGACATTCGCCTGGCAGCTGCTCTCCTCGGTCTCCCCGGCGAAGTACGTGAGCTGGCGGGTGCAGCTCGAGACCGACATGTTGATGTTGATGAACTCGCGCAGCACCGGGTGCTGCGGGTTCACCGGCTCGACGACCCGGGGCGAGGTGCTGGTGTAGATCGTCTTGAGCGAGTCCAGCTTGCTGCCGGCGTCGCCGGTGATGGTCGCGGACTGGAGCTTGTGCTGGCTGTCCCAGTAGACGATGGCCGGGTCGGAGGTGCCGCCGCGCTCGGGGTCGAACTGGTAGAGCGCGGTCGCGCCCTTGTCCGAGCTCAGGGTCCCCGCGCGATGGTCCACCCGCGCGGTGCGCGCGGCGGTCAGCGACTCCGCGTCCGCGTAGGTGACCAGCCGGAGACTGCCGGCGGGCACGGTGCACTCGATGACCTCCTTCTCACCGCTGCCGGCCGTGCCGACCTTGCAGTCCGTGGCGCCGGTGGTGATCTTCGAGGCCAGGCTGTCGTAGCGGCTGTCGATGGCGGCCGGGTCGACGTCGACCGTCGGCGTCTCCGGGCCCGGGCTCGGGCCCGGGCCGGGGCCGGGGTCCTCATCGCCGCTCACGAACACGAGGCCGGTGACGCCGGCGGCGACCACGACGAGGCCGACGACCGCTGCGGCGACCCAGACCAGCGGGCTCTTCTTCTTCGGCGGCGCCGGAGCGAACCCGTGCGGTTGCGCGCCGTACGAACCGGGCTGCGGGACCGATCCGACCGGGGGGACCGAGCCCGGCTGGCCGTAGGAGGGCGGGCCGTATCCCGGCTGCCCGTAGGGCAGCTGACCCGGCTGGCCCGGCTGGCCCGGCTGGGGGGCAGACCCGTGGCCGGGAAGCATCGTCGGGGGGCTCGGCCAGGCGGTCTGCGGCGGCGACTGGAGAGGAGGTCCGGCAGCAGCGGCTCCGGGCGGCGGCAGGGCTGTCGACGCGGGCCGATGGGACCGGTAGCGCATCACCACTGCCTCCGGCACCCTGCCGACGGCGTACCCCAGCACGGCGGACGCCCAGCTGGAGGCAGCCTGGTCGTCGCCGCCACGGTTGCGAGCGAGCCGCATGCCCGCCTCCTCGACGGCGCGCGCCGGGTCGGCGCCGCCGTCGATCATCTGGGTGAGAGGGGTGAGCGCGTCGAAACGCACCGCGTCGACGAGGAGGTTGATGTCTCCCGTGCTGGCCTGGTCCTCCTCGAGCACGTCGTCGAGCACGCCACGGAAGCCCGTGGCGTCGGCGAGGATCGAAGTCCCGTGGCTCGCGACCAGTTCCCGCAGGGCCTCGTGCAGCTCCATCGTCACTCCTAGACAGTGGACCCGAGGTCGGACAGGAGGCCGCTGGCCCGGTCGGCGACCTCTGCCGCAGTCCGCGGCCGCGCCGCGACGTCGGCGTCGAGGCACGCGGCGATCAGGGAGCGGGCCGCCGCGGACAGGTCCTCGGACAGCGTGGGCTGCGAGGCCAGGATGGAGCGGACCAGCAACAGCGGCTCGGTGCCGCGGAGCTCGCCGTACACGCCCTTGCCGGTGATCGCGAAGTGCAGCGAGGCACCGAGCGACCACACGTCGCTGGCACGTGAGGCCTGGGCGCCCAGCATGATCGCCGGATCGGTGAACTCGAGGCCGATCTGGCCGAGCCCGGTGGTGACCATGCCGGGTGACAGCAGCTGCGAGAGACCTAGGTCCGAGAGACGGCCGCCGTCATCGGCGACCAGGATGTTGGCCGGCTTGATGTCGCGATGCGCGATGCCCCGCTCGTGCAGGGCGTGCGCGGCGAGGGCGGCGTCGCGGACAGCCGCGACCCGGCGACTGGTGTCGAGCTCGACATTGGGACTCTCGAGGGATCCGAGCGGCAGGTACTCCATCGCGTAGTAGAACGCGCCACCGTGACGGCCCGCGTCGTACACGGCCACCAGCCGGTCCGAGTCGGCGACGCTGAAGTGCTTCAGCTCCCTGGTCGCCCGGCGGAAGGCGTCATCGGAGGTCGGTCCGGCGATCACCTTGACGACCACCTCGGCCGCAGCGATCCCAAGCCGCGCCGGCGCCTTGGCGAGGTAGTTGGTGCCGTAGTTCGACTCCCCCAACGGGCGCACGAACTCGTAGTCAGCGATTCCCTGCACTCGTTCCTCCCCGGCTGTCCGGCAGCGCGCGATACGGCCGCGATCCAGCATCGCACGGTGCCACGGCGACCCACCTTCGAACCGGAGAATCGGTGCCCCGGGATACCAGGATTCGGCCCGCGCGCGGCCAGGTAGCGGTGTAGCGTTCCCGACGTCCTGAGCGACGAAGGAGGCACGTTGATCGAGCCCTCTGCAGCATCCGTGGTGCCCACGACCGATCCCTCGACCTATCTGCCGGCGCAGCCGATCTCGGGCGACCTGACCGATCAGATGCTTCAGACTGACTTCTGGACCGACGAGCTCGTCGCGAGCGCCGGGATTCCGATCATCGACGTGCCGTTCGTGACCGTCGGCTCCGGCATCGGGAGCTTCGTCACGACCGACTACCTGCGGATCGCCGGCGTGCCCACCTCGCAGATCCGGGTGCTCGGCACGCTGGACCGGCCCTGGCAGACCTACGAGTACCTCACCCGGGTGTCCCAGGTGCCCCGCCCGGAGCGGCTCCGGTCCGACTCGGCATCGCGGCCGGACAACATCTGGGGCTTCCCGTCGTACGGCTTCGCCGAGGGCGTGCGGCACGGCAGGCTCAAGGTGCTCTGGCAGCTGTTCAGCGAGCCGATCTTCTCCGACTACTACACGCCCAAGGCCGGCGAGGTCTTCCAGCAGCTCGAGCGTGAGGCCAACCGCATCGGCTACAACGAGATGCACGTCAAAGGCCTGGTCCGCATCGTCCGGCGGCGGTACGGCGGGGGCTACTTCACCATCCTCACGCCGCCCGAGGGCGCCTCGGCCACCAAGCGTGTGGCGTTCCGCTCGCAGTACGTGCACCTCGCGGTGGGCTACCCGGGCCTGAAGTTCCTCCCCGAGCTGCAGCGTTACCGCACCGAGCACAACGACTACCGACACATCGTCAACGCCTACGAGGCGCACGAGCATGTCTACGAGCGCCTGATGCAGGTCCCCAGCACCGTGATCGTGCGCGGCGGCGGCATCGTGGCCTCCCGCGTGCTCCAGCGGCTGATGGACGACCGGCTGCTGCACGGCGCGCAGACCAACATCGTCCACCTGTTCCGGACCTACATCAACGGGCCCAACGACGGCTACGGCAACGAGACCGACCCGAGGCCGGGCGGCGGCAAGCCACGACTGACCATGCGCCGGCGGGGCGGGGACGGCTGGGCCTATCAGGGCTTCAACTACCCGAAGTCGGTGTGGGGCGGACAGCTCAAGGCCCAGGTCCGCAAGCTCGAGGGCGAGCAGCGCGCCGAGATCTACAAGCGCATGGGCGGCACCAACACGCCATGGCGCAAGCTCTGGCAGAAGCAGATGAACCAGGGCCGCCGCGAGGGCTGGTACACCTGCGTCGTCGGGTCCGTCGAGGACATGCAGCCCCATGGCGACCGGATCGTCAACCACGTCCGCACCGCCCAGGGCACGGTGCCCATCGAGGCCGACTTCGTCATCGACTGCACCGGGCTCGAGGCCGACATCGCCGAGCACCGGCTGCTCAAGGACCTGCTCGAGCACGGCGGTGCCAGCCGCAACCCGGTAGGGCGGCTCAACGTCGACCGCAGCTTCGAGCTGATCGGAACCCGGTCGGGCATCGGCGTCATGTACGCCTCCGGGGCGACCACGCTCGGTGGCTACTTCCCCGGGGTGGACACGTTCCTCGGGCTGCAGGTCGCCGCGCAGGAGATCTACCAGGACCTCGCCAAGCGCGGGTTCGGCAAGCGGATCGGCCCGGTGCGGTCGACCATCCAGTGGTGGAAGTGGCTGGCAGGAAGCGCGCCGTGACCGGCACCGCGACCCACTCCGCCGCCCGCGACCACAGCGAAGGAGCCTGCTGAATGCTGCCCACCCTCAACGGCCGGCTCCAGACCCGGATCTTCATGCTGGTCGTCTTCGGCGGCCTGATCACCCTGGTGCTGACACCGATCCTGCCCGGCGGCTTCGAGTTCGACCGCGAGAGCTACAAGGTCACCTACCTGATCCTGGCGACGGTCCTGGTCCTCGGCATCGTCTGGGAGCTGATCTACCACGGCATCCAGCAGTTCCGTTGGGAGAAGGACTGGCCGACGATGCTCGGTCTGATCACCGCCCTCAACGAAGGCGCCCTGGTGTGGCTGCTGCTCGAGCTGGGCTGGATCCCGGGCATCGACGTGGAGAACCCCTCGGCCTCGGTGTTCTGGGCGTTCTTCATCGACTTCTCGGTGATCTGGATCGCGATCTGGATCTGGACCAACGGCCCGATGCGGGTTCCCTTCATCCGCTGGCGCTTCTTCGGTGGAAGGATCGTGTGACAGCTATGCCTCCAGTCTCCGCAGAGGATTGGTCCCGGGCGAAGGTCGTGCCCGGCCCCGGTGACGGCACTCTCGCCAGGATCGGCCCGGTCGTCCTCCTCGTGGGTTCGACCGACCCGGACGTGGTGAAGCCCTACCTCGACCACGCCCGGATGGTCGCCGCCAACGGCGGCCAGGGTCGCCAGCTCGTCCGCGGCTACGCCCTCATGCTGTCCACCGCGGTCGAGCAGTCCCCCGGCTTCGCGGCGCTCGCCCCCCACACGACCGGTTTGGCCGTCTTCGTCGACGGGGACGTGACCGTGACCGTCGACGGCCAGGCGATCTCAGGCGCCGACAGCCTCGCCTGGGTCGAGCGGCTGATCCCATGGCCCGTCGACTCGGTCACCGTGACGGTGGCCGGCGCGAGCGCGCCGACCGGCCCGTCGTCGTACCGCCTCGACGGTGGGGTGGTGCCCGCCGGCTCGTTCGGGGTCGTCCCGGGCGAGGTCGGCGACAGCATGATGGTCACCGCGCCGATGGCGCAGCAGCCGACCGACCCGACCTCGGGCCAGATGGCCGAGGCGACGGGTGAGGTGATGGCCGTTCCCGCGATGCAGCCGGAGCCGGCGACGGCCGACCACACGCATGAGCATGAGCATGAGCCGGTGGCGCAGCCGGTGGCGCAGCCGGCGGCCTCGTCTCCGCCCG
>NZ_SSXI01000320.1 GCF_004803405.1 Nocardioides sp. | reverse complement strand
AGGCGGGAAGCGTGCTCGCGGTGGACGAGCTCGAGGTCACCGACCTCGAGCTGTCCCTGACCGGCCGCTGGCTGGCCGCCGAGCCCCCGGCGGACGCGCAGGTCGAGCTGGTCGGGGCCAGGGCGAGGGTCGTGGGCGAGATGGGTGGCGGCGCCGCGGGCGACCCGGTCCGGGTCCGCTTCCGGCTGGCGAGCGATCCGTGGGGACTCGGCGAGACTCCGGTGCGGCTCGGGTTCTACTGGCTCGACGTGGTGACCGGTGGTCAGCGGACCCGCGCCCTGCTCGGGGAGCGGGCCATCGACCAGCTCCATCACTTCATGCTCGGCAGCCGGTACGGCGCTCGCGTGATCAGGTCCGAGCGCGCCGCCGGCGTCGAGCTGCTCCGCCCGCTGGGCGACGACGAGCGTGGCCCGTACGCCCAGGAGGAGCTGCAGCGGTGGTACCGCGAGGGAGACATCCCGCTCGACGAGCAGGCGGTCTACCTGCAGTCCTACGTGGGTGCCTCCGCCACCGACAGCCAGGTGGCGATCCATGAGGAGCTGCGTCGCACCCATCCGGAGCTGACCCTCTACTGGGGCGTCGACGGGCCGTCGTCGTGGGTGCCGGAGGGCGGTGTCCCCGTCGTCATCAACACCCGCGAGTGGTACCGCACGCTGGCATCGGCGAAGTACCTCTGCATGAACATCGACCCCGAGCGCTGGTTCACCCGCAGGCCGGGCCAGCGGCTCCTGCAGACGTTCCACGGGTACCCCGCGAAGTCGATGGGCCTTCGGATGTGGCAGGCCAAGCACTTCACTCCGCGCCGGATCGAGCTCGAGCTCGACCGGACGTCGCGCGAGTGGGACCTGATCCTCACCCCCGCGCCGGAGATGGACGAGTACTACCGGCAGGAGTACGCCTACGACGGGCCGATCCACAACGCCGGCTATCCACGCGACGACCTGCTGGTGTCCCCGGAGGCCGAGGCGGTTCGCGAGGACGTTCGCCGCCGGCTCGGTATCCGACCCGGCCAGAAGGTGGTCCTGTACGCCCCGACCTGGCGCGACGACCTGGCCACGAACTGGCGGGCGGCCGAGGTGGTTCATCACCTCGATCTGGCGTCAGCGAGCCGGGCCCTCGGCCCCGACTACGTGCTGCTCATGCGCGGCCATCGCTTCCACTCCGCAGCGTCCGGGACGCTCGACCAGGGCAGGGCGCGGTACCTCGACGTCACCGACTACCCGGAGATCAACCACCTGATCCTCGCCTCCGACGCAGCGGTGCTCGACTACTCCTCGCTGCGGTTCGACTTCGCGCTGACCATGCGTCCGATGGTCTTCCTCGTGCCGGACCTGGACACCTACGTCGGTGGCGTCCGCGGCTTCCTCTACGACTATCGCGAGTCCGCGCCCGGCCCGCTGGTCGACACCGCGGACGAGGCGGTGCGGCTGCTGCGCGACATCGAGCGGCTCAGCGAGCGCACGCGGGAGGAACTCGAGCGGTTCAACCGGCGGTTCAACTATCTGCAGGACGGGCACGCCGCGCGACGCGTGGTCGAGGCGTTCTTCGGCTCCGGCCTGGGCGAGGGCTGAAATCACCCCGCCCGGTCCCCGACGGATACGATCGAGCAGTTCCCAGCGAAGGAGTCTGACCAGCATGCGCTCAGTGGACATGCCCGAGGCACTGCCGGACGGCTCGCGCTTCCTGCACATCGGGATGCCGAAGACCGGCACCACGGCGCTGCAGGGTGCCATCAAGGAGGCGCGCAAGGAGCTCGCGGCGTACGGCGTGCACGACGTCAGCAGGCGCCGGCACGAGATGAAGACGGTGCTGGCCGCCGTCGGGACGCTGCCCAGCTACCTTCCCGCGCGCGAGCGCGCGGAGTGGGAGGCCAACTGGCATCGCATGGCGGCGGAGTTCCGGTCGTCCGAGGCCCGGTGCACCTTCTGGTCCAGCGAGTCCCTCAGCCAGGCCACCCGCGACCGCGTGCAGTACCTCGCGGACAACCTCGGCTCCGACACCCACATCGTGCTCACCCTCCGCCCGCTGGCGCCGCTCCTGGTCTCGCAGTGGCAGGAGGTGCTGCGCCGGCGTGGCACCGAGACGCTGGAGGAGTGGGCCGAGAAGCACTTCGCCTCGGTCCGCCCCGACGGGAAGGTCATGGCATCGTGGGATCGGGTGATGCCGCACATCCACCGGTTCAGCATCCGGCGCGTGATCGACGAGTTCGGCAGGGTCTTCGGCGAGGACCGGATCATCCTGGTCATGGGCGACTCGAAGGACCGACTGCGCAACTTCCGCGTCTTCGAGTCCCTGATGGGCGTGCCGGAGATCCTGCGGTCGCCCGAGCTGGACAACGCCTCGCTGCCCTATCCGGAGGCCGAGATGCTGCGGCACTTCAACCGGGCCTACACCGACCGCGGCGGCGACCACGCAACCTGGATGTTCACCGTCGGCGAGCTCGCCCGCCGCGGCCTGCGCGAGCTGACCACCATGGCGACGCCGTACCCCATCCGCGGCCCGCGCTGGATCGCCGAGCGCGCCAACGAGTACACCGCCGACTGGATCGAGGCGGTACGCGACTCCGACGTCACCGTCGTCGGCGACCTCCACTCGCTGCTGACGGACCCCGACGAGTGGGACGAGAAGGTCGAGGTGCCGACGACCGTCAGTGTGGAGACGGCCGGCCGCCTGATGGACGTCGGCTTCGCCGCCGCGCTGGAGTACGGCGAGCGGCGGCGCGCCGAGGCGGGCACCGGGCTCGACCAGTACGGCGGCCGGGAGCTGCTGCGCGAGGTCGGCCGGCGCGCGAAGCGGCGGGTCAGTCGCCGAGGGTGAACGGGTCGTCCTTGCGGACGTCGTACACGTGGCCGGACTGGTCGGAGACCAGGACGTCGACCGAGGTGCGGGCCACGGTCTGGGAGTCCAGCAGCGTGCCCGGAGCCTCCTCCCCGAAGGCCTTGACGCGCATCGGGGTGGCGGTCCGCTCGGGGTTGATGCAGTTCACGCGGACGCCGGCATCGGCCCACTCGTCGGCGAGCGCCTGGGTCAGGTTGACCGTCGCCGCCTTCGCCGAAGAGTAGAGGCTGTAGCCGCTGCGGCCCCGGGTGTAGGAGCTGGAGGTGAAGAGCAGCAGCGCGCCCCCGCTCGCCGCGAGGTGCGGGAAGAACTCCTGGGCTATGAAGATCGGCGCGAGGTAGTTGATGTCCGTGGCGGCGTAGACCGTTTCCTCCGTGGTCTCCAGCAGCGCTCCCCGTGGCAGCACGCCGGCGGTGTTCACCACGAAGTCGACCGACCCGGTCACCTCCAGCGCCTTCTTCGCGGCCGCTGCGATGTCGGCGCGGCGACCGACGTCGGTGTTGGTGGTCGACCGGCTGAAGGTCACGACGTTCGCGCCGTACGACGCCGCGAGCTCGGCGATGTCGGCGCCGATGCCGTAGCTGCCGCCGAACACCACCATCGTCTTGCCGGTGAGCGCCTCGCGGTAGCCCTCCTCGGTCTTGGCGCGCGGCAGGTCGATGCCGGTCAGCTGAAAGAGCTTGTCGGCGATGAAGACGTCGATCGGCTCGGTCACCTTCATGTTCCGCTCGTCCCCGTGGACCACGGTGATCGGCTGGTCCGGCAGGTAGCGGAGCACCACGGTGCAGTCATCGGTGGCGGCGAAGTCCGGGTCCGCCGCCGCCTTCTCGTAGGCCGCCGCGAGGACGTCGAGCCGGAATGCCTGCGGGGTCTGGCCGCGGCGCAGCGTCGCGCGCGGCGGGATGCTCCGGATCGTGTTGTCCTCGCCGACCTCGATGATCGTGTCGGCAGACGGGATCGCCACGTCGACCGCCGGATACGTGGCGAGCGCCTGGAAGCACTCGCCGATGATCCGAGGCGTGACCAGCGGCCGGACCGCGTCGTGGAGCAGGATCCGCACCTCGGCGCCGCCGGCCGTCGCAAGCAGGTGGTCGATCGCCCGCTGGGTGGTGGCGTTGCGGGTGTCGCCACCCTCGAGGATCTCGGTCACCTTCGGGTAGCGGCCGCCGCGGGTCATGTCGCGGACCGCGTCGGTGTGGCCCTGGGCCATCATGACCACGACCTCGTCGACGTCGGGATGCTCGTGCAGGGCAACCAGGGTGTGCTCGAGGAGCGTCTTCCCGGCTACCTTGATCAGCTGCTTGGGGATGTCGAGACCGACCCGGGCGCCCACTCCTCCGGCGAGGAGGACAGCCACGTTCTTGACAGGTGCCGACATGCTGGGCTGATCCTTTCGACCGACTCGCTCGCCCGCCGGCGGTCACCGGTCAGGACGACACGGCAGTCTGGCACAGGCCGGCGTGCCGGCCCCCATCAGCCGCTCCGTGCTCCTGCCTCCTCCATCGCCCGCACGTCCTCCGAGGGTGCGTACGGACGGCCGCCGAAGTACTCGGCGACGTTGCGCAGGTTCCTTGCCGATCTGGTGAACAGGACGTACCGCTTCCGCGGGCCCGGGCTTCCGTTCGCGATGGCGGGAAGGCGGAAGTCGAAGCGCATCCGGTTCCGCTCCGCGATCCTCCGGATGGCCCGCGGACTGTAGTAGGAGACGTGTCCGGGACTGTAGAGGTACCGCTGCTTCTGCAGATCCCCGCCGTTGAAGATGTTGGTCGAGCAGACCAGCAGCCCGTCCTTGGTGAGCAGGTCGAACAGACGCGGGAACTCCGTCGCTGGATCGGTGAAGTGCTCGACCACCTCGCAGGCGATGATCAGGTCGAACCGCCGATCGGTGCCCTCGGTGATGTTGATGAAGTCGGCATCGACGCCGAGGTCCACCACATCGCTCATCACGACGCTGCGGACCTGTGGCAGTTTCGCGATGTGCCGGTAGTCAAGACTGCGGCCGGCCCCGAACACCATCACGTCGAGGGAGGACCGCTGCAGGACGTCGGCGCCCATCCGCGCCATGTGGAACTCGCGCCCCTGGTGGTCCTCGGTGCCCACGCGCGGCGTGAGCTTGAACCGCTCGACGCTCGTGAACGCCGTGTAGTCCACCGTGTTGCCGGGGTTCGAGACGTACTGACAGGTCTGGCAGATCCGCAGCTCGTACCGTCCGGGGCGGGGCAGCGGGGCCGCGCGTTCGACGACCTGCTCGCGAAGGTCGGTGGAGCCACAGACCAGGCACCGCGGTGCCGAGGTGTCGAGGCGCCGCCGGACCCGGCGGGCGGCAGCGCCGGCCAGCTCGCGCGGGTGGCGCGCCAGATAGGACATGCGTTCTTGAGTGACCATCCTTGTCCGATCTCTGGGGGTGGGGGACCCCACTGTAAGCACATGTCGGGCGGCAGGCGGGACCGATCGTCCGGGTCGGCGAGAGCCGTCGACTAGGCTCGGCTCTCGTGAGGCGACTGCTCCGGGGACGGCTTCGAGGTCGTCCACTCGCCCGGTCCGGACGCCCCGAGCAGCTCGCCGCCGTGCTGGCCCGTCACCTCCAGGGCGTGGCTCGTCCCCGCGTCGCCGTGCTGGGGCCGGCAGCGGAGCCGCTGCTGGACGCGGTCCGCCACGCCCTGCCGCAGGCGGACGTCGTCGAGGCGCCGGCCGACGAC
>NZ_SSXI01000127.1 GCF_004803405.1 Nocardioides sp. | reverse complement strand
GCTCGCCGACCCCGAGGTGGCCCGCGCGCTGACGGCGATGGCAGGCGAGGCGCAAGGGCGACTGCGGGCGATGGTCGCCGACGTGTCCTCGGGCGAGGTGGACTCGGTCGGCGTGGTGTCCTGGACGCTGCTCGCCGACGGCTGGCGAGCGTTGCGCCCCCACCGCGACGAGGGCGCGCTGCGGGTCGAGATGCGGAGCGTGCAGCCGTCCGACCTGGCCTCGGTCGTGGCGCCGGTGCTGGCTCCGTTGGTCGCGACCGCGCCGGTGGAGGGACGCTGATGGACCTCGACGACGATCCGGTTCTCGCGGCCGCCGCGGGCGAGCAGCGGGCGGTCCCGGCCACCGACGTGGAGGCCGCCGACCTGGCCGACAAGTACGACCAGATGCTGCGACTGGCCGACCTCTTCGACGACGCCGGCGCCCAGATGCGCGAGTGGGCGAAGCTCGGCCACGAGGTGCTGGTCGACCCGGACGTCGTCGACTCCGCCGCGCTCTCCCCGACCACGTGGGCCTCCGTCGAGGAGGAGCTGCGTGCAGCGACCACCGGCAAGGGCGGGCTGCTCAGCCGCTCACTCGAGCTGGACGCCGACGCGCTGGTGCTCCGCGCCACCGTGCTGACCTACCGCTGGATCGACGAGCTGCAGGCTGCGGCCTACCAGACCCTCGGGGCGATCGCGGGCAGGGCGATCGGCTACCTCGCCCCCCAGGTCAAGCTCGGCGGCGCGATCGTCGCGGCCGGCCTGATCGAGACCGACGCGCTTGACCGGGACGGTGTCGCCGCCTACCTCAATGAGCTCGCCGAGGCGAACCCCGAGCTGATGGACCACGTCACCACCGGTGGCGGACTGGTCGACAGCCTCCAGATGCGCGGACTGCTCACGGCCCGAGGCCTCGCCGGCGAGGGTGGTCACGCGGCACGCAGCGGTGGCCTCCGCGCCGCCGGCGTCACGCCGCTGCCTGACGACTGGGGCGCCGCGCTGCGCGACGCCGCGGTCGGCCTCACCGACGCCGAGCGCGGAGATCCCGACGCGCCACCGGCCGGGTCGGTGGGCGACGGGGCCACTGCCGGCGTCCCCACCGGCCTGGGCGATCTGATGACGATCCTCTCCGCCAGCGAGGGCAACGACGAGCCGGTGCGGATCCTGCGTGTCAGCCCAGGGCGCCTGCTCGCGTTCCTGACCGGTACGGCGGAGCCGAACCCCCGCCCGGGCCGGCTGCGGCTGGTCTCCGGCGACCAGTCGGGCCACGTCTCCGATGCCGTGCGGGCGATCACGGCGGCCACCACCGCGGAGGACGGGGACGCACCGGTGCGGGTGATGCTGGTCGGTCGCGGCGCCGGTGGGGCGGCCGCCGTGGAGATCGCTGCGAGCGAGGACCTGCCCGGCTTCGTGATCGACCAGGTGGTCACCGCCAACTCACCAACCGCCCAGCTGCCCCTCGTGCCCGCCGACGTACGCGTGCTGTCGCTGGAGGACCGGACGGACCCGGTCGCGCTGCTCGGGTCGCTCATCAACGCGGCCGCGACCAACCGCCTCACCGTCGTGTACGACGCCGGGTCGGACCCGGACCTCCCGCCGCTCGTCGCGGGTGGCCGGGCAGCGGACCGCGCCGACCACCCCGAGCTGGTTGCCGCGCTGACCCGGTGGCGCGCGCTGGGCTTCCTCGCCGCGCAGACCGCCGCCTCCCCGACCCGCGATCCCAGGTAGGCAGAGGACCGCGAGGCAGACGCAGGCTCACCACGCCAGGTCGTGCACGAACTCGCTGAGCTGGGTCAGGTTGCGGCACTCGATCATCCGCACGATCTCGCCGTACGCCGGCACGGCGGAGTCGCCGGTCCCCCAGTTCCGCTCGTGCTCGGGGTTGAGCCAGAACGCCTGCTTCACCGAGCCCGCGAGGCTGCGGAGGGTCTCCTCGTGGAGGTCGCTGTAGTTGGAACGCGCGTCGCCGAGGATCAGCAGCGTGGTCTTCGGGCCGAGTGCGTCCATGTGCTGCTCCTCGAACTTCGTGAACGCACGGCCGTAGTTGGTGCGCCCCCAGAGCGCGGCGTGGCTGGTGCTCGCCGCCAGGTCGGCGAGCACGGTGACCGGGTCCGCCCCCGGACGGAAGTACGGCGTTACCTCGTGCACGTGATCGATGAAGGTGAATGCCCGCATGCTCTGGAACACCTCGCGCAGCGCGAACACGAACAGCAGCGTGAACTGGGCGAAGTTCGCCACCGAGCCGCTGACGTCGCAGAGCACCACCAGGTCGGTGCGGTGCGGCCGCTTCGGCCGATGGTGGGTGGTGATCGGGACGCCACCGGTCGCGATCGAGGCGCGCACCGTACGCCGGAAGTCGAGCGGGCCCCGCCGCTTCGCGTGGTGCTCCTTGGCCAGCCGGGTGGCGAGCCGGCGGGCCAGGGGGAAGATCTCCTTGCGCATCTCCTCGAGGTCGGATCGGCGCGCGGCCATGAAGGCGAGCTGGTCGATGCTCGGCCGCACCGCGACCTCGGCGACGTGGTCGGGCCCCTTCTCCTCGGCGATCCGCCGGCGGGCGTCGTCCTCGACCATCGCGGTGAAAAAGCCGATCCGCCGGTTCGCCGTCCGGGTCGCCTCGTCCTCGTCGGCACCCTGGGCCATCAGTGCCTGGACCAACCGGTCGACCAGCTCCTGCGGCGACACCCGCTGCAGGGCGGTGTAGGCCGACCACGACGAGAGGCCCGGCCCACGGCCCGGCATCGAGCCGAACACGCCGACCATCTCCGCGGCCATCCGCCGCAGTTCGGGCTCGTCCGGCTGGGGGGCCTCGAGGGCCTCGGCCAGTCGGTCGCGGAGGCTGCGGAGCGCGGCCGCGTTGTCCTGGACCGCGCCGGACTCGCCTGGTGACTCCTCGCCTACGGCGCGAGCTCCCTCGCCGACCATCGCGGGGAAGTACACGTCGAAGAGCGAGTCGAAGGTGGTGCGCTGCGACTGCTTCTTCACCATGGTCGCGGCGAACGCGGCGCGGACCGTGTCACGGTCGGTCCAGTGCAGGGCCGAGAGCGCGGCGACCGAGTCGAGGTCCTCGGCCAGGGACACCGACAGACCGGCGCCGCGGAGCGCCTCGACGAACGCGAGGTGCCGGTCGAGGAGCCCGGATTGTTCGGTGGCCATGCCTCCTCCGCTCAGGACCGGCCGAGCTTGAGCTCTTTGACCGCGCGCTGGTGGTCGGACTGGTGCTTGAGGACGGCGCCCAGGGTCTCGGCGATCGCCACCTCGTCGAGGTCACGGATCTCCAGCGCGATCAGGGTGCGGGCCCAGTCGACGGACTCCGCGATCGACGGCGCCTTCTTCAGCTCCAGGTCCCGAAGCCGGCCGACCGTCGCCACGAGCTGCTCGGCGATCCGGTCGTCGAGGCCGGGGACCTGCTTGTGGAGGATCTCCCGCTCCCGCTTCGCGTCCGGGTAGTCCAGGTGCAGGTAGAGGCAGCGGCGCTTCAGCGCCTCGGAGAGCTCGCGGCTCGCGTTCGAGGTGAGTACGACGAAGGGCCGGCGCGTGGCCGCCACGGTCCCGAGCTCGGGGATGGTCACCTGGAAGTCGCTCAGCACCTCCAGCAGCAGTCCCTCGACCTCGATGTCGGTCTTGTCGACCTCGTCGATCAGCAGCACCGTCTGTGCCTCGCGGCGGATCGCGGTGAGCAGCGGGCGGGTCAGCAGGAACTCGTCGGTGAAAATGCTGTGGTCAAGGTCGTTCCATGGTTGGGGTTGGTGGTTGCCGTCGACGGTGGTTGCGGTGCCTCGCTGTGGTTGCGCGCCGTAAGCCTGGATGGCTAGCAGCTGCTTCTTGTAGTTCCACTCGTACAGCGCACGCGCCTCGTCCAAGCCCTCGTAGCACTGCAGCCGGACCAGCTCCGCCCCCGTCGCCCGCGACACCGCCTTGGCGAGCTCGGTCTTGCCGACACCGGCCGGCCCCTCGAGCAGCAGCGGCTTCTCCAGGGCGCCGGCGAGGAACGTCGTGGTGGCCGTCGCGGGGTCGGTGAGATAGCCGGAGGCGTCCAGCCGCGTCGCCACATCGGCCGGTGAGTCGAACCAGGTCATCGCGAGGTCTCCGCGGTGACGCTCGGCGAAGCAGCGGAGCGGCGGAGGCGAAGAACGTCGTGGGATGGCGTCATGGACCCCATCCTGCCCAATGTTGGGGACGGAGCAGGAGCCGGTTCGTGACCCTCCCTGACCCGGGTCGTTGAAACGGCAACCCAAACCGACCACGAGCAGCATCAGGGGGGCGACGATGACCGTTGTCGACGCACTCCTTCGGTGGTCTCGGATGTCGCTGACCTCACTGCGGACGGCGATCACCGTCGGTGCGCTCACCATGCTGGTGGGCTTCGCGGCGGTCAGCCTGATGACGGCCCCACAGGCTCCGGTCGGCGGCGCCGAGAAGGTCGGCCTCTCCTCCACTCCGCTCAACGCGATGATGGAGCGCCACCGCTGTTCGTTCACCGGCTTCGACCGCGAGGCGGTGCCGAGCAAGGCGATCGTCCGCACGCCCGAGGGCGAGACGCGGCTGGTGTCGTTCGACCACGGCTGGGCGGTGTTCATCGGCGAGGCCGCGGGCGAGCTGGTCGCCGTGTGTCTCGGCGCCGAGACCCGTGAGAAGCCCGAGCAGCCGCGCTGACACGAGAACGGCGGAAGCCGCCCCAGCTCGCTCCACCGGACAATCGGCGGCGCAGCGCACGGGGCATTCTCACAGGCGCGGCTTCTCAGTCGGGCGGCCGAGCCGCTCTACGAAGTTTGGGCAAGGAACGCGAAGAATCGGGGCCGCTCCTTATGCTCGCCACGTGAGCGCCGAGCTGGAGCAACCGCCGAGCAGCGATGCCGTGGTCTTCGACCTCAAGGACGGCGGCCTGTACCTGCGCGGCGCCCAGGACCAAATCGACGCCATCGTCGCCGAACTCCTTTCAGCGGCCGAGGTCGAAGCGCGCCGCACCCGAAGCGTGGGCGTCGCCGACGCAGCCGGTGCCGTCACCACCGCCGCCGCCCTGCTCGCTGCCGGCGAGGAGTACCTACGCCTGACACCTGAGAGCCTCGCGAAGCTCCGCGAATTGGGCGAGCAACTGGACGCCAACGGCTCACTCCGCGGCTACCTACGCAAGGGAAGCAAATTCGCTGGAGACCTGAAGTTCGACAAGGTGTCGTTCCGGCCCGAGCAGGCGCTCGCGTTACAGACCGCCGCTGTCTCCCTCGCCCTGCGTTCCGCGATCGCGGACGTACAGAAGGCCGTTGAGGTGGTTCAGGAGAGCGTCGACGAGCTCGCCCGACGGGCACGGTCTCAAGAGGTCGGACGTGTCGTCGGCCTGTACGAGCACCTCGAGGCAGTGGCTGCCTCGACCAGATCGCACGGGCGGCTGCTGAAGGCTGACTGGGACAGCGTGAGCGGCGCTGGGCTGGAGCTGCGTCAGTCTCTGACCGCGCTGCGTGCCTACGCCCAGACGACGCTGAACACCTTCGACGCCGATGCCCGAGTACCGAGGCGCGCGAAGGCACTCGGGGCGTTCAGCGACACCGAAGGCGTTGGCGGCACGTTGAAACTGATCGCGGTGGCGGAGAAGGCCCTTCACCTGTGGGAGTACCTGCGTCTCGAGCACGTCCGTTCCACCGACCCCGAGCATGTGGAGTCTGCCCTCGAGGACGCCCGCGCCTCGCTGCGCACCAACCAGGACCGCGACCGCGAGCTCGTCGAAGCAGCCACCGGCAAGCTCAAAGCGCTTCGGCAGATCTCCCCGTTGGAGACCCACCACCTGTTCTCCATCCCAGACCTCCAGCGGAACGCCGAACAGGCCCTGGACACGCTTGAGGAGTTCGCGACCGTCTCCCGCACCGGCCGCCCGATCCTGGATCGCCACATCCACCGCCCCGAGTTCGCCGAGACACGTGCAGAGGTGAAGCGCCACGCGATCAGCGCCAAGGACTCTGCGGCGGATGCATCCAAGGCCGTCGGGCGGGCAGCCGGGACCGGCGCGAAGAAGGCAGCCACCAAGGTCACCGAGCCGTTGCGCGGGCTGAGAAGGTGACCGCGGCCCCCGCCGGACGGCACTGGCGGATCGGCACTTGGAACCTCGCCGGAGCCTCGACGCCCGCACACAAGGACGTGCTGGACGACATGGCGTGCGATGTCCTGCTGCTCACCGAGGTCCGAACCGACCTCACGCTGGACGGGTATGAGCGGCACACGACTTCGGCGCTCATGGGGCCGACCAAGTACTGGTCAGCCATCTACTCCCGCGAACCGCTCGAGCTGCTGCCCGACCCGCATCCCGCGTCCGCGGCCGCACGGATCGGCGGAGTGACCATGTGCGCATCGGTGATGCCCTGGACCCTGGCCGCCGAGCTGTGGCCGTGGGGACCGGCCAGCCACGGTGAGCGGATGCGACACACCACCGACGCCCTCGCGTCCGTCCTCGGCAGCGGACCAGTCGTGTGGGGTGGTGACTTGAACCAGCCACTGACCGGCAACATCGCCGGGTTCGCCCGCGCCGCCCAAGCGGTCCTGATCGAGGAGCTCGACCGGCATGGGCTCCAGGTCCCGACACGTGACCTGCCCGGCAAAAACGGGCAGGCGGCCATAGACCACATCGCGGCTCCCCGCGACTGGAGAGTGCTCGATGCGGGTCGCATCCCGGTCGCCTCGCTGTCCGACCACGATGCGTACTGGGTTGCGACAGTTCGAAAGGGATTTTCTGGCGGGTTTGGATGACGGCGGAGCTACTACGCAGCCCGGCCCGACAATGCCCCGCCCCGTCAGGGACTTCTGGCCGCGGTGGTGATTGTTTTGGTATCGAAACTGGTCGAGCAGTCCCCCACCAGGCCACCCCGGCCGGCCCGCTACGACACGCTGCCAAAGGCACTTCCCGGCCCCAGCCGCAACCACGACCCCACGACCGCGCCCGCCTCGACCGCATCGACCGCATCGACCGCATCGACAAACGCCATCACCGGCGAGGTCTCCGCGAACTCGCTATGGACGACTACCAACCCCAGAAATGACAAGGACCCGGACCCACGTCCGTGGGTCCGGGTCTTGCCGATGTCCTGACACATCACACGGCGGTGGCGGAGGGATTTGAACCCTCGGTGGGCTTGCACCCACAAACGCTTTCGAGGCGTTCTCCTTAGGCCGCTCGGACACGCCACCGCCGGAGAGGGTACCGGAGCCGCTGGGTCCGGCCTAAATCGGAACGGTCACCGGCCGCGCGTCGGTGGCAACGAGCCAGCGCACCTCGATCACCGGTTCGCGATGCGCGCGGGAAGCCTGCGTCCGGTGACGATGCCGGCGTTCGACGTGCCCGCCGACGCGTAGACGATCGAGAGCTCGCGCGAGTAGGCGACGCTGCCGGTGCCGTCCTCGAACACGACGAGCTCCACCTTGTGCGAGCCCGCCGCGACCGGCACGACGACGGTGACGGACCCGGTGGCTCCGCGGCCCTCGCCGTAAAACTCCAGGTAGTGCGGGGCGTCGATGAGGTTGCCGTCGATGGCGGGCGCGAAGATCAGCGCGCCGGTTCCGGCGACGCCGTTGTCGTCGTTCGCATCGATGCTGGCGGTGATCTGCAGGTAGCCCTTCGGCGTGGCGAAGGACTTCTCGGCGACCGAGTAGACCCCCTGGGCGGCGATTTTCCGAGCCGCGCTCTCGACGACACCCCACATCCTGGTCTCGTCGGCGATGTCGGTGCCCGTGATCGAGCCGTCCTTGACGTCGGCGCCACTGATGCTGCCGTTGGCCACGTCGGCGCCGGAGACGCTGCTGTTGCCGATGTCGACTCCCTTCAACGAACCGGTCGCGATGTCACGGCCGGTCAGGCTGCCGTTCTTGACCTGAGCGCCGGTGATCATCGCGCCCGCGACGGCGCCGCCGGTGGTGCCGAAGATGATGGCCAGTGCGAGCAACGCGAGGGCGAGGGGACTGATGGAGCCGGCGAACCGGCGGCGGGGGGTCGAGGACATGAGCGCTCCTAGCGCGTCGGGGGGACAAATCCGCTTCAGGAAACGGCCTGCGCGCGCCCCCGTCCAGCGTTCGACGGAATTGATCGGCGAAGGACCACCAAGATCGCCCCGGCACCTGCCGGGCAACGGGCGCAGGGCGCCCGCTCAGCCCTGACCGATCCGATGCACCCACAGGGCGTTGGTGGTGCCGGGAACGCCGGGCGGGCTGCCGGCCACGATCACGACGAGGTCACCCTCGACGACACGACCGCTGCGGACCAGCTCGTCGTCCACCTGGGAGACCATGTCGTCGGTGCCTGTGACGGGTGCGGTGGTGAAGGTCTCGATCCCCCAGCTCAGCGCCAGCTGCGCCCGTACCTTCTCCTCCGGCGTGAAGGCGAGGACCGGGATCCGGCTCCGGAGCCGGGCGACGCGGCGTGCGGTGTCGCCGGACTGCGTGAAGGCGACGACGTACGACGCCCCGACCCGCTCGGCGACCTCCTCGGCGGCCTTGGTCATCACGCCGGACCGGGTGTGCGGATCCCAGGCGATCCGGTCGAACCGGCCGAACTGCTGACCGTCGAGCGCGTGCAGCTCGGTGGTCGCGATGATCCGCGCCATCGTCTCGACGGTCTCGACCGGGTAGGCGCCGACGCTCGTCTCCCCGGACAGCATCACGGCGTCCGCGCCGTCGAGCACCGCGTTCGCGACATCGCTCGCCTCGGCCCGGGTCGGTGCCGGGCTCCCGATCATCGACTCCAGCATCTGGGTGGCCACGATGACCGGCTTGGCGTTGCGCCGCGCGGCCACGACGACCTGCTTCTGGAGGAACGGCACCTCCTCGAGCGGGCACTCCACGCCGAGGTCTCCCCGGGCGACCATCACGCCGTCGAAGGCCGCCACCACCTCGTCGAGGTTCGCGATCGCCTGGGGCTTCTCGATCTTGGCGATCGCGGGGACGCGGATGCCCTCCTCGGACATGATCGCCCGCACGTCGTCGGCGTCCTGTGCGCTGCGGACGAAGCTCAGCGCGACCAGGTCGACCCCCAGTCGCAGGGCGAAGCGCAGGTCGTCGGCGTCCTTGCTCGACAGCGCCGGCACCGAGACCGCGACGCCCGGGAGATTGAGGCCCTTGTTGTTGCTGACCCGGCCGCCGACCACAACCTCGGTGACGACGTCCGGGCCGGTGACCTCGACGACCCGCAGCCGGACCTTGCCGTCGTCGACCAGGATCGGGTCGCCGTACGAGACGTCGCCGGGCAGTCCCAGGTACGTCGTCCCGCAGATCGCGTCGTCCCCGTCGACCTCCCGAGTGGTGATCGTCCACCGCTGGCCGGGTCGCAGCACGACCGGCCCGTCGGCGAACCGCGCGAGCCTGATCTTCGGGCCCTGCAGGTCGGCGAGCACCGCCACCGCGTGCCCGGTCGCCTCGGACGCCTCGCGGACCCACCGGTAGACCTCCGCGTGGTCGGTGTGGTCCCCGTGGCTCATGTTGAGCCGAGCGACGTCCATCCCGGCGTCGACCAGGGACAGGATCCGTTCCTGGGACGCCGTAGCCGGGCCGAGGGTGCAGACCACCTTCGCCCGGCGCCCGCGCGGGAGCACCGGCCCACGGGTGATGACGGGGTCGGGACGATCGAGCAGACCGGTCATGTCGGGTTCCTTGGTCGATGCGGGCAGGTGGTGTCACCGGGGGCCGCGGCTGGCGGTGCGACCCCCGGTGAGTTCTGGAGGGTCAGAGCCCGTCGGCGAGCCGGTGGTAGGCCGCGCTCCAGCGCAGCTCGCGCTGGAAGCTGCGCGGGCTGGTGTCGGCGTCGATGACCGCGACCTCGACTCCGGCCATCTCCGCGAAGTCCGCGAGGACGTCGACCCCGACTGCCTTGGACAGCACGGTGTGGTGCGGGGCCCCGGCCATCAGCCAGGCCTCGGCGGAGGTGGCGAGCGAGGGCCGCGGCTCCCAGACCGCGCACGCCACGGGCAGCTGCGGCAGTGCCTCGTCCGGCTCGACGACGTCGACCTCGTTCACTGTCAGGCGGAAGCGGTCGCCCAGGTCGGACAGCCCCGCCACCACGGCCGGGCCGGGGTCGGCGGTGAACCGCAGCCGCACCGGGTCCTCGCGGCCGCCGATGGAGAGCGGGTGGATCTCCAGCGAGGCACGGTCGCCGGTCAGGGTCGGGCAGACCTCGAGCATGTGGGCACCGAGGATCTTCTCCTCGCCCGGGACCAGGTGGTAGGTGTAGTCCTCCATGAAGGACGTCCCGCCCGGCAGGCCAGCCGCCATCACCTTCGTGGCGCGCAGCAGCACCGACGTCTTCCAGTCCCCTTCGCCACCGAAGCCGTAGCCGTCGGCCATCAGGCGCTGCACGGCCAGGCCCGGCAGCTGCCGGAGACCGCCCAGGTCCTCGAAGTTCGTCGTGAAGGCTCCGAAGCCGCCGTCCTCGAGGAAGGTCCGCAGCCCGGCCTCGATCCGCGCACCGTAGCGGAGCGAGTCGTGACGGTCGCCGTTCGGGAGCAGCTCGGGGGCGATGGCGTACAGGTCGGCGTACTCCCCGACGAGCTTGTCGACCTCGGCGTCGGAGACGGCGTCGACCACCGCGACCAGGTCGTTGACGCCGTAGGTGTTGACCGAGACCCCGAACCGGAGCTGGGCCTCCACCTTGTCGCCCTCGGTGACGGCGACGTCGCGCATGTTGTCACCGAAGCGGGCCAGCCGCAGCTGGCGCAGCTCGGCCCGACCGCGGGCGGCACGCGCCCAGTCCTCGATCCGCCGCCGCACCGCGGGGTTCTCGACGTGACCGGCGACCGTCTTGCGGGGAACGCCGAGCCTGGACTGGATGTAGCCGAACTCCCGGTCGCCGTGCGCGGCCTGGTTGAGGTTCATGAAGTCCATGTCGATGGTCGACCACGGCAGCGCCATGCCGGCCTGCGTGTGCAGGTGCAGCAGCGGCTTCTGGAGCGCGTCGAGCCCGGCGATCCACATCTTCGCCGGTGAGAAGGTGTGCATCCACGCGATCAGGCCGACGCAGGACGGGTCGCTGTTGGCCTCCTGCACCTGGCGGTGGATCGCGACGGCGTCCAGCAGCACCGGCTTCCAGACGACGCGGACCGGCAGGTCCGCCAGCTCGGCGAGGCGCTCGGCGATCGCCCGCGACTGGCTCGCCACCTGGTCGAGCGTCTCCGGGCCGTACAGCGATTGGCTTCCGGTCAGGAACCACACCTCCTGCGCGGCGGCGTCGGCGGTGCGGTCGGGTTCCGTGGTCACGTGGTGCTCCTTGTCGATGCGCGGATCAGGAGCCCGGTCGGGGCCCCTGACCTGCGTGGATGGGGTGGTGCGGCCGGGCGGATCAGCGCTGGCCGTAGACGTTCTGGTAGCGGTCGTAGAGCGCGTCGACGCTGCTCTGCTCGATCGGGATGGGCTGGCCGAGCTGGCGCGAGAGATGGACCGACCGGGCGACGTCCTCGCACATCACCGCGGCCTTGACCGCCGACTTGGCGGTCGGACCGACGGTGAAGACGCCGTGGTTCTGCATGAGCACCGCCGGCGAGCGACTCCCCCGCAGGGTCTCGACGATGCCGCGGCCGATCGAGTCGTCACCGATGATCGCGAACGGCCCGACCGGGATCTCGCCGCCGAACTCGTCCGCGCACATCGTGGTGACGCACGGGATCGGCTCGCCGCGCGCGGCCCACGCGACGGCGTACGGCGAGTGCGTGTGCACCACGCCGCCGACCTCGGGCAGGTGGCGGTAGACGTAGGCCTGGGCCTCGGTGTCCGAGGACGGCGCGTGATCGCCCTCGACGACGCGACCCTCGAGGTCGCACACCACCATGTTCTCCGGGGTCAGGTCGTCGTAGGACACCCCGCTCGGCTTGATCACCAGCAGCTCGTGGCCGGGTACCCGCGCGGAGACGTTGCCGGCGGTCCACACGACCAGGCCGTACCGCGGGAGCTCCGCGTGCAGGACCGCGACCTCGCGGCGCAGGTTGCGGATCGACTGCTCGACGTCCGTGACGACGCTCATCGCTGGTTCCCCTCTTCCTTCGCGTGGCGAGCCGCGACCGCGTCGCGGCGGATCGCCTTGAGCCGGCGCATGGCGCTCACGCCACGGCCGAAGTGGTCGTGCAGCTCGCGATACTCGGCGAACAGCCGGTCGTAGGCCTGGGCCCGCGCCTCGTCGGGCACGTAGACCGCCTTGCGGACCTTGCCCATCGCCTTCGCCGCCGTGGGCACGTCGGAGTAGGCGCCTGCCGCGACCGCAGCGTGGATCGCCGAGCCGAGCGCCGGCCCCTGCTCGGAGTCGATGATCGACAGCGGCAGCCGGGTGACGTCGGCGTAGATCTGCATCAGCAGCGCGTTCTTCGCCAGGCCGCCGGCGACCACGAACTCCTCGACGGGCACGCCGCTGTCGCGGAACGCCTCGACGATGACCCGGGTGCCGAACGCGGTCGCCTCGAGGAGTGCCCGATAGACGTCCTCGGGCCGGGTGGCCAGGGTGAGCCCGACGACCAGGCCGGACAGCTCGTGGTCCACCAGCACGGAGCGGTTGCCGCTGTGCCAGTCGAGCGCGACCAGGCCGTGCTCCCCGATCCCCTGCTGAGCGGCCAGTCGGGTGAGGTGCTCGTGCACCGACTCCCCCGCGGCCTCCGCCGCGGCGACGTACGACGCCGGGACGGCGTTGTCGACGAACCAGCCGAAGATGTCGCCGACCCCGCTCTGGCCGGCCTCGTAGCCCCACCGGCAGGCGATGATGCCGCCGTCGACGACACCGCACATGCCCGGCACGTCCTGTAGCACGTCGGCGCTCATCACGTGGCAGGTCGAGGTGCCCATGATCGCCACCATCTGACCGGGCTCCACCGCCTGGGCCGCGGGTGCGGTCACATGGGCGTCGACGTTGCCGACGGCGACCGCGATGCCCTCGGGCAGGCCGGTCCAGGCCGCAGCCTCCGCGGTCAGGCGCCCGGCCGCGGCTCCCAGCTCCCCGATGGGATGAGCCAGCTTGTCGTCGACGAAGCCGCCGAACCCCGGCGCGAGGGCCTCGAGGAAGTCCGTGGTCGGGTAGGCGCCGTCCTGGAGGATGCCCTTGTACCCGGCGGAGCAGGCGTTGCGCACGTAGCTGCCGCACAGCTGCCAGACGATCCAGTCGGCGGCCTCGACCCAGCGGGCCATCCGGTCATAGACCTCCCGGTCCTCCTCGAACAGCTGCAGGCCCTTCGCGAACTCCCACTCCGAGGAGATCAGTCCGCCGTAGCGCGGCAGCCAGGCCTCGTCGCGGTCCGCGGCCAGCCGGTTGATGCGGTCGGCATGCGGCTGGGCGGCGTGGTGCTTCCACAGCTTGACGTAGGCGTGCGGCCGGTCGCGGAGGTCGTCGAGCTCGCACAGCGGCGTGCCGTCGGCCAGGGTCGGGACCATCGTGCAGGCGGTGAAGTCCGTGGCGACGCCGATCACGGCCGACGGGTCGATACCTGCCGCGGCGACAGCGGCGGGGACGGCGACCCGGAGCACCTCCCGGTAGTCCTCGGGGACCTGCAGCGCCCAGTCCGGCGGCAGCTCGCGCCCCGATCCGGGGAGCCGCTCGTCGATCACCGCGTGCGGGTACGGGTGCACCGCGGAGCCGAGCTCGGCTCCGTCGGACACGCGAACCACGACCGCGCGACCCGACAGGGTCCCGTAGTCGACGCCGATGGTGTACTGCTCCTCCGATGCGCCCGTACTCATCAGGGCTTCGCTCCTTCTCGTGGTGCCTGGGTGCTGTCGCGGACGACCAACTCGGGGCTGATCAGGCGCTCCGGGCCGGGCTCGTCGGTGATCGCCGCGCGAAGGATCTGGATCGCCCGTCGGCCCACCGCGTCGAAGTCTTGCCGCACGGTGGTCAGGGGCGGGATGAGGTACGCCGCCTCGGGGATGTCGTCGAACCCCACGACGCTGATGTCGTCGGGCACCGAGCGGCCCGCCTCGGACAGTGAGCGCAACAGGCCCAGCGCCATCTGGTCGTTCGCGCAGAACACCGCCGTGACGTCGTCACGGGCGGCGATCCGCTGACCCGCCTGGTAGCCGCTGCGGGCCGACCAGTCGCCCTCGATGTGGAGCTCCGGCGCCACCCCGGCGTCGTACATGGCGTTGCGGTAGCCGGCCAGACGGGCACGCGCCTCGGTCCACGGTGAGGGTCCCGAGAGGTGCAGCACCCGCTCGTGACCGAGCTCGAGCAGGTGCGTGGTGCCGAGCTCGGCTCCGGCCACCTGGTCCACGCCGACGGTCCACGTCGCCTTGTCCTCGTCGCCCTCCACGACCACCACCGGCACGCCCTTTCCCGCATGCGCGCGGGCGGCGTCGACGGCGTCGTCGTTGGCAGCGATCAGGACGATCCCCTCGACGTGCTGGTCACGCAGGTGGTTCATCGCGTCCGCGAACTCCTCGCGGGTGAGCACCTGGACGTTGACCGAGCTGACGAAGTAGCCCCCCTCGCGCCCTGCGGTCTGGATCGCCCGGTGCACCGTGCTGGGGCCCCAGTACCCGCTCCGGGAGCCGATCACCCCGATCGTGCCGGAGCGCCGGGTCACCAGGCTGCGGGCCGCGGCGTTGGGGCGGTAGCCCAGCTGGTCGATCGCGCGCAGCACCCGCTCACGGGTCTCGGGGCGGAGGTTGGTCTGGCCGTTCACCACCCGCGACACCGTCTGGTGGGAGACGCCGGCGAGGCGGGCGACGTCCGCCATGACCGGTGATCGAGGGGGATGACTCATGGCTGCCGCCGGGTCATCACACGCTGCACGACGACGAAGACCAGCAGCAGGACGCCGATGGCGATCCGGGTCCACCACGAGCTGAGGCCGCCGTCGAAGGAGATGAAGGTCTGGATCGTGCCGAGGACGAGCACCCCGACCAGCGAACCGAGCACGTAGCCGCGGCCGCCGGTGAGCAGGGTCCCGCCGATGACGACCGCCGCGATCGCGTCGAGCTCCATCCCGACCGCGTGCAGGCTGTAGCCGGACAGCGTGTAGAGCGCGAAGAGCAGACCACCGAGACCGGCACAGAACCCGCTGATGGCGTAGACGCCGACCTTCACCACGGCGACCCGGAGGCCCATCAGCAGCGCCGACGCCTCGTTGCCACCGACCGCGTAGACGGTCCGGCCGAACCTGGTGCGGGCCAGGACGTAGGCGGCCACCGCGACCGTGGCCACCGCGATGACCACGGTCCATGTCGTGTAGTAGCCACCCGGCAGAGTGATCGTCCTGAACGCCAGCTCGCTGAAGGTCTGGTCGGTGATGGGGATGGACTCCACGCTGATCAGGTAGGTCAGTCCCCGGGCCAGGAAGAGGCCGGCCAGGGTCGCGATGAAGGGCTGGATCTCGAAGTAGTGGATGAGCAGACCCATCAGCGTGCCGAGCAGGGTCGCCACCACGAGCACGGTGACGATCGAGAGGTACGGCGACCAGCCCAGCGCGAGCGTCTTCGCCGCGATCATGGTGGAGAGGGCGACGACCGAGCCGACCGAGAGGTCGATCCCGCCGGCCAGGATCACGAACGTCATCCCGACGGCCAGGACGATCAGGAACGAGTTGTCCAGCAGCAGGCTCAGGAAGACCTGCGGGTCGGTGAACCCGTCGTAGCGCAGGCCGCCGGCACCGAACATGCCGAGGAAGAGCGCGAAGGTGACGATCACCGGCAGGAACCGGGCCGGCGGCGAGTAGCTGCGGACCTGGTCCCAGACCGAGGAGCTGGGAGCGGTGACGGCACTCATGCCGGGTTCCCCTTCCGTGCGACGGGCGCTGTGCGTCGTACCCGGAGGACGGCGCGGGCGCGGGGCGACTGGATGAGGCAGACCGCCACGACCACCATCGCCTTGAACAGGTAGTTCGCCTCCGACGGGATGCCGATGTTGGGGATGGTGCGGGCCAGCGTCGTGATGAACAGCGCACCGACGACGGTGCCGAGCAGCGAGAACCTGCCACCGGTGAGGGCGGTGCCGCCGATCACCACGGCGAGGATCGCGTCGAGCTCGATCCACAGGCCGAGGCTGTTGGCGTTCACCGAGTTGGTGTTGGCGGCGATGATCACGCCGGCCAGGCCGGCGCACACGGCGCCGAAGACGTACACCGTCCAGATGATCGTGCGCGACCGGACACCCGCGAGCCGGCTGGCCTCGGGGTTGATCCCGACGGCTTCGATGAGCATGCCGAGCGCGGTCCGGCGGGTCAGCACGCCGGTCACCGCCACCATCGCCACGGCCACGAGGAACGCCAGTGGCAGGCCGAGCACGAAGCCGGAGGCGAGGTTGCTGAACGTGTCGTTGTTGACGGTGGTGATCTGGCCGTCGGTCACCAGCATCGCGAGGCCGCGGCCAGCGACCATCAGGACGAGCGTGGCGATGATCGGCTGGATGCCGACGACCGACACCAGGAAGCCGTTCCACAGGCCCAGCAGGACGCAGATCGCGAGCGCCACGGTGCAGGCCATGATCGCGGTGGCGGCGGCGCCCTCGTCGCCGGCGCCGACGATGCGGGTGCAGGCGACCGCCCCGGCGATGGCTGCGATCGCACCGACCGAGAGGTCGATGCCACGGGTCGCGATGACCAGCGTCATGCCGAGCGCCACCAGGAGCACGGGGGCGCTGTTGCGGGCGATGTCGACGACGTTGCCGTAGAGATGGCCGTCCTGGAGCCGCACGTCGAGGAACGAGGGCGTGGCGACGACGTTGACGACCAGCAGCACCACCAGGGCCATGACCGGCCAGAGCAACGGGCTGGCGAGGAGTCGCGCGACCAGCCGTGGCCCGCGGACCGGGCTCGCCGTCCGTCGCCCGGCCTCCGGCGGGGTGAGGGTGTCAGTCACGGGAGCTCTCCTCCTCCGTGCGGGCACTGGGCGTGCCTCCGTGGCCGGCGATGATCTCGAGGATGTCGCTCACGCTGACGTCGTCATTGGGACGCTCGGCGATCTTGCGGCGGTCGCGCATCACCACGACGCGGTCGCTGAGCCGCAGCACCTCCTCCAGCTCGGCAGAGATGAACACCACCGACATGCCGCGACGGGCGAGCTCGGCGACCTTGGCCTGGATCTGCGCCTTGGCACCGATGTCGATGCCACGGGTGGGCTCGTCGAGGATCAGCACCTCGGGCTCGGTGATCAGCCATCGCGCCAGCAGCACCTTCTGCTGGTTGCCGCCTGAGAGGTTGCGCATGAGCGCCTGCGGGTCGGCGGGACGGATGTCGAGCGCCTCGATGTACTCGCCGACCAGCCGGTTGCGCACCGCCTGCGGGATCGGCCTCAACCAGCCGCGCGAGGCCTGCAGGGCGAGCATCATGTTGTCGGCGACGGTCAGGTCGCCGATGACGCCCTCGGCCTTGCGGTCCTCACTGGAGAACGCGATCTTGCGATCGATCGCGTGCCGGGGGCTGCGGAGGCGTCGACGGCTGGAGCGGATCTCGAGGGACCCGTGGTCGGCGGTGTCGGCGCCGAACAGCAGCCTGGCCAGCTCGGTCCGGCCGGATCCGAGTAGGCCGGCGACGCCGACGACCTCGCCGTCGTAGAGCGAGAGGTCGGTGGCCTCGAGGGATCCCTTGCGGCTCAGGCCGATCGCCTTCAGCACGGGGGGACCGTCGGTGCTCGTGCGGGTGTGCTCGTGATCGAGGCGGTCCAGCACCTCGAGCTCCCGGCCGATCATCAGCTGCACCAGCTCGAGCTGGGTGGTGTCGGCGACCATCCGCTCCTCGACCAGCCGGCCGTTGCGCAGGATCGTCATCCGGTCGGCGATCTCGTAGATCTGGTCCAGGAAGTGGGAGACGAAGACGATGGCCACGCCGTCCTCACGCAGGCGGCGCATCACCTCGAACAGCTTGGCCACCTCGTCGGCATCCAGGCTGGAGGTGGGCTCGTCGAGGATCAGGACCCGGGCCTCGACGTCGACGGCGCGGGCGATGGCGACCAGTTGCTGGACGGCGATCGGGTGGTCACCCAGGGTGGAGGAGGGGTCGATGTCGAGCCCGAGCCGGTCCAGGGTCTCCCGCGCACGTCGGTTCATCCCTCGGACGTTGATGCCGCCGAGCCGACGGGGCTCGCGGCCCAGGAGCATGTTCTCCGCGACGGTCAGGTTGGGGACCAGGTTGACCTCCTGGTACACCGTGCTGATCCCGGCGGCCTGCGCGGCCGCGGGCGTGGCGAAGGCGTGCTCCTCGCCAGCGACGACGATGGTCCCGGAGTCGATGGAGTAGACGCCGGTGAGCGCCTTGATCAGGGTGGACTTCCCGGCGCCGTTCTCGCCCATCAGGGCGTGGACCTCACCGGGCAGCAGACGGAGCGACACGCGGTCCAGCGCGCGCACGCTCCCGAAGGTGATGGAGATGTCGCGCATCTCGATCACGGGCTCGCCCGCGCGCTCGCCCGGGACCGGTGTCGTCGCGGTCACCGGGGGCTCCTCGTGCGTCGTCGTCATCGATCGTTCTCCAGCAGGTGCGGGGTCGGACCGGCGGATCCGCCACGGTGGTGACGGATCCGCCGGAGGAAGGGGGTTCGTGCCGCGGTGGCGGGACGAACCGGTCGACTGGCTCAGTACTTGCGGTCGGCGAGCACCTCGGCGGCCTGCTCCGGGGTGAAGGTGGTCTCCTCGGTGACGACCCGCGCCGGAACCTCCTCGCCGTCGAGGACCTTGTTCGCCAGGTCCATCAGCTGGTCGCCCAGCAGCGGGTTGCACTCGACGATGAAGTTGATCTGACCCTTGGCGAGTGCGGCCATCCCGTCCTTGACGGCGTCGACGGTGATGATCTTGATGTCCTTGCCGGGCTCGAGACCGGAGGCCTCGATCGCTTCGATCGCACCCAGGCCCATGTCGTCGTTGTGGGCGAAGACGACGTCGATGCCGTCCTCGGAGTTCAGGAACGACTCCATGACCTGCTTGCCGCCGTCACGGGTGAAGTCGCCGGTCTGGGAGGCGCTGACCTTGATCTTCGAGTCGGTCTTGATCGCCTCGGCGAAGCCCTCGGCCCGGTCGATCGCCGGAGCAGCGCCCGTGGTGCCCTCGAGCTGGACGACGTTGACGTCACCGTCACCGTCGACGTCGGCGTCGGCAGCGTTCTCCACGAGCCACTGGCCGGCCTTCTCGCCCTCGAGCACGAAGTCGGAGCCGAGGAAGGTCTTGTAGAGCGAGGTGTCCTCGGTGTCGACAGCGCGGTCGGTGAGGATGACCGGGATGTTGGCCCGCTTGGCCTCCTGGAGGACGGTGTCCCAGCCGGTCTCGACGACCGGGCTGAAGGCGATCACGTCGACCTTCTGCTGGATGAAGGACCGGATCGCCTTGATCTGGTTCTCCTGCTTGCCCTGGGCGTCGGAGAACTTGAGCTCGAAGCCGGCGGCCTTGGCCGACGCCTTGATCGACTCGGTGTTGGCAGTACGCCATCCGCTCTCCGCACCGACCTGGGAGAAGCCCATGACGATCTGGTCGTTTCCATCGCTTGCGCTCGAGTCGCTGCCGCAGCCGCTGACGGCTGCTGCACACATGAGGACCGCGCTGGCGGCGGTCACGGTCTTCTTCAGCACTGGTTTCCTCCACATCCCAAGGGCTTCCTCGCCCTGTGACCGGTGTCACTGCCCCTGAGTGTGAGCGCTAACATTCCGCTCCGTCAAGAGGTTCGGGCCCGCGAATCTCATCAAATGTGAACGCTCACTCTGCCAGGCCTGGGATTTTCACCCGGCCTCACGTCCCCGAAAGGCACCCGATGACGGCCCTGCTGCGCTCCGAACGCGCCAGGAGGGGCCTGCGCCCCACCGACCTCGCCGAGGCGATCGGCGTGCACCCCATGTCGATCCTGAGATGGGAGCGCCGCGAGCGCCTGCCCGGCCCGGCACACATCCACGCCCTCGCCCGGGTGCTGGAGATCGAGCCGGCACGGGTCGCCGGCTTCTTCGACGACGTCCGCGCAGCGGCGCCGGCGGAGCCCGGGCCCGCAGGGCATCGCGGCCAGGGCGTGCGGGCGCTGCGCTGGCGCGCGGAGGT
>NZ_SSXI01000268.1:9002-12156 GCF_004803405.1 Nocardioides sp. | reverse complement strand
CACGGCGCTCGGCCTGGCCGCCGCGGATGGCGAGGACCGGGCGGCGGTGCAGCCCGACCCGGTCGTGCCCGAGGTGACGTGGGTGGTCGGGAGCACGCTCCACACCCCCCACGCCCAGCACGACCTGGGCCACGAGGCGCGCTCCCTGGTCCGGACCTCGGAGGGGATGGTGTTCGCCGACGAGGCCGGTGCGGTCTACAGCTTCCGGGACGGCGACGTAGAGAAGATCGGCGCCGGCGCCGCGGTGGAGCAGGGGCTGCCGGTGCTCGTCTCCGATGAGGAGTCGTCGCTGGTGGGCTGGGTGGACCGCGCGGGAGAGAAGCCGACGTTCGTCACCCATGACGTGGCCACCGGCGAGCAGACCCGCGACGACGCGCACACGGACGCCTCGATGACCGGGGAGTGGCCTCCGAACGTCGCGTGGTACCTCGCGATCGAGGATGGCACGGCCTACTGGCTGGACCGGCGAGGGACGGTCGCCACCGATCTCGAGACCGGTGAGGCGCGGATCCTGGCCTCACCGGAGGAGTCGGGGTGGGTCTCCGACGTCGAGAACGGACACATCGTCCGGCTCGTCGAGGACGAGCGTGGGGGTGACGTCGGCGGGGAGGTGGTCGACACGAGCGGTCAGGTGGTGGTGCCCGTGGCCGAAGGCGTCGACCTGGGGACGCTGTCGCCGGACGGTCACCGGGTGATCGACTACGACCTGCTGTCCGCGCTCGACGTGCGAACCGGGGAGCGGGTCCGGTTCGACGTCGGCACGTCGGATGCTGGTGCCTACGAGTGGCTGGATGCCGACACGGTCGCCGTGCTGCGCGAGGGCGCCGGCGGCGACACGGTCGATCTGCTCACCTGCGAGGTGCCGGCCGGCACCTGCGCGGTGGTCGTGGAGGGCTTGGACGGGGAGCGGGTGGTGATCCCCAGTAGCGGCTTCCTCTTCGGGTGAGCACCGCGACGGGCGCTAGTCGAACGGCAGCGGCTCGGGGGAGAGGCTGACGGCGCGGGCTCGGGCCGCGGTGAGCCCCCGCCGGTGGTGTTGGCGGCAGAGCACCTCGTAGGCGACCTCCACGTCCTCATCGAGCACGGTCTCCACGTCGCCCACGACGATCACCTCCCCCTCGGTGACGATCACGCCGTTCTCGGTGCGGGCGTTGTGGGTCGCCCGTTTGCCGCACCAGCACAGTGCCTCGACCTGGAGCACCTCGGTGCGGTCCGCGAGCTCGACCAGCCGGGCCGAGCCGGGGAAGAGCCGGGTGCGGAAGTCGGTGAGGATGCCGAAGCAGAAGACGTCGATCTGCAGCTCGTCCACCACCTTCGCGAGCTGGTCGATCTGCTGGTCGGTGTAGAACTGCGCCTCGTCGCAGATGAAGTAGTCGATCCGTGCGCCCTGGGTGAGCGCGTCGACGGTGAACCGCCAGAAGTCGAAGTCGTCGGTGACCTCCTGCGCCTCGGCGGTCAGGCCGAGCCGGGAGGAGACCTGTGCGGCTCCGGTGCGGTCGTGGGAGGTGAACAGCCGCCCGATCCGGCCCCGTGCGGCGTGGTTGTGGTTGGTCTGCAGAGCGAGGGTCGACTTGCCCGCGTCCATCGTCCCGGTACGGAAGGTCAGCTCAGCCACGCGCGGCATCCTCTCACCCCGGAGGGCCCTGCGGGCGGCCGACCGGGCAGTCAGCCCGCGTCGCTCAGTCGCGCGTCACGCAGCCTGGCCAGCGCGTCGTCGTACGAGGCGTCCAGGCCGGCGCGCAGCACGTCGATGAGGTCGGGAACCTCCTCGGCCGCGAGCTGGAACGAACCGGCGCAGACATTGCCCCGCCACAGCGAGAGCACGACCAGCCCGGATTCGGAGTGCCAGCTCACCCGCAGCGCGCGGTCCGCCGTACGGGCATCGAGGTAGACCTCGCCCGTCCGCGGGAGGACCGGCTTCATCGCGGGCACTGACCCATCATCCGCCCGGAACGCCGATCTGTCATCGGGTCGTGGACCGGGCGCGACTCGGCCGACTGTGGTGTCGGCTGCGCTGTCGGCGGAGGTGCGGATGGACAATTCCGGGTACCCAATCGGGCATTCCGCTGTGGGAAGGGGCCCTTCAGGCGTTGACTGGACTTCCCGACACGACGAGGACGGTTTGGCCATGGGGATCGCTGACGCACTGTTGCAGCGCATGTCGCGCCGCACGCGTGCGGCGGTGGTGGCCGTCGTCGCCGTGGCGGTCGGCTCGGTGGTCACGACAGCGGTCGCTGGCCAGGTCGTCAGCCCGGAGCCTGCTGCTGTCGTCACCCGGATCGAGGTCGAGTCCTCCGCGCCACTGCCGCCGTCGGCCCCGCCGATCGCGGTCGCGCTGCCCGAGCAGCCGGCGGTCGTCTCCGACCCGGCCGCCGACGTACGACGGGCGCGGATCGGCCCGCCGCGGGACTACCCCGGATCGCTCCACGCCGCGCCGATCGTCGCCGTCATGGCCTACCAGCGCGCGGCTGCGATCATCAACGCCACCGTCCCCTGCCGGCTGGACTGGCTGGTCCTGGCCGCCATCGCCCGGGTCGAGTCCAACCACGGCCGTGGCGCAGACCTGTCACACCGGATCACCAGGGCCGGCCGGATCACGCCCGCCCTGGTCGACCGGCCCCTGAACGGCAAGCAGGGTCGCGGCCGGCTCAGCGACACCGACCGAGGTCGCCTCGACCTGAACCAGCGCTGGGACGCGCCGATCGGTCCCCTGGGCTTCCTTCCGACCATCTGGGCCAAGGTCGCTGTCGACGCTGACAACGACGCGACCCGCAACCCGCAGGACCTCGATGACGCGGCCCTGGCCGCGGCTGTGCTCCTGTGCGCCGGCGAAGGCACGCTCGCCAAGGCGCGGCCGTTGCGGGAGGCACTGGCGTCCTTCCACCGGGCGCCCGGTTTCGTCCGCACGGTGCTTGCGCTGATGCGGCGCTATGAGAAGCAGGCCGCCACCGTCCCGGTCTACGTCCCGCCCCCCGGCGGCGTGGTCATCCCCGAGGACATGCCGAAGCTCTGCGACTGCGCGCCGGCGAGGACGCGTCAGGTCGTGCTGCTCGACATCGCGCCGACGCGCGGCAGGTCGCCCCGGGATCCCGGTCGCTCGGCAGCCGAAGGGTCGACGGTGAGGCCGACCGACCCGACCGACCCGACCGACCCC
>NZ_SSXI01000268.1:0-8923 GCF_004803405.1 Nocardioides sp. | reverse complement strand
CCGACGGACCCGACGGACCCGACCGATCCCACGGACCCGACCGATCCCACGGACCCGACGGATCCCGCCGATTCGACGGATCCCGCCGGCCCGACGGATTCCACGGACTCGACGGATCCCGCCGGCCCGACGGATTCCACGGACCCGACGGATGCGTCCGGCCCCGCTGACCCGACCGACCAGGCAGACCCGGCCGAGCCGACCGGCACTGCGGACGCGACCGAGGAGCCGAACGAGCCGCCCGAGAAGCCAGCGGGTGCCTGCGCCCCGCCGACCGAGGCGCGCGAGGAGTCGGTCGAGGCGCCGGAGGAGCCGGCCGGTGATCCGGAGGCCAGGGAGGACCTGCCGGCCTGCGACACCCCCGTAGGCTCCTGACGGCGGACGGCGGACGGCGCGCCGGGCCCGGCCAGGGCCGGATGGCACACTCGGTCCATGATCGACGCGCTGCTCGACGCGAGCGACCTCCCCCACCAGCTGCCGCGTTTCGCGGACATCGCCGACGAGGACTTCGGACCCGCTCTCGATGCCGCGATGGCCGAGCAGCTGGAGCTGATCGCCGCCATCACCGAGAACCCGGTGCCAGCGAACTTCGACAACACGGTCGTGCCGCTGGAACGCAGCGGCGTGCGGCTCACCCGCGTCCTTCGGATCTTCTGGAACAAGGCGGGCGCCGACTCCAACGACACCATCGACGCGGTCCGTTCCCAGTACGCCTCGAGGCTCGCCGCGCACAGCGACGCGATCCTGCTCGACGCCGCGCTCTGGGCGCGGCTGCAGATGGTCCACGGTCAGCGTGAGCAGCTGGATCCGGAGGCGCGCTACCTCGTGGAGCGCTATGTGACCGAGTTCCGGCTCGCCGGCGCCGCGCTGGTGGAGGACGACAAGGAGCGGCTCCGCGAGCTGAACGGCCGGATCTCCAGTCAGGAGACGGCGTTCGAGCTGGCGCTTCAAGCCGACAGCACCGAGCTCGCCGTCGAGGTCGCCGACGTCGCTGAGCTCGACGGGCTCACCCAGGGCGAGATCTCCGCGGCCGCGGCGGCCGCGGAGGCGCGTCGGATCGACGCCAAGTACCTGCTGACGCTGGTGCTGCCCACCGCCCACCCGTACCTGGCATCGCTGACCGACCGCGACGTGCGACGTCGTCTCTCCGAGGCACAGCGCGCCCGCGGCAGCAGGGGAGGGCCGCACGACACCCGCGCGATCGTGCTCGACATCGTCCGGCTCCGCGCCGAGCGGGCCCGACTGCTCGGCTTCGACAACCACGCCGCCCTGGTGACCGCCGACAACACGGCCGGCACGCCGGACGCCGTACGAACCATGCTCGAGCGGCTCGCCGGGCCGGCGGCGCGCAACGCGCGGCGCGAGCAGCAGGCGCTATCGGAGGAGGCCGGGTTCTCGGTCGAGCCGTGGGACTGGTCGTTCTACGCCGAGAAGGTCCGCACCGCCACGTACGACGTCGACCTGGCCGCGCTGCGGCCGTGGTTCGAGGCCGAGCGGGTGCTGCGGGACGGCGTGTTCTTCGCCGCCGGGCGGCTCTACGGGCTGTCGTTCCAGGAGCGGTCCGACCTGCAGGGCTATCACCCGGACGTCCGGATCTTCGAGGTGAGCCAGGACGGCACCCCGATCGGGCTCTACCTGCTCGACCTCTACACCCGCGACTCCAAGCGCGGCGGCGCGTGGATGAGCAGCCTGGTCAGCCAGGCCGAGCTGCTCGGCACCAAGACGGCCGTGGTGGTCAACAACCTCAACGTGCCGAAGCCGGCGCCCGGCGAGGCGACGCTGCTGACCTGGGACGAGACCCGCACCCTCTTCCACGAGTTCGGCCACGCGCTGCACGGGTTGCTGGCTCGCGCCACCTACCCCAAGCTCTCCGGCACCAACGTGTTCCGCGACTTCGTCGAGTACCCCTCCCAGGTGAACGAGATGTGGATCCTCTGGCCCGAGGTGCTCGCGAACTACGCCGTGCACCACGAGACCGGCGAGCCGATCCCGCCGGGCGTGGTCGAGCGGCTCAAGGCCGCCGAGGTCTTCAACGAAGGCTTCAAGACGAGCGAGTACCTGGCCGCGGCGCTGCTGGACCTGGCCTGGCACGAGCTCGCGCCCGAGGACGTGCCCACCGACCCCGAGCAGGTCCTGGCCTTCGAGCGCGAGGCGCTGGCGAGGGTCGGCCTCGACAACCCGGCGGTGCCTCCGCGGTACGCGACGCCCTACTTCGCCCACAGCTTCAGCTCCGGCTACGCGTCGGCCTACTACTCCTACATCTGGAGCGAGGTCCTCGACGCGGACACCGTCGCCTGGTTCCAGGACCACGGCGGACTCACCCGGGAGAACGGCGACCTCTACCGGCAGTATGTCGTCGGCATCGGCGGCACTCGCGACCCTCTCGAGTCCTACCGGGAGTGGCGCGGCCGCCCGGCCCCGATCGAGCCGCTGCTGGAGCGCCGCGGTCTGGCCTGAGCCGTCCTGCGGTCAGGGCCGCGGCCGCACCCTGAGTACGACGTCGCGTCCGTCGCCGTTGTCGGTCGTCACGAACAGCGCGTTGCCGCCGGTGGCGGTCACGTCGCGGAGCCGGCCGAAGCGACGGAGCTCGGCGGGAGCGCGTGTCCAGCGGAGCCGGCCGTCTGCGTCGAACTTCACGAACATCAGCCGCTGGTCCTTGAGCACCGCGACAGCGAGGCTGTTGCGGTAGGCACCCCACGCCGCGCCGGTCACGAAATCGGCGCCCGAGGGCGCGATCGTCGGATCGCCAGAGCGCCAGCGGGCGTTGAACTGCCGGCCCGGCAGGCGGTGGTCGGTCATCGGCCGGCTCTCATTGTAGCCCGGAACCGGGTGCCAGCCGTAGTTCCGGCCTCTGCCGAGACGGTTGACCTCGTCGTCGCGGAAGGTGCCGTGCTCGACCGACCACAGCGATCCGTCGGCGCGCTGGGCCAGGCCCTGGATGTTCCGGTGCCCGTAGGTCAGGACGTAGCGGCGCTTGCCCCGGCCGTCGTACCAGCGGTTGCGGGGGTGGGGGCGGCCACTGAACCGGTCGACACGGAGGACCTTGCCTCCGAAGGAGTCCAGGTTCTGGGGCGTCCGGCCGCGGGTGGCATCGCCGGTGCCGATGAGCAGGTCCCCGCTGCGGCTGATCAGCAGCCGGCAGCCGGCGTGGCGGCCGATGGAGCTGGACGGGATGCCCGCCACCAGGGTGCGGACCAGGCGGGCCCGGGTCAGTGCGCGGTCGAGCGTCCAGGCGATCACCCGCACGTCGTGCGACCCGTCGGCCCTCCGCCAGCCCGAGCACGTGTAGATCCGGCGGTTGTCGGCGAACCGCGGGTCGATCTCGAGGCCGAGCAGACCGGTCTCGCCGCGGGCCCAGATTCGCCGACTCGGGAAGCCGAGGTTGCGCTTGCCGCCGGTCGCCGGGTTGACCAGTGTCAGCGCTCGTCGATCGCGCTGGGTCACCAGCAGCCGGCCGTTCGGCAGCTGCTGCACCTCCCACGGGTGGTCGAGGCCGCGGGCGACGACGTCGACGCGGAAGCCGACCGCGGCGCGGGTCTCGACGACTGCGGCTATCGGCACCGGCGGCGTCGCGGAGCCACCCGGAGGAGCGGCCGCGGCGAGGAGCAGGACGAGCAGGACGGCACCCGGGAGTACGACGACACGCGAACGCATGTGGCGACGGTACCCCCGGGGGCGTGCGCCACGAAGGCGTCAGGATCAGACGGCGCGCTCGTCGGGGTCCGCTCGGCCATACTTCGAGTCACAGCAGAGACCCCCCGCGGAACGCCGTGGTGTGCCGACGAGCAGGAGAAGGATGCCGCAGGACGACGAACCCGGTGGGCATGCCGGGCGGCGCAGGACCCCGCAGCCGGGCAGGACGATCGCCACGGTGATCGTCGCCAGCCTGCTCTCGCTTGCGGTCGCCACGGGGCTCGGCGTCGTGCTTCTCTACGACAACTGGAACGGGAACATCCATCGCGTCAGCCTGGGTGACCGGGTCAAGAACAGGCCGGCCAAGCAGCACGTGACCGGACCGCTGGAGCCGATGAACATCCTGGTGATGGGCTCGGACGCCCGCTCGGGCGTCGGCAACGGGATCGACGGCGAGTCCGGCGGCGGCGTCTCCGACACCACGATCCTGTTCCACCTCTCGGCCGACCGGGAGTTCGCCTACGGCATCTCCATCCCGCGGGACACGGCGGTCATGCGCCCGACCTGTTACGAGGCCGACGGCAGCGAGATCCCCGCGTCCACCAGCTATGCCAAGTGGAATGCGGCCTACGCCGTCGGTGGCCCGTTCTGCACCGTTCAGCAGTTCGAGCAGCTGACCGGGATCCGCGTCGACAACTACCTGGTCGTGGACTTCAACAAGTTCAAGGACATGGTGGACGCCCTCGACGGCGTCGAGGTCTGCATCCCGCACGACATCGACGACCCCGAGCACGACGTCCATCTCGAGGCCGGCACACAGGAGCTCCTCGGCGAGGAGGCACTGGACTACTTCCGGGTGCGGTACGGGATCAGCGGCGGGATCGACCCCAACCGCACCCGTCGTCAGCAGGCCTTCATCGGTTCGATGATCACCAAGGCCCTCGCCACCGATATGTTGGCTCGCCCTGATCGCCTGATCCGGTTCATGAACGCGGCCACGTCGTCGCTGCAGACCGACTTCAGGAATGGCGCGCAGATCGCGGACCTCGCCCTCACCGCCAAGGGGGTCGGTCTGGGGGACATCAAGTTCGTCACCACGCCGTGGCTCTTCTCAGACAAGGTCAGCTCGGGAGTCGAGTGGGCGCCCGAAGTCGAGGACCTGTGGCGTCTGGTCCGTCGGGATCAGCCGCTGACAGCGGAGTTCCTCGAGAATGCGCTCAGTGCGGGTGACCCGCCCGGCGGCACGTCCCGCGCGACCGACGGTCCTTCGACGACCTCGGGGACGCGGTCCGGCACACCGAGCGAGGGCTCCTCTCCCGCCCCCGGCAAGCCCGAAAGCGGACTGGACGCCGCGGGTCGCGCAGCGGCCGGCCTGTGCACTTGAGCGGTCTGCAGCCACGCGCCTGTCGGGCGTCGGGTCAGTCACACGGCTGGGACCGGGCGGTTCCGGCGGAGCCGGTGGGAAGGAAGGTGACCTCCTGTCCACCGAGGTCGCGGTAGGTCAGTCGGTCACCTTCCTCTGTCACCGTGCCGAGCCCGACCCATCTCTCGGCCAGCCCGCCACCCCAGCCGAAGTCGTCCGTCGCCGATGCGGTCCAGTCGCGGTTGTCGTGGCGCAGCTCGTCGATAGCGCAGTGGCCGACCGTCACGGGCAGGAGGCGTAGGTCATCGGATCCCGGCGTCGGTCCCGGCGCCAGGTCCGGGCAGACCGCGAGCTGCTTCGGGATCCACCGGTCTGCCTCGAGAGCCAGCCGTGCCGCTGCCTGCACTCTGCCTTCGCGAACATAGGTGGTGGTCACGTCTCCCGACCGAGCGCCGGGGGTCCTGCCGATCGACGCGGCGACCCCGAACCCCATCAGGTCCGGTGCCGAAGGCTCCAGCGCCAGGCCGACCCGCTCCTGGCCCGGCCGACTCTCCCGTACGACAGTGCCCACGATGGCCCGAGCTGGCGGACAGTCCAGTCGCGCACCCCCGTTCCACTCGTCAGTCGACGCCTCGCTGGCGCAGCGCTCGGAGCCGTCGACGGACCACGCCGACGGCTCATCCTCCTCCAGGTCCGCACGGGTGGACTCCAGCCGCATCCAGGCCCTCACCGTCCCGTCATCCCTGCGGAGATAGGCGAAGCCCTCGGCCGAGTCGATCTCGATCTCTCCGGCGTCCGGTCCGGCCCAGGCACGAGCGGCCGCCAGAGGCGTGCGAAACGCAGGGACCGTCGGTCGGTCGAGGGACGCGGTTCGGATGACCGAGGAGCCGGGACAGGTGGGCGGCGTCGGTCCCGACGCCGGTCGATGATCAGGGTCGCGCTGTTGGAGGACCGTGATGCCGCCGACGACGATCACGACCGCCGCCGCGGCGATCAGCATCCGACTGAGACGGTGAGGCCCACGTGGCCCGGCCGTGCTCCCAGGGACCACCAGCTCGGCGGCAGACGGCGCGTCCAGCTCTTCCCGCGCGAAGTAGCGCCTCAGCCGACGGTCCAGTTCGTCGGTCATTCCGCGGCCTCCAGATGCGACTTGAGCGCGGCCATGCCACGTGCCGCGAGACTGCGGACAGTGGCGCGCCGGCAACCGATGACGTCGGCGATCGCGGCGTCGTCGAAGTCGGCCCAGTACCGCAGCACCAGGACGCTCCTCTGGCGATCGCTGAGCAGGGCCAGGCCGTGTGCGATCCGGTGCTGCTCATCCACGGCGGCCACCGGATCGGCTGCCGCTGCGAGGCCTTGTGCCTCGAGGAGCTCAACCTCTCGGAGCCTCGATCTGCGGGACGTCGTGCGATGGAGGTTCAGCATGATCCGTAGGACGTAGCGATCGGGGTGGTCGGCCGCCTCCACCCGCTCCCGAGCGGTCCACGCCCGCGCCAAGGTGTCCTGGGTGAGGTCGAGTGCGGCGTCGCGACTCCGGGTCAGCAGGTATGCGCACCGCAGCAGCCAGTCACCGCGCTCGTGCACGAGCCGTGCAACCACGCTGTCGGCCGGCTGTGCCACCCGAAGTACCTCCACACCGGCATGGACTCCCTGCAGACGCGAACTGTTGCACGTCGACGCCACCAGGGCCGTCGACGGTGGGGTCGCGGCGTCAGAAGGTGTGCTCGGCGGCCGGGAAGCTGCCGTCCTTCACCTCGGCGTCGAAGGCACGGGCCGCGTCGAGCAGCACCGACCGCAGGTCGGCGTACTGCTTGACGAAGCGCGGCATCCTGCCGGTACGAAGGCCGAAGGCGTCCTGCCAGACCAGAACCTGGCCGTCGCACTGGTTGCCGGCGCCGATGCCGATGGTGGGGATCTCCAGCTTGGCGGTGACCTCGGCGGCCACGTCGCCGGGAACCATCTCCATCACGACCGCGAACGCGCCGGCCTCCTGCACCGCCTCGGCGTCGCGGAGCACGCGGTCGGCGGCCGCGCCGCGCCCCTGGACCCGGTAGCCGCCCAGGGCGTGCTCGGACTGGGGGGTGAAGCCGATGTGCCCCATCACGGGGATGCCGCCCCGGGTCATCCGCTCGATCTGCGGGACCATCTCGACGCCGCCCTCGAGCTTCACGCAGTGGGCGCCGCCCTCCTTCATGAACCGCGCGGCGGTCAGGTAGCCCTGCTCGGGAGAGGCCTGGTACGAGCCGAAGGGCAGGTCGCCCACGACGAGCGCGCGCGAGACCGAGCGGCTGACGGCTCGGGTCAGCGGGAGCATCTCGTCCACCGTGATCGGCAGCGACGTGGCGTTGCCGAGCACGTTGTTCGACGCGCTGTCTCCGACCAGGAGCACCTCGATCCCGGCCTCGTCGAAGATCTGCGCGGTGAGCTGGTCGTAGCTGGTGAGCATCGAGAATAGCTCGCCCCGCTGCTTCAGCTCGCGCAGATGATGGGTCCGGATCCGCTTGATCCGGGTTGGGGCCGGCTCGGTGGAAGGGGTCTGGCCCCCTCCGTAGGGAGCGGTCTCCTCGGGCGTGTTGCTCATCGTCGAGCTCCGTTCATTCATCTCGCGGCTCCCCGATGGAGTCCACGGATCGTCGGGAACAATGACGAGGCTAGACCCGCGAGCGGTGTCAGGTCGCTGTGTGCTAGGTCACGGCGTCCACCGCGGCCTCGAGCTCGGCCACGACGATCCGCCTCATCCCGAGCATCGCCTTGGTGGCCGCCTGCGCGCGGGCGGGGTCCGCGTCGGTGACCAGCTCATAGAGGCGCGTCGGCACGATCTGCCACGACAGGCCGAACCTGTCCTTGAGCCATCCGCAGACCGACTCCTCGCCACCGTCGGCCAGCGAGTCCCAGTAGTAGTCGACCTCCGACTGGTCCTTGCAGCTCACGGAGAACGAGATCGCCTCGTTGAAGGAGAACGCCGGGCCGCCGTTGATGCCGCGGAACGTGATGCCGTCGAGGGTGAACTCACCGGCCATCACCGTCCCCGGCTCGCCTGGGCCGGCGTCGGTGTAGCGGCTCATGTGTCCGATCGAGGAGTTCGGGAAGATGCCGGTGTAGAAGTGCGCGGCCTCCTCCAGGTTGTCGTCGAACCACAGGCACGGCTGGATGCGACTGTTCTGGATGCTCATGTCGATGAGACCCGGCGTATGAACGGGACTCATCGCGGGGCGCACCGAAGTGGCGCCAACCTTTCCCGGCTCCGCCTGCGTTTGATGGGAGAGCGCGGAAGGGGCTGTATGGACGACGAGGGCTTCAGCGAGTGGGTCGGCGGCGTCGAGCGGCAGCTGCTGCGCTCGGCCTACCTGCTCACCGGCGATCTCCAGCGAGCCGAGGACCTGCTTCAGGAAGCGCTGGTGAAGGTGGCGCTCCGCTGGCGCCGGCTGAGGGCCGAGAACCCGACGGCATACGCCCGCCGGATCCTGGTGCGTGACAACGTCTCGGCGTGGCGTCGGCGGAGGGAGACGCCCGTGGCCGACGTGGTCGGAAGTGACCTCCAGGGCGACATGGTCTCCTCGGACCCTGAGACCGAGTTGGTCGTACGACGCGCGCTCGCGCGACTCACGCCAGCGCAACGTGCGGTGCTGGTGCTCCGGCACTTCGACGATCTGAGCGAGCGCCAGACCGCTGAGGTGCTCGGTGTGTCCGTCGGGACGGTCAAGAGCCAGAACGCCGCAGCCCTGGCCCGGCTCCGCACCGGAGCACCGGAACTGCTCGACCTGATCGGAGGGACCTCGTGACCGAGGAACAGGACGTCGCCGGACTCGGCGCGGCGCTTCATCGGGCAACGGACTCGCTGGCCGCGCCCGGGTTCGCGGCACATGCGGCCCTGGTCGCCCGGCACCGGCGCGCTCGGAACCGGGGGCTCGCCGTCGCAGCGGCCGT
>NZ_SSXI01000042.1 GCF_004803405.1 Nocardioides sp. | reverse complement strand
AGGGATCCCGCGATGGCGGCCGTCGGCGGAGCGCCGCTCCACGACCCGCTCGCCGTCGCCGCCCTGGTCGAGCCCGACCTGCTCACGGTGCTCCACGCCAGCGTCACGGTGGAGCGCGCCGACCCGACGTCGTACGGCGCCACGCGGTTCGCGTCCGAGGTGGACGAGAGCGGCGGCCGGGTCGGCGTGGCGGTCGCCGCCGACCGGGACCGGTACGTCGACCTGCTCTGCGAGGTCCTGGGGCGCTAGTCCTCGATCCGGCCGCGCAGCTGCTTGGTCCGGCCTCGCTGCCGCTTGTCCTCGAGGCGGCGCTCCTTCGACCCCCGGGTCGGCTTCGTCGGCCGACGCGGAGGCGGTGGGGGCGCGAGCAGCTCGCGCACCCGATCGGCCAGGCGCTCGCGGGCGGTCACCCGGTTGCGGTGCTGGGAGCGGTGCTCGTGGGCGACGACCACGATCGGGCTGCGCAGCTTGGCGCGCACCCGGGCGAGCTGCGCCTCGTCGAGGGCACCGGAGCCGGACGGGTCCCACTCGAGCTCGACCCGGGTGTCGGTCGTGTTGACGGACTGTCCCCCCGGACCGGGGGACCGGGAGAACCGCTCGACCAGCTCGACGTCGGGGATCACCAGCCCGTCCGGCAGGCCGGGTCCGGGTGGGATCCGAAGGTCGTCCACGCCCTAGGAGACCGTGACCGGCACCCCGGAGAGCGCGGCGTTGCCCGACACGTCGAGCCGCTCGGGGTCGGTGAGGTCGTTGATCGACACGCCGGTGACGCTCTCGGCGACGCCGAGCCGGACGCCGTCACGCTGGTGGCCGTAGCCATGGGGGAGCGACACCACCCCGGGCATCATGTCGTCGGTCGCCCGCACCTCGACGACCACCGAGCCGACCCGGGACTTCACGGTCACCGCCGCGCCGTCCTGGAGCCCGCGGGCCTGCAGGTCGTCGGGGTGCATCAGCAGATGGTGCCGCTGCCTGCCCCGGGTGAGCCGGTCGGTGTTGTGCATCCACGAGTTGCAGTCACGCTGGTGGCGCCGGCCGATCAGCAGCAGCTCGTCGTCGCCCGGAAGCTGTTGTCCGCGAAGCCGCTCGAGGTCGCCCATGACCAGCGCGGGCGCGGCGTCGATCCTCTTGTCCTTCGTGAACAGCCGCTGCGGCAGCTGGCCGGCGCGCAAGGGTCCGATGTCGACGCCCTCGGGCCGCTTGCGGAGGTCGCTGATGGTGACGCCGGAGCGACCGGTGCGCAGCAGCATCCCGACGATGAACGTCGGGCTGAGCCGCAGTCGCGCCTCGGTGAGAACCCGCCTCCTGAGCGGCGGCTTCCTCCGCAGCCGACGGACCACGCGGGTGTGGATGTCGCGGAAGATCTCCCAGTCGTGCCGTTGGTCGCGGCCCTTCGGGAACACGGCCGGCGAGAACCGCGCGGTGTCCCGGACCGCCAGCAGGTGGAACGCCAGGTCGTAGTGGTCGCGCTCCAGGTGCGTCGTCGGCGGAAGGATCACGTCGGCGTGCCGGGTGGTCTCGTTGATGTAGATGTCGACGGCCGCGTAGAAGTCCAGCCCCGCGATGGCCCGGTCCAGCGAGACGCCGTCAGGGGTCGAGAGCACCGGGTTCCCGGCGATGGTCAGCAGAGCTCGGACCTGGCCCTCGCCCGGAGTCTCGATCTCCTCGCGCAGCACCGACACCGGCAGCTCGCCGCCGAACTCCGGCGCCTCCCGGACACGCGAGCGGAACCTGTCGTAGTGGCCGCGGCCGAGCAGGCCGCGCCCGACCGCGTCGATCGCGGGGGAGGTGAGCATGGCGCCGCCGACCCGGTCGGTGTTGCCGGTGAGGAGGTTGAGCAGCTGGACCGCCCACTGGCAGACCAGCCCGAACTCCTGCGTCGAGACGCCGATCCGGCCGTAGGCAACGGCCCCGTCCGCGGCGGCGAGCTCCCGAGCGACGCGCACCACCACCTCGGCCGGCACGCCGCTGGCACGCTCCGCCACCTCGGGCGTGAACTGGGCGAGCACCTGCTCGACCTCGGCCAGCCCGTCGACGTACGACGGCGGCCGGGTGAGCCCCTCGGCGAAGAGCGTGTGGAGCATCGCGAGCAGCACCCAGGCGTCGGTGCCCGGACGGACGAAGTGGTGCTCGGACGCGGCCTTCGCGGTCTCCGTGCGACGGGGGTCGAAGACGACCATCCTCCCGCCGCGTGCCTGGAGCTCCCGGAGCCGCCCGGGGAAGTCGGGGACCGTCATCAGCGATCCGTTGGAGGCCATCGGGTTCGCGCCGAAGACCAGGAAGTACGAGGTCCGGTCGATGTCCGGCACCGGCAGCAGCAGCTGGTGGCCGTAGAGGAGGTTGCCGACCACCTGGTGGGGAAGCTGGTCGACCGACGTCGCGCTGAACTTGTTGCGGGTGCGGAAGGAGTGCACCATCGCGATGCCGTGGGTCATCGCGCCGAGGCTGTGAACGTTCGGGTTGCCGAGGTAGATGGCGAGCGCGTCCTTGCCGTGCTCGTTGATCGTGGCCGCGAGCCGGTCGGCGACCAGGTCGAGGGCCTGGTTCCAGGAGATCTCCTCCCAGGTGTCGCCGACCCGCCTGACCGGTCGCCGCAGGCGGTCGGGGTCGTGCTGCACGTCGCCGATCGCGACTCCCTTCGGGCAGATGTGCCCGCGGGAGAGAGGGTCGTCCGGGTTGCCGCGGGCACCCGTGACCCGGCCGTCCTCGATCGTCAGCACGAGGCCACAGACCGCCTCGCACAGGTTGCACACGCCGATCCGCTGCTCCATCCCGGCATCGTCACACACGGCGTCGCCGGCGTCACGCACGCCCGCCGCACGTATCGCAGCGCGGCGGCCGGGTACCTCCAGGACAACCGAAAGGAAGGACCCCATGATGGGCTACGGATTCGGAGTGTTCCTGCTCGCGCTCGGCCTGATCCTCGCGCTGGCGGTGCAGGACATCATCAACGGCGTTGACCTCACCATGGTCGGCTGGATCCTCGCGGGAGCGGGAGTCCTGTGCCTGATCCTCACCGCGGCCAGCACGATGAGGGCACGGTCCACCACCACCTACGCCGACGGCTCGCGGGTGGAGCACGACCACCGCACGCCGCCGGTGTGACGAAGAGGCGTCCGCACGATTCGGTTCAGAGTGACCCCCGCTGTTAGCCTTGGGAGGTTGCCGTCGGCAGGTCCGACGGCGACCTCCTGCCGTTAGAACGGCCGCGGATCCAGAGTGCCCCGGTGAACAGGCCCGGGCGCGCCGCGCAACGAGCGAACTGAGAGGTTGTCCATGGCAGTCGGAACCGACGCTGAGACCAAGAAGAAGATCATCGCCGAGTACGGCACGACCGAGGGCGACACCGGTTCGCCGGAGGTGCAGATCGCGCTGCTGAGCCACCGGATCAGCCACCTGACCGAGCACCTCAAGCAGCACAAGCACGACCACCACAGCCGTCGCGGCCTGCTGCTCCTCGTGGGCCAGCGCCGTCGGCTGCTGAACTACCTGAAGAAGACCGAGATCGAGCGCTACCGCTCGATCGTGGAGCGTCTCGGCCTCCGCCGCTGAGCCATGCGAAGGGATCCACCGGCCAGGTGGGTCCCTTCGCTACATTGCGCTTAACAACTGAATCAACATCCACTGGAGCGATCCGCGTCACTCACGACCCGGTCCTCGGTAGTGATCCTCGCTGTGCACCCCGCGGTGCACCACGTGTTCGCCGGTACAGGCGGCGCACCACGTGCACGCGGCACACAGCGCGGGTCTCGATCGAAGATCGGTCAACCGACGCGGGCGTCGCGGATCGCACCGCGAGCGAAAGAGTCAATTCGTGACTGAACCCGTCATCTCCGCCGTCGAGACCGTTCTCGACAACGGCAAATTCGGCACCCGCACCATCAAGTTCGAGACGGGCCTCCTGGCCCGGCAGGCCGCCGGCTCGGTGACCGCCTATCTCGACGACGAGACCATGCTGCTCTCGGCCACCACGGCCGGCAAGCAGCCGAAGGACCACTTCGACTTCTTCCCCCTGACGATCGACGTCGAGGAGCGGATGTACGCCGTGGGCCAGATCCCCGGCTCGTTCTTCCGGTCCGAGGGTCGCCCGGGCGAGGACGCGATCCTCACCTGCCGCCTGATCGACCGTCCGCTGCGGCCGACGTTCAAGAAGGGCCTGCGCAACGAGGTCCAGGTGGTCATCACCGTCCTGGCGCTCGACCCCGACCAGCCCTACGACGTGCTCGCGATCAACGCAGCGTCGATCTCGACCCAGCTCTCGGGCCTGCCGTTCTCCGGCCCGGTCGGCGGCGTGCGCGTCGCCCTCATCGAGAACCAGTGGGTCGCGTTCCCCAGCCACAGCCAGCTCGAGAAGGCCGTCTTCGACATGGTCGTCGCCGGTCGGGTCACCGAGACCGGTGACGTCGCGATCATGATGGTCGAGGCCGAGGCGACCGAGCAGACCTTCGAGCTCGTCCAGTCCGGTGCCACCGCCCCCTCCGAGGGCGTGGTCGCCGGAGGCCTCGACGCGGCGAAGCCGTTCATCAAGCAGCTCTGCGAGGCTCAGGCCGAGCTGGCCAAGGCCGCCGCGAAGCCCGTCCAGGAGTTCCCGGTCTTCCTCGACTTCGAGGACGACGTGTACGCCGCCGTCGAGAACGCAGTGGCCGCCGAGACTGCGCAGGCGCTGACCATCGCGGGCAAGCACGACCGCGAGGACAAGCTCGACGAGATCAAGGCCTCGCTGCTCGAGCAGGTCGGCGGCCAGTTCGAGGGCCGCGAGAAGGAGATCGGCGCCGCGTTCCGCGCGCTGAACAAGAAGCTCGTCCGCGACCGTGTGCTCCGGGAGAAGGTCCGCATCGACGGCCGTGGCCTCGCGGACATCCGCCCGCTGCACGCCGAGGTCGGCGTGATCCCGCGGGTGCACGGCTCGGCGCTGTTCGAGCGCGGCGAGACCCAGATCCTGGGTGTCACCACCCTCGACATGCTGAAGATGGAGCAGCAGCTCGACACGCTGTCGCCGGAGAAGCACCGGCGCTACATGCACAAGTACGTCTTCCCGCCGTTCTCGACCGGCGAGACCGGTCGGGTGGGCTCGCCCAAGCGTCGCGAGGTCGGCCACGGTGCCCTGGCCCGTCGGGCGCTGCTCCCGGTGCTCCCCTCACGCGAGGAGTTCCCCTACGCGATCCGTCAGCTCTCCGAGGCGATGGGCTCCAACGGCTCGACCTCGATGGGCTCGGTCTGCGCCTCGACCCTGTCGCTGTTGCAGGCCGGTGTCCCGCTGAAGGCATCGGTCGCGGGAATCGCGATGGGCCTGATCTCCGGTGAGGTCGACGGCAAGACGGAGTACGTCGCGCTGACCGACATCCTCGGAGCCGAGGACGCCTACGGCGACATGGACTTCAAGGTCGCCGGCACCCGGGAGTTCGTCACCGCGCTCCAGCTCGACACCAAGCTCGACGGCATCCCCGCCGAGGTGCTCGCCTCCGCGCTCGGCCAGGCCTACGACGCGCGGATCGCGATCCTGGACGTCATGGCCGAGGCCATCGACGCTCCTGAGGAGATGTCGGTGCACGCCCCGCGGATCATCACCGTCCGGGTCCCGGTCGACAAGATCGGTGAGGTCATCGGCCCGAAGGGCAAGGTGATCAACCAGATCCAGGACGACACGGGCGCGACGCTGTCCATCGAGGACGACGGCACGGTCTACATCGGTGCGACCAACGGCGAGGCGGCCGAGGCTGCCCGTCAGGCCATCAACGCGATCGCCAACCCGACGATGCCGGAGGTCGGCGAGCGCTACCTCGGCACGGTCGTGAAGACCACCAACTTCGGTGCCTTCATCGCCCTCATGCCCGGCAAGGACGGCCTCCTGCACATCAGCAAGCTGCGCGGCCTCGCCGGCGGCAAGCGGGTGGAGAGCGTCGAGGACGTCGTGTCGGTCGGTCAGAAGCTCCAGGTCGAGATCGCCGAGATCGACGACCGCGGCAAGCTGTCGCTGGTCCCGGTCGTCGAGGACGAGGGCGGCGCGGAGGCCGACGACGAGGTCGCCGACGAGTCTGAGAAGTCCGAGGCGTGATCGCCGCGTGAGCCGGCGCCCCACCACCCGCACCCTCGAGACCGTCCGGGACGCCTCCGGCCAGGTGACCTCCCAGGTGCGCAGGACCCAGCTCAGCTCGGGCCTGCGGATCGTCACGGAGCACATGGCCGGGGCGCGGTCGGCCTCGATCGGGGTGTGGGTGGGCGTCGGCTCACGCGACGAGTCGACCACCACCCACGGTGCCTCGCACTTCCTGGAGCATGTGCTCTTCAAGGGCACGGGGGAGCGGTCGGCACTCGACATCTCGATCGCTCTGGATGCGGTCGGCGGTGAGTTCAACGCCTTCACCGCCAAGGAGTACACCTGCTTCCACGCTCGGGTGCTCTCCGACGACCTGCCGCTGGCGGTGGACGTCCTCGGCGACATGGTCACCAGCTCGCTGGTGGCGCCCCACGACGTCGACGCCGAGCGGGACGTGATCCTCGACGAGATCGCGATGCACGACGACGACCCCGACGACGTCGTACAGAACCTGCTGGCGGAGCTGGCCTGGGGGGCCCAGTCGCCCCTGGGTCGGCCGATCGCCGGCACCACGGAGTCCATCGAGGCGATGACTCCTGCCCAGATCAGGCGCTTCTACCGCCGGCACTACGTCCCGGGCAACACGGTCATCTCCGTGTCCGGCGCGGTCGACCACGGCGCCGTGGTGAAGGCGATCCGGAAGTCCTTCGCCCGCCAGGGCTGGCTCGAGGCAGAGGCCGCGCCCGGCGACCCGCGCGGCAGCCGTCGCCGGCCGAAGGTGAGCGCTGGCACCGCGCAGGTCGACCGGCCGTTCGAGCAGGTCAACCTCGTCATCGGCCGCGAAGGACTCACCCGCGACGACGAGCGCCGCTACGCGCTGGGCGTTCTCAACACCGCGCTCGGCGGCGGCACGTCGAGCCGCCTGTTCCAGGAGGTCCGCGAGCACCGCGGGCTGGCCTACTCCGTCTACTCCTTCGCCAGCCACTACGCCGATTCGGGCCTCGTGGGCGTCGCGGTGGGCTGCCTGCCCGACCGCCGTGAGGAGGTCCTCGACGTCGTCCGCGGCGAGCTCGACAAGATCGCCGGATCCGGCATCACCGCCGACGAGCTCGCCCGGGGCAAGGGCCAGCTGGTCGGCGGGATGATCCTCGGCCTCGAGGACTCCGCCTCCCGCATGATGCGGCTCGGCAAGAACGAGCTTGTGTACGGCGACGTGCTCGGCCTCGACGACGTCATCGGACGGATCGAGGGCGTGACGCTGGAGGACGTACGAGCCGTGGCCGCCGAGATCTTCTCCCGGCCGGAGCTGCTGGCCGTCGTCGGGCCCGCCTGACGCGGCGTCAGCGGCGCCCGATGATGCCGATGACCGGGGGCTCCTTGGAGTCCACGATGTAGACCCGGAAGCCGGCGTCGCGCAGCTGCGCGGAGGCCTTGCTGAGGATGCCCGGCACCTGGTCGGGGCGGCTCGCGTCGAAGAAGAGGTTGACCGATCCGCCCGGCAGGATGCGCTCGTGCAGGAGCGCGATCTCCTCGTGGGCGTCGCGCACCCAGAACAGGTTGACGTCGAAGGCGAAGACCTTCGTGAGCCGCTTGACCGGCACCCGCAGCGTGGCGAGGTCGATCTGACGCACGGTGAGCCTGCCGGCCTCGATGTGGTCCGCGCAGCGGGCCTTCGTCCGGTCCACGCCGGCCTCGGAGCGGTCGATGGCAAACATCTTGCCCTTGCCCTCGAGACGTCGGCAGATGAGGTCGGCAGCTGCGCCGTTGCCACACCCGATCTCCAGCACGTGGTCGTTGGGCTGGACGTCCATGAAATCCACTGCCCACCTGATCCGGGCCGGGATCTTCTGCACCGCCATGGGGGTCAGCCTGCCAGAACCGCATCCGGGCCGACGCACTACCTTGGTCCCGTGGCTGCAAGTGTCGCGAAGAACGCACCGTCCAGCGCTGCCGGCGCACTCCTCCGGGTCGGGGTGCTCGGCGCCCGGGGCAAGGTGGGCTCCGAGGTCGTCAAGGCCGTCAGCGGCGCCGACGACCTCGAGCTGAGCGCAGAGGTCGACCATGGCGACCCGATCTCGACCCTGACGGAGACCGATACCCAGGTCGTCGTCGACTTCACCCATCCCGACGTGGTGATGGACAACCTCAGGTTCTGCATCGACAACCGGATCCATGCCGTCGTCGGGACGACCGGCTTCGACGAGTCGCGCCTCGAGACGCTGCGCGGTCTGCTGGCCGAGGCTCCGGGCGTCGGCGTGCTGATCGCGCCGAACTTCTCGATCGGCGCGATCCTGATGATGCGCTTCTCCGCCATCGCGGCACCGTTCTTCGAGTCGGTCGAGGTCGTCGAGCTGCATCACCCGACCAAGGCGGATGCGCCGAGCGGCACCGCGCGCCGGACGGCGGAGATGATCGCCGCCGCCCGTCGTGCGGCGGGCTGCCCGCCGATCCCGGACGCGACCTCGACGGGCCTGGACGGGGCCCGCGGTGCCGACGTCGAAGGGATCCGCGTGCACGGCCTGCGGATCCGGGGGCTGGTGGCGCACCAGGAGGTGGTGCTCGGCGGACTGGGGGAGACCCTGACCATCCGGCACGACTCGCTGGACCGGGCGTCGTTCACGCCGGGCGTGCTGTCCGGCGTGCGCAGGATCGCCGGGTTCCCGGGGCTCACCGTGGGCCTGGAGAGCTTCCTCGACCTGGACTGAGCCTGGACCGAGACCTGGACTGAGGCGTCTGCGGACGTGACGGCCGTTGTGCCGGCCGCGGGACGCGCGGCGGGCCCGAGGCCCGCCCGGGCGGTCGCGGGGTCCTGACGAGGCCACAGGGGGCCAGGAAGGCGGCTCCCACCGAGGTCTCGAGGTCCCCGGTCTCTTCGGTCGCCGTCGCCGTCGCCGTCCTGCTGGCGGCGGGGAGTCGACCGCTCAGGCGAGGGCCGTGTGGAGCCGGACCTGCTTCACGGTGCCGGTCCCCGCTTCGTCGGCGAGCTCCCGGGCGGCGCCGTCCGGCGCCCACCCGGCGCTCTCGAGGAATGCCCGGAACGCGTCGTCGGTGGTCTCCACCCAGCACACGGCCCGGTCGAAGCCGTCGGCCACCAGCGTGTCCACGCACGCCTGGATCAGCCGGGAGCCGTGGCCGGTGCGGGTCTCGGCGGGGTCCACCGTGAACTCCGCGACCTCGCCGTCGGTCGCGGGGTCGGCGTCGGGGTCGGTGGCCGGGCCGGTGAGCGCGAAGCCCACCACCCGGTTCCGCTCCAGTGCCACGAGAGCCCGGTGTCGCGCCTCCGGTGGCCGGGTCAGCGAGCCGTGCCACGCCGCGGCCAGCGAGGCCGGCTCGATGCCGCGGTCGCTCAGCAGCGGAGCCAGGCGGTCGTCGTACCTCTCCTGCCACGCGCGGAGCTGCACCCCGGCGATGGCCTCGGCATCGGCGGCCCACGCGATCCGGACGGAGACGTCAGCAGCGACCATGCGGCCATCCTGACAGGCTGGGTCCACTCGATAGGGTCGGGGACATGGAAATCCGCAACCTCGGTGCGAGCGGCCTCAGGATCTCGGCCATCGCGTACGGCAACTGGCTCACCCACGGCTCGCAGGTCGAGGAGGACGCGGCTACGGCGTGCGTCCGCCAGGCTCTGGACGACGGGATCACGACCTTCGACACCGCGGACGTGTATGCCAACACGGCCGCCGAGTCGGTCCTGGGCAAGGCACTCGCGGGAGAGCGCCGCGAGGGCCTCGAGATCTTCACCAAGGTCTTCTGGCCGACCGGCCCCGGCAAGCACAACGACCACGGCCTGTCGCGCAAGCACATCCTCGAGTCGATCGACGCCTCGCTTCGGCGGCTCGGCACCGACTACGTCGACCTCTACCAGGCGCACCGCTACGACCACGAGACGCCCCTGGAGGAGACGATGCTGGCGTTCGCCGACGTCGTCCGTGCCGGCAAGGCGCTCTACATCGGCGTCTCGGAGTGGCGAGCCGAGGAGATCCGCGCCGCGTACGATTTGGCGCGTGACCTGAGAGTGCCGCTGGTCTCCAACCAGCCGCAGTACTCCATGCTCTGGCGGACCATCGAGGCCGAGGTGATTCCGACCAGCCGCGAGCTGGGCATCGGCCAGATCGTCTGGTCGCCGATCGCGCAGGGCGTGCTGACGGGCAAGTACCTGCCCGGCCAGCAGCCGCCGGCCGGGTCGAGGGCGACCGATGACAAGGGCGGCGCCGACATGATCAGCCGCTGGATGAAGGACGACGTCCTCGAGCGCGTGCAGCGGCTGCGGCCGATCGCAGAGGAGGCCGGGCTCTCGCTCGCCCAGCTCGCCGTCGCCTGGGTGCTGCAGAACGACAACGTCTCCGCGGCGATCATCGGCGCCAGCCGCCCCGAGCAGGTCACCGAGAACGTCAAGGCGGCCGGCGTGAAGCTGGACGCCGACACGATGAGGGCGATCGACGACGTGCTCGACGGGGTGGTCACCACCGATCCGTCGCTGACGCGGTCGCCGCGTCGCTCCGAGGCGCTCGCCTAGGGGCCCGCGACCAGCTCGAAGCAGTAGCGGCTGGTGGGCACCAGGTCGAGGCCCTGGTCGGCGCCGAACCGCGCGCAGCTGTCCATAAGAGCGGCGAACCGGCGCTGGAACTCACCCTCGTCGCCTCCGCTCCCGTAGAACGCGTGGTGGTCCGAGAGCGCCGCCATCGGGAACAGCTCCTCGACGATGCCCGCCACGTCGGGCGCGCCCTCGGTGAGCGGCTCGATCACGGGATTCTGCACGTAGCCGAACGTGCCCTGGGTGTCGATCGCCACCTGCGTGTGCCGCTCGAGCCAGTCGGCCCGCCAGGCGTCGTAGGGCATGGACGGGGGGCGGCGCAGGAACGCGACGTTCGCCAGGGCGTCCGCGCGCTCACCGTCCGCGACGGCGGGCGGGACGAGCGGTTCCCGCTCCTCGACCAGCCAGCCGTCAGCCGTCCCGTCCACCCGTCGTACGACGCCGGCGACCGCCGCAGGGTCGCCGGACGTCCACGCGCTGACCACGGCGGTGATCGCCGCGCCGGGGCCGAACCTCATGGCGGGCGCGACGGCGTCGTCGTCGAGGTTCACCTGGACTCGGCTGACGCCCATCCCGGCGAGCGCTGTGCGGAAGTCGGCGCCGAGCAGCGTCCGTCCGAGTTCGAGCCGGTGCAGAGCGAGGATCAGCTTCACGCCCTGCAACCTAGGGCAACCGCGCCCCGTGGGCGCTACCTCGCGTAGTCCTCGGGGAGGGACTGGCCGATCTTCACCCGCGCCTTGGGGAGCCGCATGAACTTCATCTGCATCGCCCGCGTGAGCGCGTAGTAGGTGGTGCCCTTCAGTGGCTCCTCGGGGAACCGGCGACGCAGCTCGCGCCGCAGCCGCCACCGGAGGAGCACCATGTCCACGACGACGAAGAGCACGGTGGCGAGCAGCACCAGGCTGCTGGCCTGGACCAGCGCCGGGCTTCCGGTGTAGCCGAGGATCAGGCCGATGATCATGAGCGGGATGACCATCTCGACGATCGAGAACCGGACGTCGACGTAGTCGCGGATGAACCGGCGCACCGGACCGCGGTCACGGGCCAGGAAGTAGCGCTCGTCGCCGCTCTTCATCGCCTGGCGGATCTTGCGGCTCTCCTCGGCGCGGTACGCCCGCTGCTTCTTGCTCAGCTCGCGGCGGTCCCGTGGACCCTTGGCGCGTGCTCGGGCGGCCGCCTCGGCCTCCTTGCGGGTGGGCGTCGGGCGTCCCTTCCCGCCGGGCTTGGCCGGAGCGGTCTGCTCCTCGACGACGGGGGACTTGGTGCGCTTGAACACGCTCAGGCCTTCCTGACCAGCTGGGTATCAGTCACGGTGGGTCTTGCCGGGGAGGTCGAGCATCCGCTGCAGCGCCACGAGCGCCTCGGCCTCGGTCTTCGGGTCGACCTCGATCCGGTTGACCACGACGCCGTCGACGAGGCTCTCCATCGCCCACACGAAGTGCGGGAGATCGATCCGGTTCATCGTCGAGCAGTAGCAGACGTTGCGGTCCAGGAACATGATGTTCTTGTCCGGATGGGCGTTCGCAAGCCTCTGCACCAGGTTGAGCTCGGTGCCGATCGCCCAGCTGGAACCGGGCGGAGCGGCCTCGATCGTGTTGATGATGTACTCGGTCGAGCCGACGAAGTCGGCGTTGAGGACGACCTCGTGCTGGCACTCCGGGTGCACGAGCACATTGAGGTCCGGGACCTTCGCACGTAGGTCGTCGATCACGTCCACCGTGAAGCGGCCGTGCACGGAGCAGTGGCCCTTCCACAGGATGACCCGCGCCTTGGCGAGCTCCTCGGGGGTCAGGCCGCCGTCGGGCTTGTGCGGGTTCCACACCACGCAGTCGTCGAGGGAGTAGCCCAGCTTGAGCACCGCGGTGTTGCGACCGAGGTGCTGGTCGGGCAGGAACAGCACCTTGGTGTCCACGCCCTTCTGCTGGAACGCCCAGTCGAGCGCGACCTCGGCGTTCGACGAGGTGCACACCACGCCGCCGTTGCGGCCGCAGAAGGCCTTGATCGCCGCGCTGGAGTTCATGTAGGTCACCGGCACGACGAGGTCCTGGACGCCGGCCGCGGCCAGCGCATCCCAGGCCTTCTCCACCTGGGCGATGCGCGCCATGTCGGCCATCGAGCAGCCGGCGGCCATGTCGGGAAGGATCACCTGCTGCTGGGGGCCGGTGAGGATGTCGGCGGACTCCGCCATGAAGTGCACGCCGCAGAAGACGATGTACTCGGCGGCGGGCCGAGCGGCCGCGTCGCGGGCCAGCTTGAACGAGTCCCCGGTCACGTCGGCGAACTGGATGACCTCGTCGCGCTGGTAGTGGTGGCCCAGGACGAAGACCTTGTCGCCCAGCTTCTCCTTGGCGGCCTCGGCACGGGCGACCAGGTCCGGGTCGGAGGCCGACGGCAGGTCGCCGGGGCACTCGACGCCACGCTCGGAGAGCTGGTCGGCGCCGCGGCCGAGTGGCAGCAGCGGGAGGTCGACGGTCGTCATGGCCCAATCCTATTCTGCGGCCGCGTGGCCGCCGATTCCGTGCCGTCGCGGTGCTACAGCAGCGCACCGTGGTGAACGTACGGCGCGGGCGGATCCATCCCGCGCAGGCCCAGGAATCCCGAGGTGGACAGGGACAGCCGCGTGTCGAGGCCGATCTCCACCGCCCAGCCGTTGGCCGACGTGACGTGCCCGATCTCGAATCTGTCGCCCGATCGGGCCAGGCACTCCCAGAGCAGCGTGCGGGCGGCGGTCGCGTCCCGCGCGCCGAGGACGGCGAGGTGGTCGGGGCGGGCGTAGGCGTAGCCGCTGCGCTCTGCCGTCACGACCAGGCTGGTCGAGTCGGCGAGTGAGTCGTGGTCGGGGCCGTGCGGGCCGCCGCGCAGGCGCCGGTCGAGCTCGTCCATCCACTCCCGGTCCTCGGGCGTCCCCTCCCGGACCCCGGAGACGGCCGGCAGCGTTGAGCGGTCGACCGTGCCCGTGAGGGTCATCTGCGGATGCAGCCTGAGCCCGGCCCGGTGGTAGCGACGCAGGGCGCGGGGGTCGTCGGAGGCGGAGAGCATCCATCGTGGGCAGTCGCGGCCGTACTCGACGGCGACCTCGAGCAGCGGCGCTCCGATCCCGGCGCCCTGCCGCCCCGGCTCCACGGCGAAGGTCGCCAGGAACCAGACCTCCTCGCGCCGGGCGCTGCTGGCGAATCCCACGACGCCCGAGGCGTCCTCGGCGACCCACGAGCCCCCGGGATCGGACTCCAGGAAGCGGGCGCTCCGCGCGACCCACGCCGCCGATCGCTCCGGCGTACGTCGCTCCGGCCGCGGCCTGCCCGGCACGTGGGTTGCCACGTCGAGCTCGTAGAAGGCGTCGTCGCTGATCCGCTCCGCCGCCGCGAGGTCCTCAGTCGTCATCGGGCGGATCCGCAGGTCGTCCACGCGGACACGGTAGGGGTCCGCGATGATGGAGCGCATGCGAGTTCTGGTGGCCCCCGACAAGTTCGCCGGCACGTTGTCGGCCGTCGAGGCCGCCGAGGCGATCGCGTCCGGCTGGCGGCGGACGGCGCCTGCCGACGAGGTCGTCCTCGCACCGATGTCCGACGGCGGCCCCGGCTTCGTCGCAGTCCTGCACGCGACGCTCGGCGGCGAGCTGTTGGCAGTGACCGTGGAGTCGCCGCACGGCGACGAGGTGCCGGCCACGCTGCTCGTCGTGGGTGAGACGGCGTACGTCGAGAGCGCCCAGGCCTGCGGCATCCACCTGACCCGGGGGGAGGGCGGCGAGTTCGGGTCGACCGTCGGGGTCGGCACGCTGCTGCTCTCGGCGATGGACGCCGGTGCCCGCCGGATCGTGGTCGGTCTCGGCGGTTCGGGCACCAACGACGGTGGCGCCGGGATGCTGGCCGCGCTGGGCGCCGAGGCGGACGTGTCGCTGGACCTCGGCGGGATCTTCCTCGACGGCGTGGGCAGTGTGGACCTCTCCGTGCCGAGGAGCTTCCTCGCGGGCATCGGGCTGGTCGCTGCGACCGACGTCGACAACCCGCTCACCGGGCTCTTCGGCGCGACCAAGGCCTTCGGCCCCCAGAAGGGCATCGCCGAGCACGGCCTGGTCGAGCTCGACGGCTTCCTCGAGCAGTTCGCGGCCGCGACCGACCGACGCCTCGCGCTCGAGCCCGGCGCCGGCGCCGGTGGCGGGCTCGGCTTCGGCCTGATGCTGCTCGGCGCCCGGCGTGTCTCGGGGATCGAGCTCGTGGCGCAGGCCGTCGGCCTGGAGGAGCAGGCCCGCGTGGCGGACCTCGTCATCACCGGAGAGGGCGCGTTCGACTTCAGCAGCCGGGCAGGGAAGGTCCCGTACGGGGTCGCTGCGGTTGCTGCCGAGGCGCTGCGACCGTGCATCGCGCTCGCCGGGCAGGTCCTGGTCGGCTCCCGCGAGATGCGGGCGCTGGGGATGGATGCCGCCTACTCACTGGTGGAGGCGGTGGGGGAGGACCGGGCGTTCTCGGATCCCGCGGGAGCCCTCTCGGAGCTCGCGGCTCGGGTGGCGCGGACCTGGTCGGCCTGACCGGACCGAGACGGCGGACTGGAACATGTTCTAGATTGCCGGTGTGACTGATCACAGAGCCGACAGGGAGACCGGCGGTGGCGAGCCCGGCACCATCGTCCTCGACACCCTCGGGTGGGGGCACGAGCGATGAGGACGACAGTCCTGCTGGTGGAGGAGCCGGGCGGCGACTTCACGTTCGCCGAGGTCGAGCTCGACGAGCCGCGCGACGACGAGGTCCTGGTCCGGGTCGTCGCGACCGGGCTGTGCCACACCGACCTCACCGTGCCGACGATGCTGCCCGCCGAGATGATGCCGACGGTCATGGGCCACGAGGGCACCGGCGTCGTCGAGGCGGTGGGGTCGGCCGTCACCGGCATCGCGGTCGGCGACCACGTCGTGATGAGCTTCCGCTCCTGCCGGGAGTGCGAGCCGTGCCGGGCCGGCGACGTCGGCTACTGCGACCAGTCGCTGCTCCTCAACTACATGGGGATGCGCGCAGACGGGTCGACCACGATGAAGAGGGCAGGCGAGGCGCAGCCGGGCCAGACGGTGTTCGGGTCATTCTTCGGCCAGTCCAGCTTCGCCAGGCACGCACTGGCCTACGCCGACAACTGCGTCGTCGTCGACAAGGCGCTGGACCTGACGCGCCTGGCCCCGTTCGCGTGCGGGTTCCAGACCGGTGCCGGCACCGTCCTCAACCTGCTGCAGCCCAAGCCGACCGACAGCGTCGTGGTGTTCGGGGCGGGCGCCGTCGGGCTCGCGGCGGTGGCCGCCGCCCGCGGCCTCGACGTGGAGACGGTCATCGCCGTCGACCCGCTGCCCTCGCGCCGCGAGATCGCTGAGTCCTACGGAGCCACGGCCCTCGACCCCACGCAGGAGGGAGCCGAGCCGGTCGAGCAGCGAGTGAAGGCGCTCACGGGCGGCGGGGCGTCGTACGCCATCGACACGACGGCGCTGCCCGGGGTGGTCCTGCAGGCACAGCACGCGCTGCGCCCCAAGGGGATGCTCGTCGCCCTCGGCCTGGGTGCGCCGGAGTACACGATCGACGCGATCGACCTGCTGCAGTCGGGGAAGGTCATCCGCTCCTCGGTCGAGGGTGAGGCGGACCCGCTGGTGACGATCCCGGAGCTGCTCGCCCTGCGCGCCGCCGGCAAGCTCGACGTGGACCGGTTGGTCGCGACGTACCCGTTCGATCGGATCGCGGACGCCGTGGCCGACTCCGCGGCCGGCAGGGTGGTCAAGCCGGTGTTGGTCTGGTGAGGCGCCAGGCGGAGCCACGAAGGCGTGGGAATAACCGTCCGTGTGCGACCATTGGGACTAGTCGAACACCGACCTGACACCTGGAGTGAGCAATGAGCGACCAGTGCGGCTGCGGCACCGGCCACAGCCACGAGGCCCCCGGAGCGACGACCACCACGGTCGAGGCCCCCGTGACCGTGGAGCGCCGCGAGGACCAGATCAACCTGAGCCCGGTTGCGGCTGGCAAGGTCAAGAGCCTGCTGGAGCAGGAGGGTCGTGATGACCTGCAGCTTCGGATCTCCGTTCAGCCGGGTGGCTGCAGCGGACTTCGCTACCAGCTCTTCTTTGACGAGCGCAGCCTCGACGGCGACGTCGTGACGGACTTCGATGGCCTCTCCGTCGTCGTCGACCGGATGAGCGTGCCGTATCTCAGCGGCGCGATGATCGACTTCGTCGACAGCATCGAGAAGCAGGGCTTCACGATCGACAACCCGAACGCCACGGGTTCCTGCGCCTGTGGAGACTCCTTCCACTGATGCCGAGTTGGGACCTTTGAGGTCCCGACATGGGAGAAGCGGCGGCCGATGGCCGCCGCTTCTCTCGTTTTTGTCCCATGTCGGGGCCTCAAAGGTCCCAACTCGGGGTTAGTCCAGATGCAGGTGCAAGGCGTTCGCGAGCCGCTGGGCGGCCTCGGAGATCTCGATCTCGCGCTTGGGGACCTCGCGGGGGAACTCGTCGAAGTGGATGCTGGGGGCGGGGCGGGTGGCCTTGACGGCCGCCTGCTCGAGTCGACGGCTGACGGCCTCGCAGTCGGCACGCATCTCGCCGGGCGTGGAGATCTCTTCGTAGGACGACATGCTTCGACGCTAGGCGTTACCGCGGGGTAGGCCCAGCAGTACCGGTCGGTAGCGACGTGGCGTCTCCGTTAATGTTCCGTGTCGTGACTGCACCCACGGGCTCCTTGCTGATCGCTGGATCCATCGCCACCGACCATCTGATGACCTTCGCCGGCAAGTTCGCCGACTCCCTGGTCGTCGACCAGCTCGACAAGCTCTCGGTGTCCTTCCTGGTCAACGACCTCGAGATCCGCCGCGGTGGTGTCGCGCCCAACATGTGCTTCGGTCTCGCCAAGCTCGGCCTCCGCCCGGTGCTCGTCGGCGCCGCTGGCGAGGACTTCGCCGACTACCGCTCCTGGCTGGAGCGCCACGGAGTGGACTGCGACGCGGTCCACATCTCCGAGAGCAAGCACACCGCGCGCTTCGTCTGCACGACCGACTCGACGATGGCGCAGTTCGCCTCGTTCTACCCCGGCGCGATGAGTGAGGCCAGCCAGATCGAGCTGGCCCCGATCGTGGCGCGGGTCGGTGCGCCGGCCTACGTCGTGATCGGCGCCGACGACCCCGACGCGATGAAGCGCCACACCGCCGAGTGCCGCCAGCGCGGGTACCCGTTCATCGCCGACTGCTCCCAGCAGCTGGCCTTCGCCGAGGGCGACCTGATCCGGGACCTCATCGAGGGCGCGACCATCCTGTTCTCCAACGAGTACGAGTCGCACGTCATCGAGAAGAAGACGGGGTGGAGTGCCGAGGAGATCCTGGCCAAGGTCGACATCCAGGTGACCACGCTCGGCAAGGACGGCGTGCGGGTCACGAAGAACGACGGCACGTCGTTCGAGGTCCCGGCCGCCAAGGACGTCGCGGCGGTGGAGCCCACCGGCGTCGGCGACGCCTTCCGCGGCGGCTTCCTCGCTGCGCTCTCCTGGGGCACCTCCCTGGAGCGGGCCGCGCAGGTCGGCTGCGTGCTCGCCGCCTACGTCGTGGAGACGGTCGGCACCCAGGAGTACGAGTTCACCCCGCAACAGTTCGTCGACCGCGTCCGGGCCTCGTACGGCGATGCGGCCGCGGACGAGATCGCGAAGCACATCGACTGACCGCCGTGGTCAGCTGAGCCGGCGCACCACGTAGCGCGGGGCGCCGTCCTCGGCGGCCTCCTCGCCGACGTACTCCTGGCCGCGCATGCGGCACCAGGCCGGCACGTCGTACCTCGCCGCCGGGTCATGAGCGACCACGGCGAGACGCTCGCCGACCGGCACGCCGGGCAGCGCCTTGGCGAGCTCGATGATCGGGCGCGGACAGGGCAGGTCACGGCAGTCGATCTCGATCATCCCAGGCCTGCCCGTCCGCGGATCTCGGCGACGGCGTCGGTCAGGGCGGCGCAGAAGCCCACGACCTGCTCCTCGGTGGTGTCGCGCTCCAGCGACACCCGGAGGTTGCCGTGCGTCAGCGCGCCCATCGCCGCCAGCACATGGCTCGGCTCCAGCGTCGAGGCCGTGCACGCCGAGCCGCTGGCGACCCCGTAGCCCCTCCGGGCGAGCTCGCTGACGATCTCGTCGCCGCCGACATAGAGACACGAGAAGGTCACCAGGTGGGGGAGCCGGGCGACCGGGTCGCCGACGACCTCGGTGTCGGGCAGGGCGGCCGCAGCGGTCCGGATCCGCTCGACCAGCCGGAACTGGCGGGCCGCGACCTCCTCCCGCTCCGCGACGACCGCCTGGAGTGCCGCAGCGGCCGCGAGCGCGCCCGGGACGTTGGCGAAGCCTCCGAGCAGGTCGAGGCCGTCGTCGCCCGGGAACGGGTTGGTCCACCGTGTCGAGCGACGTACGGCGAGCACCCCGACCCCCGCAGGTCCGCCCCACTTGTGAGCGGAGGCGGCCAGCGCGTCCCACCGGCCGGGCACGGTCGTGTGTCCCACCGCTGCGGCGGCGTCGACGAACAGGGGCACGCCCGCGGGGAGGTCGACCTCGCCCACCGGCTGGAGGGTGCCGACCTCCTGGTT
>NZ_SSXI01000249.1:3227-19671 GCF_004803405.1 Nocardioides sp. | reverse complement strand
CCGTCAGCGCGCGGGCCACCTCGGGGTCGGCGAGCGGCCCGTCGGGGCCCAGGACCCGGCCCGAGCTTCGCGCCACGAGGACGGGCAGCAGGTCGCCGCGGCCGGTGCGGGTGGCCTCCGCCGCCGCGTCGGCGAGCTCGTAGGGCAGGTCCAGGTACGGCGGCACGGCCGACTCGGCGAGCCTGATCTCCTCCGACACCGCCGCAACCCGCGCGAGCTCGCTCGCCCACGCGTCGGTGCCGAACCAGGCGAGCTCGAAGACGACGCCGTCGACGGTCGCCAGCGACGCCACGGCACGACCGTCCTGGCGATGCCACGCCTTGGCCTGCACCGGGCCCATCCGGACGTCGACGTCGAGGGCCAGCCGCGGGGCGGCCAGCAGTCCGATGGCGCCGGCCAGGCCGTCGTCGAGCTCGTCGGAGGAGAGCAGGCCGCGCCGGGTGAGGGACTCGCCCGGATCGTGGAGGCCGGCGACCACCTCGCGGTAGGCCTGATCCTCGGCCGTCGCCGGGCTCCGTCCGAGCCGGCTCTCCATCGCGTCCGCAGCCGAAGGCGGGGCCACCTCGAACGGCAGGGGTGCGCCGCCCGCCAGGATGGCGGCGTGCTGCAGCTCAGGGAGGGTCAGCCCGATCCGACGGGGGGCGGCGTCGACCGGACGCGGCGGTGGAGCCGGTGGCTCGGGTCTACCCGAGGGCGTCGTGAGGTCGATGGTCGGCACGGTTCTCCTACAGTCCGGGGAGCTCGACGGAGAGCCAGTCGCGGTGGCCGGGCGCGGGCGGGACGAAACCGGCGAGGACCTCGTCCTCCGGGTCGGGGGTGATCTGCGGGCCCTCGCCCCGGTCGTTCTGGGCGGTGATCGCGGACAGCCGGGTGCGCGCGTCGGCGATCAGGTCGGCTGCCCGTGCCTCGATCGTGGCGATCTCGTCCTTCACCGCCTCCACCGCCTGCACGTGCCGGTCGAGGGCATCGGCCGCGCCCACGTGCGCGTCCGCGGCTGCCCGCAGGTGGGTCGCCCGCTCGGCGATCCGCTCCCGCATCGCATCGGCGGCGCGCCCGGCCCAGCCCAGCGCATCGGTCCGGGCGACCAGCTGGTCGGCCATCGCACGCACGTCGGCCTCCCGATCTCGCAGCTGCGAGACCCGGTGCCGGACCCGGTCGCTGTCGCCGTACATGAAACGCGCCCTTCCCACTTCACGCAGGCTGCAAACCTGCCAGTTCCACCCCAGGTCCGTGGACGGTCAGAGACTGCCGTCCATCCGGTCCAGTGCGGTGGTGATGTCGTCGGCGGTGCCCGCGAAGCTGAAGCGTAGGAACCGCCCGCCGTCGACGGTGTCGAAGTCGACACCGGTGGCGACCGCGACGCCCGTGCGGTCCAGCAGGGACCGGGCGTAGGCCATCGAGTCGTCGGTGAGGTGCCCGACGTCGGCGTAGGCGTAGAAGGCGCCGTCGGCCGGTGCCAGTCCGGTGATGCCGAGGCGGCGCAGTCCGTCCAGCAACAGGGTGCGGTTGTTCGCGTAGCGCTGGACGTGGCCGTCGAGCTCGGCATAGGCCGCCTCGTCGAAGGCGGCGAGCGCCGCGCGCTGCGCGAGGGCGGGCGGGCAGATGCTGAAGTTGCCGGTGAGCACGTCGACAGGTCGGCGCAGCCGCTCTGGAGCCAGCATCCAGCCGAGCCGCCAGCCGGTCATGGAGAAGTACTTGGAGAAGGACCCGAAGACGACCGCCTCCCGCGAGGTCTCCCAGGCGCACCGGGCGAGGGCCTCGCCGTGCGTGAGGGGGGCGTACTCGATGCCGTGATAGATCTCGTCGGAGACCAGCTGGACGCCGCTCTCCTCGCACCAGACGGCGATCGCGGCCAGCTCGGCGGGGAGGAGCATGGTGCCGGTCGGGTTGGCCGGGCTGGCCACCACCACCCCGGCGAGGGGAGTCCGGGCGTGGGCCTCCGCCAGCTGCTCGACCGTCGGCTGGAAGCGCGAGCCGGGCCCGGTCGCGATCTCCACCACCTCGCAGCCGAGCGCGGTGAGCACGTTGCGATAGCAGGGGTAGCCCGGCCGTGCGATGGCCACGCGATCGCCGACGTCGAAGGCCGCCAGGAAAGCCAGCAGGAACCCGCCACTCGACCCGGTCGTGACGATTACGTCCTCGGCCGACACCTCGATGGCGTAGGTGCGGCGGTAGTGGGCGGCGACCGCCTCGCGAAGCTCGACGATGCCGGTCGCCGGCGTGTACCCCAACGGGTCACCGGATCCCAGCAGCCGCACGGCCTCGGCGCTCACCGTCGCCGGTGCGCCGGTGCTCGGCTGGCCCGCGAGGAGGTTGACCATGTCCCCTCGCGTGCGCTGTCGCTCCGCGGAGGCGGCCAGCAGGTCCATCACGTGGAAGGGCGGCACATTCGCGCGAGCCGCTGCGGCGTACCGATCCATGGTCACATCCTCTCCCGGTGCAGCCGCCTCAGCACGACCGCCCGGCGCGGCGACCCGGGATCTGTCACATCAGCACCACGACCTGGCCGGTCCTGGCACTTCTCGGGTGTTGCAACGGCCGGGAAGTGCGGGAATCGCCGGTTAACCGGTGATTCCCGCAGCCGCCCGCACCGCCGCATGCCGCCCCGCCCGCCGCCCGAAGAACGAGCCCTCGCCGAGCTGGGTGCCGGAGCAGTAGCCGTTGCCGTCCTGGGCGATGTTGGAGGCGCACGCACCGGCGGCGTAGAGACCCCGGATCACGGAGCCGTCCTCGCGGCGTACCTCCCCGTCGACGGTCGTCGCCATCCCGCCGAGGGTGAAGCCGGCGTAGAGCGCCACGCCGAGGGTCAGGTCGTAGACGCCCCACGGGCCCGCGGTCTGTGGTGCCAGCCAGTCAGGGTGCTTGTGGAAGTCCGGGTCCTCGCCGGCCGCGGCGTGCTCGTTGTAGCGCGCCATGGTCGCGACCAGGGAGCCCTCGGGCAGGCCCAGGCCCTGCTCCATCTCCGCGATCGTCTCGTAGCCGTCCTTGAGCGGGACGAGCGGCATCCGCTGCTCCTCCATGTGGTCGCTGTCGGCGATCAGGTACGCGACGGCGCCCGGCTGCTTGAGCACGTGGTACGACGTCCGCGCGTGGTAGCTGTCCTCGGCGACGAACCGCTGGCCGAGCCGGTTGACGATCAGCCCCTTGACCAGCGACGACGGCGGGTAGAACGGGGCGGTGATGAACGGCTCGTCCATGTTCTCCAGGGCCGCTCCGACGGACTCGCCGAGGCGGATGCCGAGCCCGTCGTCGTAGGTCGAGCCGAGGGTGAACAGCTTCGACCCGAGCGCCGGCGTGTAGCGCTCGACCATGTCCTTGTTCATCACGAAGCCGCCGGCGGCGATGACCACGGCGCCCGCCCGCATCAGGCCGGTCCGGCTGAACGACTTCCAGGCGAGCCCCACGACCGCGTCGTCATCGACCACCAGGTTGGTCGCGGCCGTCTCGTACCGCACCTCGACACCCGCCCGCTCGACCTGCTGGCGCAGCAGGTCCATCACCATCTTGGTGCCCTCCATGTCGCCGGGCATTGGCACCTTGTGACCGCGCGGCGCAGGCCTGGTCTGCTCGCGGTAGGGCCAGACCTTCTCGTTCCCGGTGTACATCAGGCCCTCGGTGCCGGGCTGGATGACGGCCTTGCCCGGGAAGTAGGAGCGCTCGAACTCGAACCCGAGGGACTCGAGCCAGTCGAAGTGCTCGACCGAGCTCTCGCAATAGGCGCGGATCTTCTCCTCGTCCGGGTCCTTGGTGCTCGCCATCAGGTAGCGCACCATCTCCTCGACCGAGTCCTCGTGTCCGGTCGCCCGTTGCACCGCCGTGCCGGCGCCGAGGTAGAAGTGGCCGCCCGACATCGACGAGGTGCCGCCGTGCACGGCGGCCTTCTCCAGCAACAGCACCCGCGCGCCGGACCGTGCGGCCTCGAGCGCGGCGCATCCACCGGCGATGCCGAAGCCGACCACGACCACGTCGAACGTCTCGGCATCGGAGGGGAGGGCGCTGGCCGGCACCACGTCGGGAACAGCGAGGCCGGCCGGGGTCTGCGAGGTCATGGGGCAAATCTAGAACATGTTCTACCGATACGCTAAGGGTCCGCCGCCCCGACGCCTGCCGAGGTGACAGTGACGTTCGATGTCCACCAGCTCGACAGCTTCGTCCTGGTGGGTTCGGCCGTCACCCTCCTGGCGGTGCTGGCCGTGCGTGTGTCCTCCCGGGTGGGCCTGCCGAGCCTCCTGCTCTACCTGCTGATCGGCGTCATCCTCGGCGAGTCCGTGGTCGGCATTCCGTTCGAGAACGCGGAGATGGCGCACGCGATCGGGTTCGGTGCCCTCGCGATCATCCTCGCGGAGGGCGGCCTGACCACCAGCTGGCGCGACGTACGACACTCGATGCCGCTCGGCGCGTCGCTGGCGACCCTGGGGATGGCGGTGTCGGTCACCATCGTCGCGGTGGGCAGCCACTTCCTGCTCGGCCTGTCGTGGGAGCTGTCCGTGCTGCTCGGTGCGGTGACCTCCGCCACCGACGCGGCGGCGGTGTTCTCGGTGCTGCGGGCGGTGCCGCTGCCCAGGCGGATCACCGGCGTGCTCGAGGCGGAGTCCGGGCTCAACGACGCACCGACGGTCGTGATCGTCACGCTGATCTCCACCGGCGCAGTGGCGGACCACGGCCCGCTGGTGGTCGCCGGGATCGTCCTCTACGAGCTCGCGGTGGGCGTGCTGATCGGGCTCGCGATCGGGTTCGGCGGCGCGTGGCTGATGCGCCGGGCGGCGCTGCCGTCCTCCGGGCTCTACCCGATCGCCGTGTTCTGCCTGGCCCTCGTGGCGTACGGCGCCGGGCCGGCCGTCCACGCGAGCGGCTTCGCCGCCGTGTACGTCGCCGCGCTGGTCCTCGGCAACGCGGAGCTCCCGCACCGCACGGCGACCCGGTCGTTCGTGGAGGGCCTGGCCTGGATCGCGCAGATCGGGCTGTTCGTGATGCTCGGCCTGCTGCTCTCGCCCGGTCGGCTGACCTGGACGACGATCGGGATGGCCGTTCTCGCCGGACTCGTGCTGACCTTCGTCGCCCGGCCGATCTCCATGGTTGTCAGTGCCCTGGTGCGACCGATGCCCTGGCATGAGCTGGGCTTCCTCTCCTGGGCGGGCCTGCGCGGCGCGGTGCCGATCGTGTTCGCGACCATCCCCTTGGCCGAGGGCGTCGACGGAGCCGACCAGCTGTTCGACATCGTCTTCGTGATGGTCGTGGTCTACACCTGCGTCACCGGCCCGACACTGCCCTTCGTGGCCAAGGTGCTCCGGGTGGCCCGGAGGTCCGAGCCACGGGGCATCGAGCTCGAGGCCGCGCCGCTGGAACGAGTCGCAGCCGACCTGCTGCAGGTGACGATCAGTCCGGTCTCCAAGCTGCACGGCGTCGAGGTGGGCGAGCTGCGCCTGCCGGTCGGTGCCAACGTGTCGATGATCGTCCGCGACGGCCAGACGCTGGTGCCCGAGCGACGGACCGTGCTGCGGCACGGCGACGACATGATCGTGGTGACACCGCGCAAGCTGCGCGAAGCCACCGAGCAGCGGCTGCGGCAGGTCAGCGCCGGAGGCCGGCTGGCGCAGTGGCTGGGTGACGCGGGGGACGAGGGCTGAGGCCCGATCCGGCGGCTACTCGACGTCTTGTGGGTTGGTGCTCAGCGGCGGCGTGCAGACGTAGCTGTCCTTCTGCGCCGTCACTGTCGGCCGGCCCTGCTTGACGCCCTTGAACCTCTTGCCCACCGCGATCGTGAGGCCGGGGTAGTCGGAGGGCTGGTCGACGATCTCGGTGCGCTTGCCGAGGTACGACGCCAGGAGGATCGCCGCCGGATCGCCGGGGTCGCTCGCCCAGACCTGCGCGGCCACCGGACCGACGCCGCGGGGCGCGTTGCCGGTCTCGCCTTCGCCGAAGCCGTGGCCGACCAGGCGGTCCATGGTCTGGCCGGCCAGTCCGTTGGGTCCGCCGGCGTTGAGGACGCTGACCATCACCTGCGGTGGCGCAACCTCCTCGCCCTCGGCGATCAGGGTGTCGGTGCAGGGCGGAGGGTCGACCTTCTCGGGGAACGGCTCGGTCACCCGTCCCCAGGCCCAGGCGACACTGCCGAGGAAGAGCACCGCCAGCACGGCGAGGGTCATGGCCGAGCGGCCGGTCTCGTTGACTTCGAGCTCCACGGCGGGGGGTCAGCCTTCCATTCGGATCACGCGGGCATGGAGCACGTTGCGCTGCTGGAGCGCCGCGCGGAGCGCTCGGTGCAGCCCGTCCTCCAAGTAGTACTCGTCCCTCCACAACACCACATGGGCGAAGAGATCACCGAAGAAGGTCGAGTCCTCGTCGAGCAGTGAGGAGAGCTGGAGCGTGTCCTTGGTGGTGACGAGATCGTCGAGCCGAACCTGCCGAGGGGGCACGGCAGCCCACCCCTTGGAGGTAAGCCCGTGGTCGGGGTAGGGACGCCCGACTCCCACTCGCTTGAAGATCACGCCTTCAGAGTCTAGACGGGTGCTCCGGCACCGATCAGGGTCCGGCCGTCACTGAGGAGCCGATGCCAGACCTCGAGAAGGCCGGTGCCCCAGGCTGGGGGCCCTCAGCGGTCGAGCGGTTTCAGGCGGTCCAGCGGATGGCCTCGTCGACGAAGTCGGCGAGGGGGTACACGCCGCGCAGGTCCCTGCGCTGCTCCATCAGCCTCGCTACGTTCTGTGCGTGCCGGTCGCGCAGCCTGGCACGGCGGAGGAGTGAGTGGTCCACCGTGTCCTCGGTCTGGTCCCTGGTCGGGATGGTGATCAGGTGACGGCCCGGGGTCTGGGTCTCAGGAGAGGTCGGCTTCTTCATGCGGCAACTGTGCCGCCCGGACTTCGCCAGGAGATTGACCAGCGGTTACGACTCGGTGTCCGGTAGGGCGCATGGCGTTACGGTCCGTGGCCGGTGCAGGGCCGCCCCCACCGCGGTCATCGGGGCAGCAGATGGTGCGCCTCGACCATCGCCGGGCCGTACCAGGTCAGCAGCCGCCCTGAGACCAGACGGGTCGGCGCCTGCGTGAACGCCTCCGGGCCGTCGTCCTCGGTGAACACGTAGGGCTCGTCGGGCAGCAGCACCAGGTCGACGTCCGTGCGGTCGATGTCGGACACCGCCACCTTGGGGTACCGCTCGGCGGCGTCGGCGAAGGCGTTGGCCCAGCCGAGCCGCCGCAGCAGGTCGCCGGTGTAGGTGCGGGAGCCCACCACCATCCAGGGGTCTCGCCAGATCGGTACGACGACCCGACCCAGCGCCGGCGGAGCCGGTCCCGTCCAGGCCGCCCTCGCTCGCACCAGCCAGTCCGGCCGAGTCACGGCGAGCGTCACCTCGTAGAGCCGGTCGAGGGAGTCCAGGGCCTGTGGCACGGTCTCGATGTCGGTGACCCAGACCTGGACGCCCGCGTCGCGGAGGCGTCGTACGTCGAGCTCGCGGTTCTCCTCCTTGTTGGCCACGACGAGGTCCGGGTCGAGCGCCCGGATCGTCGACAGGTCGGGGTTCTTGGTGCCTCGCACGCGGGTCACGTCGAGATCGGCGGGATGGGTGCACCAATCGGTGGCGCCGACCAGTCGGTCGGGCACGTCCGTGGCCAGTGCCTCGGTGATCGAGGGCACGAGCGAGACGATCCGCCGGGGAGGACGCGGCAGGTCCACCGGGTGGCCGAGGTCGTCGGTTGCTGGCATCGATCCCACGGTAGCGACGGGCCGCGCGACTTGTGGTCCGGCTGCATGGCCTGCTGGGGGTCGGGTACCACTCGGCGTACGACCAGACCCTGACGGAAGGAGCTACCGATGGCTACCGGAGAGACCGGCTTCGACGACGTGACCTACGACCTGATCTCCGTGCAGTACCACGCGTTGAAGGGCGGGCACGACTACGGCCAGTACGTCCGCGACGCGGAGAACGCGGGCCGCGACGAGATCGCCGCGTTCTTCAGGGAGGTCATGGAACAGGACTCACAGCGCGCGCACCGGTGCCACGAGTTCCTCCGTGAGCTGGGTGGCACGGACAACACCAGTCCGCAGGGCGACATGACCGGGGGCGACCCGGACCCGAACACGACCCGCTGACCAGGTATCTAAGGTTTCCCCCCGCCGGGCCGCCTGACCTCAGACGTTGCGTCGGTACTGACCGCCGACCTCGAAGAACGCGTCGGTGACCTGGCCCAGCGAGCAGACCCGCGCGGCGTCCATCAGCACCGCGAAGACGTTCTGGCCGCTGACGGCCGCCTCCTTGAGGCGCGCGAGCGCGGCCTCCGCCTCCTCGGCGTTCGCGGACTGGAACTCGCGGACCCGTCGTAGCTGCGACTCCTTCTCGGCGGAGGTCGCGCGGGCGAGCTCGACGTGCTGGGGAGTGCCGCCTGCCGGATGAGGCTTGCGGAAGGTGTTGACTCCGATGATCGGTAGCGAGCCGTCGTGCTTCTTGTGCTCGTAGAGCATGGACTCGTCCTGGATGCGGCCGCGCTGGTAGCCGGTCTCCATGGCGCCCAGCACGCCGCCGCGCTCTGAGATCCGGTCGAACTCGGCGAGCACGGCCTCCTCCACGAGGTCGGTCAGCTGGTCGATGATGAAGGACCCCTGGAGCGGGTTCTCGTTCATCGACAGGCCCCACTCGCGGTTGATGATCAGCTGGATCGCCAGGGCCCGTCGTACGGAGTCGTCGGTCGGCGTGGTGACCGCCTCGTCGTAGGCGTTGGTGTGCAGGGAGTTGGCGTTGTCGTAGATCGCGATCAGCGCCTGGAGCGTCGTGCGGATGTCGTTGAAGTCCATCTCCTGCGCGTGCAGCGAGCGTCCGCTGGTCTGCACGTGGTACTTCAGCCTCTGCGAGCGCTCGTTGGCCCCGTACCGCTCGCGCATCGCGATCGCCCAGACCCGGCGCGCGACCCGGCCGATCACGGAGTACTCGGGGTCCATCCCGTTGGAGAAGAAGAACGACAGGTTCGGGGCGAAGTCGTCGATGTCCATGCCCCGGGCCAGGTACGACTCCACGTAGGTGAACCCGTTGGCGAGGGTGAAGGCCAGCTGGCTGATGGGGTTCGCCCCGGCCTCCGCGATGTGGTAGCCGGAGATCGACACCGAGTAGAAGTTGCGGACGCCGTTCTCGATGAACCACTCCTGGACGTCGGCCATGCAGCGCAGCGAGAACTCCGTGGAGAACAGGCAGGTGTTCTGGCCCTGGTCCTCCTTGAGGATGTCGGCCTGCACCGTGCCGCGCACCGTCTGCAGCGCCTTCTCGGCTGGGATCCCCCGCTCGCGCGCCTGGTCGATGACGGTGTTGAGGAAGAACGCCAGCACCGTCGGCGCCGGGCCGTTGATGGTCATCGAGACCGACGTGGTGGGGGAGAGCAGGTCGAAGCCGTCGTAGAGCGCCTTCATGTCCTCGAGCGTCGCGACGCTGACGCCGGACGTGCCGACCTTGCCGTAGATGTCAGGACGCTCGTCGGGGTCGCGCCCGTAGAGGGTGACCGAGTCGAAGGCGGTGGACAGCCGGGTCGCCGGCTGGCCCTCGGACAGCAGCTTGAAACGTCGGTTGGTGCGGAACGGGTCGCCCTCGCCCGCGAACATCCGCGCCGGGTCCTCGTCGGCACGCTTGAACGGGAAGACCCCGGCGGTGAAGGGGAAGCCGCCCGGCAGGTTCTCGCGCCGCCAGAAGCGGACGAGCTCGCCGTGGTCCTCGAACCGCGGTACGGCGACCCGCGCGATCCGGTTGCCGGCGAGGGACTGACTCCCGTTCTCCTCGGCGTCCTTGCGGTAGTCGTCGACCACGCCCGGCCACGCGGCGAGCTGCCCCGCCACGTCCTCGGGCAGGTCTCGTGCTGCCTGCTGCGCCAGCTCCGCCACCTGAGGCACGTCCTGCAGCTCGGCAGCCACGTCGCCGAGCCGCTGCGCGCGCCGCGCCTTCGAGACCAGCTCCTCGGTCCGGGCGTGGTACTCCCGCACGGTGGTGGCGATCTCGGCCAGGTAGCGCACCCGGTCCGCCGGCAGCACCTGCTGGATCCGTGTCGACCTCTTCGTCGCGACCGGGGCGAGCCGGCCCGCGTCGACCGGGAGCCCCTTGTCGGCAAGCAGGCCGCGCAAGTGCTGGTAGAGCGCGGTGACCCCGTCGTCGTCGAAGGTCGCGGCCGAGGTGCCGAAGATCGGCATGTCCTCCGGACGGGAGCCGAAGGCCTCGCGGTTGCGCACCATCTGGCGGCCCACGTCGCGCAGCGCATCCTCGGCACCGCGCCGCTCGAACTTGTTGATCGCCACCGCGTCCGCGAAGTCGAGCATGTCGATCTTCTCCAGCTGGGAGGCGGCGCCGAACTCCGGCGTCATGACGTAGAGGGAGACGTCGCAGAAGGGCACGATCGCCGCGTCGCCCTGCCCGATGCCGGGGGTCTCCACGATCACGAGGTCGAAGCCGGCAGCCTTCAGGACCGTCAGTACGTCAGAGAGGTGGTCCGGGAGCTCGTGCGCGCCCCGTGTGGCCAGGCTCCGGAAGTACACGTGGTCGCGTTCGAGGTGGGTGCCGCCGGCGCCGGCGAGGTCGAGGCTGTTCATCCGGATCCGGTCGCCGAGGAGTGCGCCGCCGCCCTTGCGCCGCGTCGGGTCGACGGCGAGCACCGCGACCCGGACCCGGTCCTCCTGGTCGGTGCGGAGGCGCCGTAGGAGCTCGTCGGTCAGGCTGGACTTGCCCGAGCCGCCGGTGCCGGTGATGCCGAGGACCGGCGTGACCCGATCGTCCGCGGCTGCTCGCAGCCGGTCGAGGACCTCCGCGGGGAGCTTGCCGGACTCGGCGCCGGTGATGGCCCGTGCCACCGCGCCGCGGTCGCCGGCGAGCACCTGCTCGGCGCTGACCGGTCGCACGTCCCACAGGTCGACGTCGCACTGCTCGACGACGGAGTTCACCATGCCGGGGAGGCCCATCCGCTGGCCGTCCTCGGGCGAGAAGATGGTGACGCCGGAGTCGCGAAGCCGCTCGATCTCGTCGGCGACGATCACGCCACCGCCGCCGCCGACGACCTGGACGTGCCCGGCGCCGCGCTCACGCAGGAGCTGCACGAGGTACTCGAAGTACTCGACGTGTCCGCCCTGGTAGGACGAGACCGCTACGCCCTGCACGTCCTCCTCGATCGCGGCCTCGACCACCTCTGCCACCGAGCGGTTGTGCCCGAGGTGGACGACCTCGCAGCCCTGGCTCTGGAAGATTCGCCGCATGATGTTGATCGAGGCGTCGTGGCCGTCGAACAGGCTGGACGCGGTCACGAGCCGGACCGGGTTCTTCGGGTGGTGCAGCGATGTCATCGACAGCTCCGGAGAGATAGTAGGACTACCTAGTAAATACTAGGACGTCCTACTAGATTTCCCAAAGGGGCGCCCGCGCCGCCCTCCGTGGCACCCTCGAAAGGTGACCGAGCCACCGCTGGAGCGGGACGGCGCTCGGCGCTGGGTCCTGCACGTCGACCTCGACCAGTTCATCGCGGCGGTGGAGGTGCTGCGGCGGCCCGAGCTGGCCGGGAGGCCGGTCGTCGTCGGCGGTCGGGGCGACCCGACCGAGCGTGGGGTGGTGTCCACCGCCTCCTACGAGGCACGGAAGTACGGCGTCGGCTCCGGCATGCCGTTGCGGCTGGCTGCCCGCAAGTGCCCCGACGCGGTCTTCCTCCCCGTCGACGCGCCGGCGTACGACGCCGCGTCGGTCGAGGTCATGAGGACCCTCCGCTCGCTGCGATGGGGCCCCGCGCCGGTCGTGGTCCAGGTGCTCGGCTGGGACGAGGCCTTCGTGGCTGACGGATCCTCCTCGGGCGCGGAGGCGCTGCCGGCGCACACCCTGGCCGATGCCGTCGCGTTCGCGCAGCAGGTCAGGGCGGAGGTGCTCGCCGCCACGCAGCTGCACTGCTCGGTCGGCGTCGGCAACAACAAGCTGCAGGCGAAGATCGCCACCGACTTCGGCAAGCCGGATCCCGGCGTCTACGCGATCACCGACGAGACGTGGTTCGCCGAGATGGGTGAACGGCCCACGCGGGCGCTGTGGGGGGTAGGGGCGAAGACCGCGGCGAGGCTGGCCTCGCTCGGCATCGAGACCGTCGCGCAGCTCGCAGCGTCCGACGCCCATGTGCTCGCGGCCGAGATCGGCCCGACCATGGGTCCGTGGTTCCACCGGATCGGCCGCGGTGTCGACACCAGCCCGGTCGATGCGACGCCGTGGGTGCCGCGGGCGCACGGCCGCGAGGAGACCTTCCAGCAGGACCTGGACGACTGGGACCAGGTCGAGGCGGCGGTCCGGCGGATCACCCAGCGGGTGCTGGCGGACATCGAGCGCGAGGGCCGGCCGGCGTTCCGGGTGGGCCTCAAGCTTCGCTACCGACCGTTCTTCACGGTCAGCCGCAGCCGCAAGCTGCCCGAGCCGACCCTCGACGCAGACGTCCTGGCGGACGCGGCCGCAGCGCTGCTCGAGCGGGTCGAGAAGGGGCGACCGGTGCGGCTGCTCGGCGTCCGGCTGGAGATGGTGCCGCCCGAGGGCGGCTACGACGGGAGTCGGACGGCCGCTCGTCAGGAGTAGGTGTAGAAGCCTCGCCCGGACTTCCGTCCGAGCAGACCCGCGTCGACCATCCGCGCGAGCAGCGGAGGAGCGGCGTAGAGCGGCTCCTTGAACTCCTCGTAGAGCGACTCGGCCACCGCCTTGGTGGTGTCCAGGCCGATCAGGTCCGCGAGCGCGAGTGGCCCCTGCGGGTGCGCGGCACCGAGGACCAGGCCCCGGTCGATGTCCTCGGCGGTCGCGAACCCGGACTCCAGCATCCGGATCGCCGAGAGGATGAACGGGATCAACAGCGCGTTGACGACGAACCCGGCGCGGTCCTGGCAGTCGATCGCCTGCTTGCCCAGGTCGTCCTGCACGAATGCCCGCGCCCGCTCGGTCACGGCCGGGGACGTCAGCAGGCTCGGCACCAGCTCGACGAGCGCCAGCACCGGCACCGGGTTGAAGAAGTGGATGCCGAGCACGTGCTCGGGGCGGGAGGTGACCACACCGAGCTTCATGATCGGGATCGAGGAGGTGTTGGACGCCAGGATCGCCTCCGGGTCCGTCAGGATGCCGTCGAGGCGGCGGAACAGCTCGGTCTTGGCGACCTCGTCCTCGACGATCGCCTCGATCACGAGCTCCCTGTCCGCCAGCGTCTCGAGCTGCTCGACGACCTGGATGCGGGCGAGCACGGGCGCGGCGGCCTCGATCTTGCCTCGACTCTCCGCCCGCTTGAGCGAGGCCTCCAGTCGCTGGCGGCCGGCGTCGGCGGCGGCCGGCGACGACTCGACCACCACGACGTCCTTGCCTGCGCGCGCGCATACCTCCGCGATGCCGGCACCCATCAGGCCGCAGCCCACGACTCCGACGCTCCTGATTGCGGTCATGCGCAGAACCTACGCCCGCGCCAGCGCGGCGGAAACCTCCGAGACGAGGACGCGGGAGGTGCGATGCACCATCGCCAGCACCTCGCGGAAGCCGGACTCCCCGCCGAAGTAGGGGTCCGGCACCTCGCTGCCGGGCTCCTCCGGGTCGTAGTCGCGGAACAGCCGGACCCGGCCCTCCTCGACCGGCCCGAGCGCGCGCAGGTCCTGGAGGTTCTCGCGGTCCATCGCGAGCAGCAGGTCGTGGTCGACCAGCCACGACGCGTCCACCTGCTGTGCGCGGTGCTGCGTGCCGTCGTACCCCTCGCTGGAGAGGAGCGCGGCGGCCCGGCGGTCCATCGGCTCGCCGGTGTGCCAGTCGCCGGTCCCGGCGCTGACCACCTCGACCGCGTCGGCGAGGCCGGCCTCCTCGATCCGGGCGCTGAGCACCACTCCGGCGATGGGCGAGCGGCAGATGTTCCCGAGGCAGACGACGGCGATCCGGTAGCGGCCGGGCGTCCGCGGTGGGGGCACGCCGACCGCCATCAGTCCTCCCCGACGCCGACGAGCGCGTCCAGGACCCAGGTCGTGACGCTGATGATGATCGCCCCGCCGACGGCCGGCCAGAAGCCCTCGACGTGGAAGCCGAGGTCGAACAGCCCGGCCAGCCACGCGGTGAAGTGGAGCAGCAGTGCGTTGATCACGATCAGGAACAGGCCGAGCGTCAGCAGGATGAACGGGATGGACAGCACCGTGAGGACGGGCTTCACCAGCGCCGTCACCGCGCCCGAGATCAGCGCGACCAGCAGCAGCGGGACGATCTTGTCCTCGACCTCGGCGCGGCCGGTGCCGGCGCCAGAGAACCAGATGCCGTCGATGAGCTGTGCCGCGAGAGCGAGGGCCGCGGCCGTGATCGCCCAGCGGGAGAGGAAGGCCAGCATGGCGCCAGTGTGACAGGGCGCTACTCGAGGCCGAGTGCCTCGATGATCTCCACCTCGGCGTCGTCGATGTGCCGCCGCAGCGACTCGTAGGCGCCGTCGGATCCGTCGACCCGGTCCGCCTCGAGCAGGACGACGAGGCCCTCGTGCGACTCCGCCTCGTCGTGGGCGTTGCGGTTGATCCGGTCGACCTGCGCGAGCGCCAGCTTGAGCTCGTCCATCAGAGCCTCGGCCATCTGGATCAGTCGCGGGCTCCCGGTCAGCTCGACGAGTGAGACGTGGAAGGCGAGGTGGCGCTCGTTGAGCTCCTCGTACGACGCGCCGCCGTCGTGGACCGCGCTCGTGTAGGCCTCCAGCGTCTCCCGCACCCGGCGACGTCGTACGGCGTCCGCGGTCGGCCAGGCCTGGACCCCCGCCCCCTCGAGCACCCACCGGGCCCGACAGACGTCGCGCACCGACTCGGCGCGCGGGGTGGAGACCGTGACGCCCCGATGCGGTTCGCGGGTCGCGAGGCCCTCGGCGACCAGCACGGTGAGCGCCTCGCGCACGGTGGGACGGGAGACCCCCAGCGACTCCGCCAGCGCGAGCTCGCGCAGTGGTGTGCCGCTCTCGAGCTCACCCTCGAAGACCGCGCGCCGGAGCTCGGTCGCGACCCGCTCCACCGTCGAGGCGTGCTCGACGTGAAGGGTGGCGAAGCGGGCGTTCGCGGGTGCGGGCATGGGCCCATTGTGCCCGGCTCGGGGCGCCGAGCACCCGCCCGCTGGCCTTGGGACGGCACGAGGAGCTATCCTCAATGTCTTGTCAGATTGTCTGACAATTCGTCTGACAAGTCGCGCCGGTCCTCCGGCGCCGGGAGAGGGAGAGCGCTGATGACCTCCGCGACGCTCGAGTGGGGCCGCCAGTACGCGATGGTCGACCCCTCGCACTTCCGCATCGAGTACGCGATCAACCCGTTCATGGACCCTGCGGTGCAGCCCGATCCGGGACGCGCTCGTGCGCAGTGGGAGGAGCTGGCCGCGACCCTCCGCGCGCTCGGTGCCCCCGTCGAGGAGATCCCGGCGCGACCGGAGGCGCCCGACATGGTCTACGCGATGAACCTCGGCCTGGTCGCGCTCCGCCCGGACTGGAGCGGGCCCGGGCGTCGCTCGGTGGTCATGTCGCACATGCGGTTCCCGCAGCGCCGGGTGGAGACGCCGGCGGCCCGGCGGTGGTTCGAGTCGCGCGGCTTCGCGGCGACCTACGTCGGCCGCGACGGCGTCGGCGCCCACTTCGAGTCCGGCGACGCGTTCCCCTACCGCGGCGAGCTGGTGGTCGGGTACGGCCCGCGCACCGACGAGCTCGCCCTCAAGCACCTCGCGGACGACCTCGGTGTGCAGGTCCAAGGGGTCCGTCTCGTGCACCCCGCGATGTATCACCTGGACCTCGCCTTCTGCCCGCTCGACGACGACCATGCGCTCGTCTGCCCGTCAGCGTTCGACGACGCCTCCGCGGCCGCGCTGCTGAAGCTGGTGCCGAAGCCGGTCATCCTCAGCGAGGAGGAGGCGATCGGCAGCTGGTGTGCCAACTCGGTCGTCGTCGGCCGCACCGTCGTCATGCCGAGCTGCCCCCGCCGGGTCCGCAACTGGCTGGAGACCCTGGGGTTCGAGGTGGTCGTCGTCGACGTCTCGGAGTTCCACCTCGGTGGAGGCTCCATCCGCTGCCTCACCAATCCGCTCGACATCACCCTCGGTCGCGATCTCGACATCGTGAGTGGTGGTCGGGTCGTCGTACCGGGGGCTGCTGCGGCCTGATCGCTGCTTTTCCGCGACGGTCGGTGGGCCGGGCCGATACCGTGTTCCGGACCTGCTGATGCTCCCCCAGCCGCGGGACCCGGCGTCCGCGCCCCGCTCGACCCTTTGCAGGAGGCCCCGGTGCCCGGACCCACTCCCGGCCAGCCCGGCTGGTACCCCGACGGCGAGGGGCACCAGCGCTGGTTCGACGGCAACGGCTGGACCGACCACGTGCAGCCCGCACCGACGGACGACTCCACCGCGGCCGTGCCGCCGCCCGCACCCGGGGCCGCGGAGCTCCCGCAGGCGTACGGAGCAGTGCCGCCGCCTCCTCCGACCTGGCATCAGCCCGGCCAGACCT
>NZ_SSXI01000249.1:0-3197 GCF_004803405.1 Nocardioides sp. | reverse complement strand
GCCAGCCACCGTTCGGCCAGCCACCGTTCGGCCAGCCACCGCAGAAGTCCGGCAACGGGCCCTGGGTCGCCCTCGCCGTGATCGGCGTGCTGCTCCTGATCGGGATCATCGTCGTGGCCGCCCTCCTGCTCCTGAAGGGTGAGGAGGACGAGCGCAGGGGCGTCGACCAGACGACCACCTCGGATGCGCCGGAGTCCTCGAGCCCGCCGTCGACTGCCACCGATCCCGCGACGGACCTCGCCACCGTGCCGGAGATGCCCACCGACGTCCCGACGGAGCTCACCGACCTGCCGACCGACCTCTCGGACTGGGCATCCTGGCTCTCCGAGTACGTCGACCAGGCCAGCCCATGAGCGACCCGAACCGGCCGGACGCCGCCGTCCCGCCGCCGTCCTTCCCGCCTCCCTCGTTCCCTCCGCCGCCCGCACCCCCGGGCTCCTCGGGCGCTTCCGGCTCCTCGGGTCAGGGCAACGGACCCTGGGTCGCCCTCGCGGTGATCGGTGTGCTCGTGCTCGCCGGGGTGGTCACCGGGCTGGTCCTGCTGCTGGCCGGTGACGACGAGGACGGCCAGGAAGGGGCCGATGCGTCGAGCAGCGCGGCGGCCGTCACCACCGGCTCGTCGGCCACGGGCACCGAGTCCGGCTCGAGCACGGCGCCGACCGACCCGACCGACGGGCCCTCGACCCCAGGACGCCCACGGGGCACCAGCACCGCCGACCAGGTCGCCGACGATCCGTCCGCGGTGGTCGAGGCGTTCATCGAGTCCGTCCTCGCGGGGGACTGCGCGACCGCGGAGGACCTGGTCACCGAGAAGTACCTCCAGGAGGAGGGCGGTGGCTGTGACGCCCGCGAGATCCCGCCGAGCCTGAGGGACCAGATCGAGTACCGCCTCGGTGACGCCACGGTCGACGGCGCCGCCGGCACCGCGACGGTCCCGATCACGGTCACCGCCTACGGGGAGGCCGAGAAGACGGTCATCGAGCTGCAGGACGTCGGCGGCCGCTGGCTGATCAGCGACGACGGCACCTGAGGACCCGCCGGCACCGGTCAGTCGACCGGTCAGTCGATCAGCTCGCCCAGGTGCTGGGTCATGCCGTTCCCCCTGTTCGCCGGCGTGTTCCACAGGAACTGCCCCCTCGGGACCGGCCCGCTCGTCTCCCAGGACGAGACCTCGTCCGTGATTCGCAGGAACCGTCCCGAGCCGAGGTCGTAGAGGTAGGTGCCGTCGGTGTCGCGGCCGTAGGCCGTCACCGTCACCAGGCCGTCGCCGTGGTCGGAGGCGAGCTCGCCCCCGATGCTGCTGTCCTGCAGCGTGACGACCTGGTTCCCCTCGGTGTCCAGCACCTGCACGCGGTCGTCCCGCACGCCCTCGTCGTAGGTGCCGCAGTACTGGCCCATGACGATCCGGTCGTCCGTGGCGCCGAAGGAGAGCAGGTTGCACTTCTCGCCGGATTCGGGATCGAAGGCGTGCTCGGCTCCGGTCCTGAGGTTGCGCACGTGCACCTGCCCGGCGTCGCCGTTGGTGGAGTCGGTCCACACCATCGCGTCGTCGGTGAACGCCACGGAGCCGACGGTGAGCCCTTCGTCGCGGACGTCCGAGGCGTCGGTCAGCGAGGCGGACCAGAGCCGATAGGTGTCACCGTCCGCGTCGGCGTCGTCCGCCTCGCCGTCGGGGCTGACCGGCCACCCGCCCTTCGGAGGCTGGCCCTGGGTCAGCGGCACGGGGACGTAGAGCCGGTCCTTGGGCCCGAGCACGGCGCGGAACGGATCCTCCACCTCGGGCAGACCCGCCCACGTCATGGTGCGCCAGGTGCGGCTCGCGCGGTCGAAGATGTGGACGACCAGCCCCACGGTCTTGCTGCGCTCGTCGGGGCTGAGCAGCACCAGTCGGTCCTCGCCGAGCTGGAGCGGCCACGTCTGTGCGACCCCGGCGTCGAGGTCGGGCAGCCAGTCCTTCTCGCCGGTCGCCGGGTCCATGAGGGCGAACCGTGCCTGGGGCTGGTTCCTGCGCGGCCCGTCTCGGAACAGGATCCGCCCGTCGTCGGTCACGCCGTCGAAGTACTGCCCGTTGTCGGCGTACAGGTCCTCGGTCGTGTGGGACGCCAGGACGCGGTAGTCGCTGCCCTCGGTCGCGGGCACTGCATCGGCCAGTCTGAGGGTCGGCGCATCCGGTTGCGGGACACCTGCGGTCGCGAGGTCCGGCGGGCCTGGGTCGAGCGAGACGAGCGAGACGGTCGCGACGACCGCGGCGGTGGCGAGGGTCGCACCGCCGAAGGCCGTCAGCCGGCGACGACGGACCCGCTGCCTGCCCCGGGCGAGGACGGGTCCGAGGTCGCGCTCCTCACGGGGCGGGTCGGCGACGGTGTCGCTCAGCAGTTCGCTCAGGTTGTTCACGGTGTTGCTCCTTCGGTCAGCAGCCCGTCGATCGGCAGGTCTTCGAAACTGGTCCGGAGCGAGGCCAGGGCGCGGGAGGTCTGGCTCTTGACCGTGCCCTCGGTGCACCGCAGGACGGCCGCGACGTCGGCGACGCTGAGATCCTCGAAGTAGCGCAGCACGACGCACGCCCGCTGTCGCGGGGGCAGCTCGGCGAGAGCCGCCATCAGCGTGGTCCGGGACGTGACGGCCTCGGCGAGGTCCTGCCCGGAGGGCAGGTCGTGGTGGTGGTCCGTGGGGACCTCTGTGCTCGACCGGCGCCGGACGTGATCGAGGAACGCGCTGATCACCGCCTTGCGGGCGTAGGCGTACTCGCGGCCCGCCCTGGTCAGCCGCGGCCACGCGACGTACACGCGGATCAGGCCCTCCTGGACGTGGTCCGACGCCTGGTCCCAGTCACCGCACATCAGGTACGCGGTGCTGCGCAGCCGCCCGCGTGCCGCTTCGGCGAACTCCACGAACGCCGCCTCGTCACGCATCGTTCGATCGCTCCATGCCGGCTCAACGAGGTGAGCGGACCTGAGGTTGCCTCCCTCGGCCGACCAATCCTGCCGGTGCACCACCGACCTGAAAACTCCGAACGGGTGCAGCGTCGACGCGCTCGCTCCTAGGCTGGCTCCCATGAGCCAGCCGCCGTACGGCGTCCCGCCCCAGCAGGGTCACCCGCAGGGCTACCCGCAGCAGCCTCCGCAGCCCGGGTACGGACAGCCGGGCCAGGCGGCAGCCCCGCCGCCGTACCTCGGCGGCCCGGCATCCGCCGGCGG
>NZ_SSXI01000241.1:4472-25161 GCF_004803405.1 Nocardioides sp. | reverse complement strand
CCACTCGGCGGGCGTGCAGTCGGCCCGGACCAGGGCGACGGCACCGACCGCGCCGGCCGGGATGCCGGGCGCCAGCAGGGCTGCGACGACGAGCCAGACCAGATGCTGCCGCGACCACGCCACGGCCGCACCGACGACCGCCGCCGCCATCAGTGCCAGCACCACGACCCAGAACCAGCTCGTGCCTCGCCCGCAGGCCAGCTCGCCCCGAGGCGATGCCGGGGCCGGGATGAGGCCCTTGTGCGCGGTGTCGACGCACGAAGCGGAGAAGTAGTAGGCGACGCTGACCAGGACGAGGAAGGCCGAGGTCCACGCGACGACGAGCCCGACGGCGGCGAGGAGGTGCGTCCACAGGGGCCGCCCGAAGTGCGGATGCGCGGCGAGCGTCACACCTTGGGAGGTACCCCGGCCGGGCATGTCTCAAGCCGGCCCGTCTCGGCGAGACATCCGTCATACCCAGACCAGGTGACCCGCCGGTAGGTTGTCGGAACGTGAGCGAGCGAACCATCCAGCACCGCGTCCCTCGTGCCTCCTGCGCGCCCGGAGCCCCGCGAGGTCGAGCATGAGCCTCAAGAGCGCCAGGGACTTCTTCCGACCGCTCGCTGTGGGCGCTCCCGCGCCGCTGCGCGAGATCCCCGCCCGGCCGAGCCGCGCGATCCACTTCTTCGACCCCAGCAACGAGAAGATGGCCGCGAAGGTCCCCGGGATGATCGGCACGGTCGACGTGCTGCTCGGCAACCTCGAGGACGCCATCAAGGCGGACAACAAGGTCGCCGCGCGCGAGGGCCTGGTCCGGATCGCCCAGTCGACCGCCAATCTCGGTGGACAGAGCGGCCCGACCCAGCTGTGGACCCGGATCAACGCGCTCGACAGCCCCTGGGTGCTCGACGACCTGACCACGCTGGTGCCCGCCATCGGCGACAAGCTCGACGTGATCATGGTCCCGAAGGTGCAGGGCGCCGAGGACATCCACTACATCGACCGCCTGCTCGCCCAGCTCGAGGCGAAGGCTGGCCTCACCAGGCCGATCCTCGTGCACGCGATCCTCGAGACCGCCCGCGGCGTGGCCAACGTCGAGGAGATCTGCGGCGCCAGCCCGCGCATGCAGGGGCTCTCGCTGGGCCCGGCCGACCTCGCGGCCGACCGCAAGATGAAGACCACCCGCGTCGGTGGCGGCCACCCCGGCTACCTGGTCCGCCAGGACCCGCCGCGCGGCACCGACAGCGCGGAGACCGATCCCGTCTTCGATCCGGGCCGCGCGATCTTCCAGCAGGACCTCTGGCACTACACGATCGCCAAGATGGTCGACGCCTGCGCGATGCACGGCATCTACCCCTACTACGGCCCGTTCGGCGACATCGCCGACGTGGTCGCGTGCGAGGACCAGTTCCGCAACGCCTTCCTCCTCGGCTGCGTCGGCACCTGGAGCCTGCACCCCAAGCAGATCGCGATCGCGAACCGGGTGTTCTCCCCCAGCGTCGAGGACATCGCCCACGCCCGCCGGGTCGTGGCCGCGATGGGCGACGGCACCGGCGCGGTGATGATCGACGGCAAGATGGAGGACGACGCCTCCCTCAAGCAGTGCCTCGTGCTCGTGGAGCTCGCGGAGCAGCTCGCCGCGATCGACCCCGAGCTGAAGAAGCAGTACGACGCCATCGAGACCGTGGAGGCCTGAGCAGATGAGCGACTCATCCCAGTTCCGGCCCCGCCGGTCCGTGCTCTACATGCCCAGCTCCAACGAGCGGGCGCTCGAGAAGGCCAAGACCATCGCCGCCGACGCGATCATCTTCGACCTCGAGGATGCGGTCGCCCCGGACGCCAAGCCGTCCGCCCGCGAGGCTGCCGCGGCCGCGGTGCAGTCCGGCCAATACGGCCGTCGCGAGCTGATCATCCGCATCAACGGCATCGGCACCGAGTGGCACGACGACGACATCGCCGCCGCCGCCAAGGCCGGCCCGGACGTCCTACTGGTCCCGAAGGTGAACTCGGCCGAGGAGGTCCACCAGCTCGTCGCCGCCCTCGAGGCCGCCGGCGCGCCGGAGCGGACGAAGCTCTGGGCGATGGTCGAGACCCCGATCGCGATGCTCAACGCACTGTCGATCGCCCAGGCGCACCAGCGACTGACCGGCTTCGTGATGGGCACCAACGACCTCGTCAAGGAGCTGTACGCCGAGCACGTTCCGGGGCGGCAGCCCGTGATCACCGGCCTCGGCCTCGCGCTGCTCGCGGCCCGCGCCGCGGGCATCGTGATCATCGACGGCGTCTACAACGACGTGAAGAACATCGACGGCTTCCTGGCCGAGGTCGAGCAGGGCCGGCAGATGGGCTTCGACGGCAAGACGCTGATCCACCCCGGCCAGGTCGAGGGCGCCAACGCCGGCTTCGCGCCGAGCGAGCAGGCGGTTGAGGATGCCCGGGGCCTGATCCAGGCTTGGGAGAACGGCGCCGGCAGCGGGGTCGTCACCTACAACGGCAAGATGGTGGAGAGCCTCCACGTCGAGTCGGCTCAGCGCACGCTGTCGATCCACGAGGCGATCCAGGCGCTGCAGGGCTGAGGGGTCCGTCGGTCGGGTGCGATGGCCGCACTCACCGACGGAGCCCGCGCTGGTCCCGCCGGAGCGGATGGTCCTCGGGGATCTCGACGACGACGATCCGCACGCCGTCGGGGTCGGCGATCCAGAGCTCGACCAACCCCCACGGCTCCTCGCGGGGCTCGCGCAGGATCCTCACCTTCTCCCCCAGCAGCCGACGATGTTCGGCGTGCACGTCGCGGACCTGCATCCACAGGGCGACCGCCTCGCCCGGTGGTGCCGCCGCCCGACCGCTGACCTCGAGCAGGCCGTTGCCCAGGTGGAAGACCAGGCCCGGCGCCTCGGGGCTGCCGAACTCCCGGTAGACGGCGAGACCCAGCGTGTCGCGGTAGAACCGCTGGCTGCGGGCCGGATCGGTGGGATGGAGCAGGACGCGACTGCTGAGGACCTCCACGCACCCATCCTGCCTGTCGCGCGACGAACCGCCCCGACCCGACGTGGACCCCGGCGCAGGGCTGCCGTCCCGACTCCTACGCTTGCCGCGTGAGCGGCCTCCTCCTGCGCGACGTTCGGCTGGTGCCGGTGCGAGCGGAGGACCGCGCGCCCGACCGGCCCGTCGACGTACTCCTCGAGGACGGGCGGGTGACCACGGTCGGCGAGGCGGTGTCGCGGCCGCAGGGCGTCGAGGAGTACGACGCCGCGGGCCGTTGGCTGATGCCGGGACTGTGGGACACCCACGTCCACCTCGGGCAGTGGACGCTCTCCCGGGGGCGGCTCGACACCAGCGCCCTGCGCTCCCCGGAGGAGGCGACCACGCTCGTCGCCGCCGCGGTCGCGGAGCGCCCGGGCAGGCCGGTGATCGGCTGGGGCCACCGCCCCGGCACCTGGTCGCACGAGCCGACGACCGCCGACCTCGATGTCGCCGCGGGCGTGACGCCCGTGGTGCTGATCGCCGGCGACGCCCACCACGCGTGGCTCAACAGTGCGGCCCAGGCGGCGCTCGGCCTGCCGCTGCGCGAGGGGATGGTCGCGGAGAACGAGTGGTTCGAGGCCTACGAGCGGCTCACCGCGCTCACCGCCGACGGCGACGACCCGGCGTCGTACCGCCGCACCCTGGACGAGGCCGCCGCGATGGGCGTGGTCGGCCTGGTCGACTTCGAGTTCACTGGCGGCGTGGAGGCCTGGCGCGAGCGCTGGTCGGAGGGTTGCGACCGGCTGCGGGTGAAGGTCGCGGTGTACGGCGACCAGCTGGGCCCGGTGCTGGGCGAGGGCCTGCGGACCGGTGACCTGCTCCTGCCCGGCGAGAAGCGGCTGACCATGGGCCCGCTGAAGGTGATCAGCGACGGCTCGCTCAACACGCGCACCGCCTGGTGCCATCAGCCGTATGCGCACGGCGCTCCGGAGGAGCATCCCGCCGGTGCGCCCAACCTGTCCGGTGAGGAGCTGGTCACGCTGCTCGCCCGCGCCCGCGCGAACGGCCTCGAGGTCGCCACCCATGCCATCGGCGACGCCGCCGTCGAGCAGGCCATCGACGCCTACGAGACCACGGGCGCCACCGGCTCGATGGAGCACGTGCAGCTGGTCACCTCCACCGACGTGCACCGGCTCGCCCGGCTCGGCCTGCGGGCCAGCGTGCAGCCGCACCACCTGGTCGACGACCGCGACCTCACCGAGGCGGTCTGGCCCGGCCGGTCCGACCGCTGCTTCGCGCTGCGCTGGCTGGCGGACGCCGGGGTGACGATCTCGCTGGGGTCCGACGCCCCGGTGTCACCGCTCGACCCGTGGCTGGCCATCGACTGCGCCGTACGACGCACCGGCGACGACCGCCCCGCCTGGCACCCCGAGCAGGCGCTGACCCGGCAGGAGGCGCTGGCCACCTCCACGGGTGGGCGCGGGATGGTCGCCTCCGGCGTCGGCGCCGACCTGGTGCTGCTGGACGGTGATCCGCTGCACGAGGTGCGGCCGCGGGTCGCGCTGACAGTGGTCGCCGGCGAGGTCGTGCACGACGCCCGGTGACGGAGGACGGCGTGGGTCAGCCCTGGTCGGGCTCGGCCTCAGCGCCCGGCACCCGCTGCGCCGTGGACTTCTTCGCAGGCTTCCTGGTCGCCGGCTTCTTGGCCACGACCTGGGCCACGTCGGCGGGCGTGACGTCCACGTCGCTCGGGTCGGCGGCGGCGTCGATCCTCGTCATCGGCTTCTTCGTCGGCGCCTTCTTGGCCGGCTTCGGCTTCTCGACCGGGGCCGGGTCGAGGCCGAGCTCCTCGGTCACGTTCACCGGCTCGGTCCGCGGGCTCGAGCCGGGCTCCTCCTCCACCGCGGGCGCCACGCTGGATTCCTGCCCGCCGGAGTCGGCAGCCGCCGGGTCCGGCACCTTGCGTCCTCTGAGGTAGGGCACCGCACCGGCCACGCTTTCGGTGGCGGTCTTGGCCACCTGGGCACCGGCGGAGACGGTGCCCTTGGCCAGACCGACCACCGACCCGGCCATGGTCGCTGGTGCCTTCAGCGATCCGACGGCGATGTCCTTGATCCTGCCCAGCGGGTTCCTGCGAGCCACGGTGATCCCTTCACTTGCCAGTCGGTGCCGTTGGCGCCAGGCACGAATCCCTGGCGGTGGTAGACCCGCTCGGTACCCGATCCGGCGACCGTCACGCACCCGACCGCCCCTCTGATGCCGGCCTCTGATGCGGGCCTCTGGCCAGGACGGGGCGTCCGAGCACCCCTTGTTCCGATCGCGCAGACCGCGGATGCTGGTCGGGTGCTCGAGCTGAGACCCCATTGCGAGTGTTGCGGGCGGGGCCTGCCCCCGGAGTCCGAGGACGCGTTCATCTGCACCTTCGAGTGCACCTGGTGCGGCGACTGTGCCCGCGACCGGCTCCACGGCGTCTGCCCGAACTGCGGGGGCAATCTCGAGCCGCGGCCGATCCGCCCGGCCCACCTGCTCACGTCGAACCCAGCGTCGACGATCCGTGTCGTGAACCCGAACTGCTTGACCGAGCACCCGCTCGGCGACTCAGTCGGTGGGACCACGACCGCCGACCAGTGACCCTCGGAACGCGCTCGCCGTGGTTGTGCGAGGTCGGCGCGTGCTGCACGGTGATGAGGTGAGCGACGTCGAGCACCTCCTCGTCCGCGCCGCCCGAGCGGCCGCGGAGCACCGACGAACCGTCGGAGAACGCCCCATCACTCCTCGCCGGTCGGCCGAGGACGTACGAGCGGCGTTCGCCGGCCCGCTGCCCGAGGCACCCACGGACCCCGACTCCGTCCTGACCGAGCTGCTGATGGCCGCTGACGGGGCCATCACCGGTTCGGTCGGGCCGCGCTTCTTCGGGTTCGTCATCGGAGGCGCACTGCCGGCGGCGAGCGCGGCCGAGATCCTCGCGACCGGCTGGGACCAAGCGGCCTACAACGAGGCCCTCTCCCTCGCCGCGGGTGCAGCCGAGCGCGCGGCCGGCGCCTGGACGAAGGACCTGCTCGGTCTGCCGACCGAGTCGTCGACGGCCTTCGTGACCGGCGCCCAGGCGGGCAACACCGTCGGCCTCGCGATCGGAAGGAACGAGCTGCTGGCCAGGGCCGGCTGGGACGTCGCCCACGACGGGCTGTACGGCGCCCCACCGGTCCGCGTGGTCGCCAGCGAGGAACGCCACGCCACTGTGGACCGTGCCCTGCGGCTGCTCGGCATGGGCACCACCAGCGTCCACCCGGTCCGTGCCGGCCACGACGGCGCGATCGACGTGGACCACCTCGGGGAGGTCCTGGCCCAGAACGCTGACGCCCCGACGATCGTCTGCCTCCAAGCCGGCAACGTGAACACCGGCGCGTGCGACGACTTCGACCGGGCGGTCCCACTCGCGCGGCACCACGACGCGTGGGTGCACGTCGACGGGGCGTTCGGGCTCTGGGCCGGCGCCAGTCCGCGACATCGACACCTGACGCGGGGGGTGGAGCTCGCGGACTCCTGGGGAACCGACGCCCACAAGTGGCTCAACGTCCCCTACGACTCGGGCCTGGCCATCTGCCGCGACGCGAGCGCGCATGCGGCCGCGATGTCCTACTCCGCCGCGTACTTGACCGGTTCGGGGGGCACCGACCACGTGCTCGGCGATGTGACCCCGGAGTCCTCGCGACGGGCCCGCGGCTTCGCGGTCTGGGCCGCCCTTCGAGAGCTGGGACGGAGCGGCGTCGCGGATCTGGTCGATCGGTCCTGCGCCCATGCCCAGCGCATGGCCGAGCTGCTCACCGCCGGCGGGGCGACGGTCTACAACGAGGTCGTGCTGAACCAGGTGCTGGTCGGGTTCGGGGACCTGTCCAGCACCGATGCTGTCGTCGACGCAGTCCAGCGAGACGGCACGTGCTGGGTGGGAGCCACCACCTGGCGAGGCAGACGCCTGATCCGGATCTCGGTCTCGAACTGGACCACGACCGAGTCGGACATCGAGCTGTCCGCCGACGCCATCCTGCGCGCGGCGACCTAGCGGAAGCGACAGTCCCGGAGGAGCTGACCTGATCCTCAGGCGAAGCTGCTACGGATGGCTGCAGCGACGGCCTCGGGTGCATCGGACTGGACGAAATGGCCGGCCCCGGGAACGGGCACGACGGTGCTGGCGGGCAGCAAGCGCCTCCAGCGCTCGAGCTCGCGCTCCTGGAACGCCACGTCCTTGTCAGCCCACACGATCAGCGAGCGACGGTCGGCGAAGCGCGCTACGGCTTCCTCGGTCTCTTCAAGCAGCTGGCGCTCGCCGAGAATCGCTGCGGGCAGGACAGACGCCGCGCGGCGTGCGGTGGGCGTAGCCATCGCGTCGCGATATGCCTGCATCTCGTCGTCTGTCAGCTTCCGGAGCCGGTGACCCAACGGAAGCATCACGTTGACGAACATGTTGAGGCGGGTGATCGCGAGCCGGCCGAGTGGGCCGCCCATCAGTCTCGAAGCGATCTCGAAGCGAGGATCACCGTTGACGGGCCACGCCCAGGTGTTCGCGATGACCAGACCGCGCACGCGTGCCGGGTCCTGGGCTGCCGCGGTGATACCGATCGGGCCACCCCAGTCCTGCATGGCCAGGACGTAGTCGCGCAGATCGAGCTGCTCGACGAGACCTGCGACCACGGCGGCGTGCTCGCGGACGGTGTAGGTGTAGCCCTCGCCGGCGGTCGAGCGACCGAAGCCCGGATAGTCGGGCGCAACGCAGCGGAACGAGGAGGAGAGGCGGTCGATGACGCCTTGCCAGACCAGCGACGAGGTCGGGTTGCCGTGCAGCATCAGCAGGGTCGGCCCGGAGCCCTCGTCGACATAGTGGACCCGGTTGCCGTTGATGGTGGCGAAGCGCGACACAGTCGTCATAGACTTTAGAAAATCAAGTGTCACGGTTGTTGTCAACAGGGAGATCGCATGTCCAAGACCTACGGTCAGTACTGCGGCCTCGCCCGTGCCCTCGATCTCGTCGGCGACCGCTGGAGCCTGCTCATCGTCCGCGAGCTGCTCATCGCACCGGCTCGGTTTCGCGACCTGCAGGCGGGTCTTGGCAGCATCGCCACCAACTTGCTGACCGACCGGCTGAACACCCTCCAGCGAGCTGGAGTCATCGAGCGGCGGACCGAGGGGGCCAGGCCCGTCTACGAGCTGACGCCGCTAGGGGCCGGGCTGCGCGAGCCGATCGAGGCCCTGGTGCGCTGGAGCACGCCGCTGATGACTCCCGGGCCCGCAGAGGACCGCGCGGATGCGCGCTGGCTCGCCGTCGCGCTTCCGGCGCTCCTTGCCGGGAAGGCGAACGGCGACGGCGAGGAGATCGCGATCCGGGTGGACGGTGTGGATCTCACACTGGCGGCGGGCGATGCCGGCATCGAGGCGGAGGTGCGCACGCGTTCCTCCGAGCGAGAGCCGCATCGGGTCTCGATGACCACCGCGTTGGCGGCCGCTGTCCTCAGCGAGACATGGAGCGACTTCCGGCGATCGATCATCCAAGGGGCAGCGATCTAGCGCCAGCCGGTCAGCTTGCCGGGGTTGACCACCATCCACACGTCGGTGACGAGTCCGCCGACGACCCGGACGTTGAGGACTGCTCGCACCTCCCCGTTGTCGGTCAGGGTCAGCCCGAGCCCGTCGGCGGTGACCCGCTCCACGACGGCCCAGGTCGACCTCTTCCTGAGCACGCCGACCAGGAACCGCGCGACCCGCGTCGGCCCGACCACCGGTTTCCGGGCCGCGCTCACCACGCCGCCGCCGTCGGAGTAGAGGGTGACCGAGGGGTCCAGCAGCGCGGTGAGCGCGTCGAGGTTGCCGCCGGCGGCGGCCGCGACGAACGCCCGAACCACCGCGTCGTGCTCGCCGGGCCGGGCGACGATGTCGCGGTGGTCGGCGACTCGGCGCCGGGCGGAGGTCGCGAGCTGCCGCACCGCTGCGGGTGAGCGGCCGACGATCTCGGCGATCTCGGGGAAGGGCAGCGCGAACACGTCGTGCAGCACGAACGCCACCCGCTCGGCGGGCGTCATCGCGTCGAGAACCACCAGCAGCGCGGTGCTCACGGTGTCGTCGAGGGTCACTCGATCGACCGGGTCGAGCGCCGACCCGTCACCCAGGAGACCCGCCGGCACCGGCTCGGGCAGCCACTCGCCGACGTACTGCTCCCGCCGGGCGCGCGCCGACTTCAGCACGTCGAGGCAGATCCTGCTGGCGACCCGCGTCAGCCAGCCCTGCGGATTGCCGATCGCCGCGCGCTCCTCCTCGGTGAGCCGGTACCAGCGCAGGTAGGTCTCCTGCACCGCGTCCTCGGCCTCCTCGAGGGTCCCGAACATGCGGTAGGCGAGGGCGATCAGCCGTCGCCGTTCCGCCATCACCACGTCAAGGTCGTCCATCGGCGCTCCTTCGCTCCTCACACCATGACGAGTCGCGCAGCCGGAGTGTGAGGTGGCGACCTCACACTCGGGTACGCCGCCTCGTCATCCCGGGGAACGCCCCCGAACCCGCGGGCCATCGAGAACAGGAAGTCATCATGCTGCCGCACGTCAACCTCACCAAGCTCTTCCCGGCTGCCTACGAAGCCCAGCTCGCCGCAGACAAGGCCGCCGAGGAGGCCGCGGTGACCGCAGGCCTCGACCCGCTGCTCGTCGAGTTGGTCAAGGTCCGCGCCTCGCAGCTCAACGGCTGCGCCTTCTGCCTGCGCATGCACACCCGCGACGCGCTCGCGAAGGGCGAGACCACCGACCGCCTCGCCCTGGTCGCGGCCTGGTGGGAGTCGCAGTACTTCACCCCACAGGAGCAGGCGGCGCTGACCCTGGCCGAGCGGATCACCCGGATCGGCGACGAGCACGCCGCGCCCGCCCCGCAGGTCGACATCGAGGGCGTCCTGGAGGAGAAGCAGGTCGCAGCCGTCGTCCTGCTCACCATCGTCATCAACACCTGGAACCGGATCGCGGTCGCCAGCCACTACCCGGTCGCCCCCTGAGGCGGCTCATGACCCGGGTGCTCACGGTGGTCTCCCGCCTGCCTCGGAAGAGGCGGCTCACCGGGACAGCAGCCGGGTCATGGCCGCCCTGGCCTCGTCGTACGCCTCGTCGATGCCGCCGGCGGTGCGGACCACGATCGCTCCCTCGTAGAGCAGGTGCACCTGGGCGCCGACCACCTCGGGGTCCGGGATCCCAGCCTCCTCGACCAGGCGCACGAAGAGGGCCCGCATGTCCTGCTTGTCCTGACGGATGACGGCGTTGCCCGGGTGATCGGTGCCGCCGATCTCGGCGTACGCGTTGACGAAGGCGCAGCCCCGGTCCTGCCCCTTCAGCCACTCCTCGAGCGCGTCGATCACGGCCAGCACGCGCTGCGGGCCGGGCTCGGTGGCGTGGCGGTCGAGGTAGTCGGTCAGGTAGGCGGCCCACCGGGCCGCCCGCCGGGAGAGGTAGGCGGCGACCAGCTCGTCCTTCGATCCGAACCGGTCGTAGAGCGTCTTCTTGGTGGTCCCGGCCTCGTTGGCGATCAGGTCGACGCCGACGGCCCGGATGCCGCGCTCGTAGAACAGCGCGCTGGCGGTGTCGAGGATGCGGGCACCCGTCGGGGTGTGCGGGTTTCGGACGGTCGTGGTCACAGTCACCTCCAGAGGAGACTGCAAGTATACAGACCGGTATGGTTCCCTCGGTTGCATGACCCGTCTCGCCCCTCTCGCACTCGTCATCCTGTGGAGCTCAGGCTTCGTCGGCGCCACCCTGGCCGCCCGGTCGGCACCGGCGGAGACGACCCTCCTGTGGCGGTACGTCGTGGTGGTCGGGCCGCTGTGCGCGTGGGCGCTGTGGACCCGACGTCGGTACGACGCCGGGTTCCTCGTGCGAGAGGGCGTGATCGGGATCCTCGCCCACGGCGGCTACCTCCTCGCCGTCTACCGAGCAGCCGACCTCGGCGTCCTTCCCGGCACGTCGGCGCTCGTGGCCTCGCTGCAGCCGCCGCTCGTGGCGGCCCTGCTGTGGATCGCTTCGAGCGGCAGTACCGATCGGCGCCAGGCGCTGGGGCTGCTGACCGGGCTGGTCGGCGTGCTGCTCGTCGTGGGCAGTGGCCTGAGCGGCGCGGGCGGTTCGGTGGGACTCGCCGTGGTCGGCCTCGGCACGCTCAGCCTGACCGCCGCGACCCTTGTCGCCGGCCGCTGGCCCCAGCCCGAGCGGCACGGCGTGCTCGACTCGCTCACCGTGCAGGCCGTGGTCGCCCTCGGCTTCTTCGCCGCCCTCGCGCTTGCGACCGGGAGGGCCGCACCTCCTCCCGACGCCGACTTCTGGCTGGCGGTCGCCTGGCTGGTGGTGCTCGCGTTCGTCGGCGGCTACGGCACCTACTTCTACGTGCTGCGAGTCTCCGGGCCGGTCGTCGTCAGCGCCTGGCTCTACCTCACCCCCGCGACGGCGGCCGTCTGGGCGTGGCTGATGTTCGGGGAGCCGCTGACCGTCCGCTCCGCCGTCGGGTTCCTCGTCGCGGCCGCGGGGGTGGCGGCCGTCGTACGGCCGCAGCGGGCGGTGTCGCCAGATCTCCGCGTGGCGACACCTGCTCGCGCTTGCACGTCAGCCGTGGAGTGACGCACCTCAGACCTGGTCCCTGACGACCTCGTAGGTGAGGTGCGTCGCCCGCGGCGACTCGATGACCTGCCGCTGGACCAGCGTCGTTCGGCCGACAAGGTCGAAGAGCCGGGTGCCGCCCCCCAGGACCAGCGGCGACAGGTGGATGCGGAGCTCATCGACCAGCCTCGCCGCCAGGCTCTGGTCGATGACGTTGGCGCCGCCCATCACGAAGACGTCCTTGTCGCCGGCAGTGGCCCGGGCCTGGTCGATCGCGGCTGCGACACCGGAGGTCACGAACCGAAACCTGGATGCGAGCCGCACCTGGGTGGGCGGTTGGTGGGTGACGACGAAGCACGGCGGTGCCGCCGACTGGTTCTGGTCATGTCCGTACCCGACGTCGTCGCTCCAGCCGTTCGGCCCGTCCACGATGTCGAACAGCCGCCGCCCCATCACCACCGCGCCGGTCTCCTCGAAGCTGCGCGCCAGCACCGCTGCGTCCACGGCGGAGCGGGGCTCCTCGAGCACCCAGGCGTGGAGCGCTTCGCCGCCGATACCGAGACCGTGCTCCTGGTCCACCCGCGGTGCGGTGACGTAACCGTCGAGCGACATCGAGATGTCCGCGATGACCCTGCTCATGCTCACTCCTCCAGACTCTGATGCCTGGACTGACCCGGAACGTGGTCAGAACTCACCGGCGCGGCCAGCGCGGAGACAGACCCTGCCTCACCGCCGAAGCTGCGAGACCTCGACCAGGCGCTCGAGCTTGTGCGGGTTGCGAATCGCGAAGATCTGCGTGATCCGGCCGTCCTCGATCACGAACGACACCGCGGTGTCGTTCTCGCCGCCGGGGTCGATCCGCGCGGCGATCCCGCCGTTGAGCTCGACAACGAACGCCTTCGCGTCGGGCGCGAGCTCCGCGAAGCGCGCCATCACCGGAGCGAGCTTCGCGGCACCCCGTACCGGCTTCGGGATCGTGGGGGCGAGGCCGCCGCCGTCGCCGACGACGAGCACGTCGGGGGCGAGCACCTCGAGCAGGCCCGGCACGTCGCCGGTGGTCAGGGCGGAGAGGAACCGTTCGACGACCTGCTCCTGCTCGGCGCGGCTCACCGACATGCGCGGCCGCCGAGCGGCCACGTGCTTGCGGGCGCGTACGGCGATCTGCCGCACCGCAGCGGGCGACTTGCCCAGCGCCTCGGCGATCTCGTCGTAGGGCACGTCGAAGACCTCGCGCAGCACGAAGACCGCGCGCTCCGTCGGCAGCAGGGTCTCGAGGACCGCCAGCATGGCGATGGACACGTTCTCGGCGAGCTCGACGTCCTCGGCCACGTCGGGGCTGGTGAGCAGCGGCTCGGGCAGCCACTCCCCGACGTAGTCCTCGCGCTGCCTCGCCACGGTGCGCAGCCGGTTCAGCGACAGCCGGGCGACGATCCGGACCAGGTAGGCGCGCGGCTCACGCACCTCCGCGCGCTCGGTGTCGGCGAGCGCGGCCCACCGCAGCCAGGCCTCCTGCACCACGTCCTCGGCGTCGACGGCCGAGCCCAGCATCTCGTAGGCGACGGTGAACAGCAGGCTGCGGTGGGCGACGAAGTGGTCCACGCTCATGACGCGGACGCTACTCCGGGGCGCTCGGCCAGCGGCTTCATGCCACACGCCGCCGCGAAACCGTCGGACTCGATGCCGAGGGCGACGTTGCCGCGCGTGGTCAGGTTGGCGAACCCGATGACGGACGTGAGCTCGACGACCGCGGCCGGCCCGAGCTGGGCGTGCAGGCGGTCGACCAGCTCGTCGGTCACGGTGGGCGGGGTCTGGCTCATCGCCTCGGCGTACTCCAGGACGTCACGCTCCAGCGGCGTGAACCTGTCCGACTCCCGCCACCGCGGGATCTCCCGCGCCTTGTCGACGTCGAGGCCGCGGTTGCGCGCCTCGAAGTAGTTGAAGTCCAGGCACCAGGTGCAGCCGACCAGCGAGGCGACGGCCATGTGGGCGAACGACTTCAGGCTCTCGTCGCAGGCGTCCCACTTCTCGAGCTTGCTGCCGAGGCCGAAGCTGGCGAACAGCACCTTCTGGTTGTGCCAGAACACGCCCACGGACGTCGGCACCATGCCGAGCCGCTTCGTGATCATCCGCTTGATCAGGGCTCCCTTGATACCGGTGATCTCGGCCGGGGGGATGCGGGTGGTGTGCTCCATGGCTCCTCCTGTGTAGGTGGTCATGCCATGAAGACACCGGCCGGGCGACGGATGTGACACGTCGGTGCGGAAGACCCGCGACCGGCCGAGCGAAGCTGACGCTTCTGAAGGGCAGTGCATGTCGCACGCGGTCGCCCAGATCGCGTTCCCTAGTCTGTGGGCGTGGCCCTGGTCAGGTTCGACAAGCGCTCACGCCGGTGAACGCGGGCCCCTGTGGTCCGGTCGCCGGTACCTGGCACGTCCGTGGCGGTGGTACGCCGAGCTGGTGCTGCTGACCGGCTGCAGTCTCCTCGCTCCAGTGCTCGCCGTGGCTGATGGCCGAGAGGTCGCGGCCTGGATCGGCGCGATCGGACTGTGTTGCGTGCTGGTCAGCCCCGGCTTTCGCGTCCCCCGCGGCGTACCGGTGGCACTGACTGGACTCGTCGCTGCCTACGAAGCGGCCCTCGTGGGCAGGTTCGACGAGGCCCAGTGGGCCATCCTCCTGGGGACCGGGTTGATGGCGATCCTGGCGATCAGCGTTCTCGGATTCAACGACGAGGCCGACCGTCGACGGACCTGGGGCGAGCCGCGTCGGGTACTGCCCGTGGAGCCCGGCCCTCTCGTCGGGTGGCCGAATCTTCGCTCGCGACGCCGCAGGCACCTCGTGGATGCTGGCGGCTTCGTGGCGGTGGGCCTGCTGTGCGCCGCCTACGGCCTCCACCAGGGCGACGCCTGACGCGGCTGGGTCGCGGCCCTGGGCATCGTGGCCGTGGTGCTGAGTCCCTGGCTTCGTGCTCCGGCATGGCCACTTCTGTGCTGGGCCGGCGTCACCGTCTCCTTGGCAGGCGCGGTCGCTTCTTCCGCGCTGATCAGCGTGGCTGGAGTGGCCTTGTTGTCGATCATGCTGTTCTTCATGGTCCGCGACACCGCATGGTCCGGCGTGGAACCGGCCGGCTGCCCCGCCGCTGAGTGTCAGCTGGTCGAGCTCGGGAACTCGAGACGACCCTCGACCTTCAGGCCCTGCCCGTCGGAGTACTCCGACGCGAGCGTGGCGTCGATCGTCAGTTCGACCTCGACCGGGTCGCAGGAGGCACGGACAACCTCCAGGGTGCCGGTCGATTCCTCCTCGACGCTGGATGCTTCCAGGTCCGGCATCATGCCGACGAAGACCAGAGCATTGGCCGGGCCGCTCTCCTCGTCGCCGGCGTCGATGGGCAGCTCGAACGTGCGTCCACCTTCGACGTCCGATGGGACGATCTCGATCAACAGGTGGGAGCCGTCCACGACGGCAGTCACCCGGACGATCTGCACCTTGGGGTCGTACTCGCTCGGCACACATTCGGCCTCGATCGGTTCGAGTGTGACGCGACGGCCGTCCGACTCCGTGGCGACCAGCCCGTCCGGCAGTTGCGCAGCAGGGTCCCGAGCCGGGGACTCAGAGGTGGCCCCGCATCCGAACAGCAGAAGGACCGAGGGCGCCAGGAGCAGCCGCGCGACAACGAGGGAGAGCTGGCCGGGTGCGACTCGGAAGCAGGACACCGGGCGACCGTACGGCGAACCTCACCATCTTCGTGCCGAATCGGAGGTGATGGAGGAAGACAGGGCGGATCCACTCAGGCCGACCCGCAGTCTGCAGCCGCGGGCGCGACACCCTGCGCCACTGCGGACCTCGGTTCGGCAGCGAGTGCCTGCACGCGCGGATCCTGCGCAAGCGCTCGGCGAGCGCGATGCAGCCGGACACGCGCCGTTCCGGGTCGCACGCCCAATGCGATTGCCAGCTCCGCCGGCCTGAGCCGTTCCCACTCGACAAGTTGGAGTACCTCGCGGTGGCTGTCGGGCAGGCGGGCCAGAGCGACCCTGACGGCAGCGATGACCTCAGTCGATTCGCGGTGCGGCACTGGGGCGCCCGCATTGGCGCCAGCTTCCGTGAGCGCCACTTCCTCCATCGCGTGCCGACGCGCGTCCGACGCCACGAGGGTTCGTGCGACCCCGAACAGCCATGCCCGGCGGAGTACGGATGGGGGCAGGTCTGAGCGCCGGCGCCACGCCACGGCGTATACCTCGGCCACCAGGTTCTCTGCATCGCCCGCCGAGCGCCGTTGCACGTAACCGAACACGTCGCGGACGGTGGTTCGATAGAGCTGCTCGAACTCGTCGGAGCTGATGATCCGATTCACGTCAGTCCTGCCCGTCCAGCACGGGAGTCGCCTCCCGGTGCGGAAGCGCCGGGACCAGGTCAGCCCAGCAGTCCTCGAGCAACTTCCCCATGCGTGCGATGTCGGCGCCGCTCGCCGCCTGCACGACATCTGGCAGATACGCGAACTCGGTCTCCTGCGGGTAGTACGTGCCGGTCCTCCCGGAGTCCGTGTCCGTCCACCGCTCTTGCGGTCCGTAGATCTGTTCGGGGTCGATGTCCGTCACGGCTGGCCAGGAGACCGAGGCCTGGAGGGCGGCGATCGCCTCGTTGCGCTCACTGGTGCTGCCGGACTTGGTCGAGGCAGCCCACTGGTTGCCCCACGCGCAGATGGCGTCGCGAGCAGCCTGGGCTCGAATGCCGCCGCTGACCATGCCGACCGAATGACCGGACCGTCGTGCGTCCGCCACGTCCTGGTCCCGGATCTGGATGTCGATCGCGCGAGCGATCGCGCGGCTCTTCGCGTCGGGGAACTCGATGTCCGCGGTGAGTTCGTCATAGACCTGCGGGTAGTCCGGAGCCATCGGATCGATGTGTTCACCAGGTCCGCTGAGCTCTCGGATCTCGGGGTCGGTGACCGCCCGCCCTGTGTGTGCGCTCCAGACCTCTGCTGCCGCCACACCACCAGCTCCCAGCACGAACGCGGCAAGACCAGCACCGGCCACGACCCGGCCACGACGGCGATACCGCGGGGGCTTCTCATTCATCTCGGCCGCCACACGGCTCCAGACGCGGTCGATTGCGACCTCACACGGAGGATCGACGGCCGGCGCCGCCGCAGTCAGCAGCCGTCCGACTCCCTCGTCCATCCTCGTCGCGCGCATTGGTCCTCCTCGGAGTTCAGCATGGGCCGTCACCCCTACATGTCGAGGCGTTACAAGCATGGAGTGCCACCGTCTCCGAACGGAGCCCCACGCGGCACGCTCAGCGGCAGAGTCGGCGGGCGAGCGTTGCGGCCCTGGTTGTGGCAGATGGGGGTTCGGGCGTCTACGGGGGTCGAGTGCATGGAACCGTACTGTCTGGACCGTCGTCCCACCCGCGAGCCAATTCGTCATGCGCAGCCTGCGCAAGGAGTGGTGCCAATGTCTCGTCCTCTTGTCATCAGAGCGATGGCTGTTGGGCTGTTGACCGCCTGCGGCACGACCGAGGATCAGCCCAGCATTGCGGAAGACGCCACGTACGCGGACTCTGCGCCTCCGTAGGGTGAGGCCGTCGACTACTTTGCCTACACCCATTGCGGGGTTGAAAGCCTTCGGATCGACGGGCGCTGGTGGCACGCAGTCGAGCCTCTGTACGGCGACGACGGACCAGGTAGTGCGCCCCACGGGTGGGGCGACCCGTACCAAGAAGGCGAACTGACCCTCAACTCCGATGACAGCATCACCTTCGAAGCGGAGGGCGAGGAGGTCCACTTCGTCCCCGCGGCTGAGAACAAGCCGATGAGGATGTGCCGCTAAGCACGGGGTCCCGGCATGAGCGAGCTTGCACGCACGGCCGCCAGCGCGACATGAGTCAGACACCACGCTTCGGCCAGCACCAGAGCGCCGACACCTACAGCAAACTGGTTGCGATGCCGATCAAAGCGAGCACGCCACCGCCCGCTCCCACGATGCGGAGGACCGCGGCATAGGGCGGTCGCTTTCTCGATGATCGCGACGCCAGCTGCGTGGCAGCAGCCCCCTGAGGATGGGGCCGACCGTGACGCAGGGGCTGGCGGGCAACGGTCATGCGGGAGTGCGCAGTGATGTGGGGAACTAGACCCTCGAGTCGAGCACGTTGAGCCAGCGATAGCCGAACCCTTGGTAAAAGTTTCTTGACCGCGTCTTCGGTAACCCGGCAGGCTTCCAGAAACGCCGGGACCGATGGCTCCCGGCGACACGACCCCCCGGAGGCAAGTGATGAGCTGGTTCGTTATGGCGCTGAAGAAGTACGCCACGTTCTCAAGGCGGGCGCGCCGCAAGGAGTACTGGATGTTCTTCTTGTGGGCGGCCCTGATCGTCCTCGGGTTGGCGATCATCGACAACCTCGTCGGGACCTACGACGAAGCGACCGGCTGGGGTCTCCTCTCAGGCCTCTTCAGTCTGGCGATGGTGGTTCCGTCCATCTCGGTCACCGCGAGGAGGCTCCACGACATCGGAAAGTCTGGTTGGCTCCAGCTGCTCTTCCTGATCCCGCTCGTCGGCTTCATCCTCTGGATCATCTGGATGGTCACCGACGGCGACAGCCACACGAACCAGTACGGTCCCAGCGTCAAGGGTGGGTTCGGGTACGACACCCGACAGGCCGCGGTATAGCTCACGCTCCTGATTGGTCGGGGCCTGCGCTGGTGGGCGAGCGTCGTTGAGCGCCGTCCTGATGCGGCGCTGGTCTGGTCAGGCGCTGCGCAGCTGGACGCTGGCGTCGCGCGTCAGCTCCCGATGGCCGACGGCCAATGCCTCGGCCTCGCGACGCGGCAGGAATCCGGAGTCGAGCCGGCAGTCGTGGCACACACAGACCGCCCTGCGTCCCAGGTGCACGATCTCCACCACGTGAGGGTGACAGTCGTCGGCGCCGAGGCCGTGGTCGTGATCGCGTCGGTGTGCGGCCGCCATCGTGCATGCGGCCACCTCGGTGACCATGTTCATCGGTTGCTGCTCCATCGTCGCCCCCTGTTGCTCACCCGGACAGTCCCACTCTGCTGTGTGGGTGTCGTCGGTCCCTTCGTCCATTGCAACCCCAAGGCCCCGTCGATTCTCTGCATTTCGCTCGGCGTGGCCGAACGGCCGTCCTCGAGTGCCACAGACGGCCTACTGGGCTCACCCGTAAGGACTACTTGGGGACGCCTTTGATACGGCCGAGTCGTGGGTTTCTGCGGGAGGCCAGACATCGCTCTCGCCGTGAGCTGAGCGACGCTGCTGGGCTTGACTCACAGGACTGCGCCGCGTGGCGCCACCTCGACGGCGGCAACGCCCCTGCCAAAGAGCAACATGAGCCGGTCACCATGCTGGGTGCGAAGCACGCCGGACTCTCCTGCGAGCGTATCGACGACTCGTTGAATGACCTCGTTCTCGTCGACCGCGTCGTGCTCATACATGACGTCGATCTGGTCACCACTGACGAGTCGGACCCGCAGCACTATCTCCACCATGCCCACGCACCCTAGATCCAGCCATGCCTGGCTTTTCGCGGCCAACTCCCGCTCTGGAGCAAGAGTAGGTCGCTGGCCGCCGAGCAGCATCGAGACTCAGCGTCAGGATCACGCCAGCAGATCTGCGACTCCGAGAGGAACGGCCCCTCAGTGGCGAACGATGTGCGCGTACTGCCCACACACGTCCACTGAAGGGCGCTCCTGCAACCAACCTACTCCGCAGTCGTCTGGAGCACGACCGGCTGCGGACAGAAAACGATTCGGCCGAACTCTGATCAGCGGGCATCCCTGCCAGCCGCGATGGCCCTCACAGGCTATTGCGAAGGGCTTTCTGGGAATGTCGGTGTCCCCGGCCAGGATCACGCATGACTGACACACTCCGTTCAGGCTGAGCCGGTCAGAGCCGGAACGCATTGCACCACGTACCCGTGGCTCATCGGAGATCCTGTCTCCAGTTCGCGGCGAAATGACACGCGTGTGCGGTCCTGCGGGAGTGCGCGAGTTGTCGGCCAGCGGGCGACAACTGCCGTCAACGCCAGATCATGCAGGTGGACCGTCCAGCAGGGTGGGTACGTACTCCATCATCTGCAGTCGGGCGTCAAAGGTGCGATGGTCGACGGTCTCGAGGGCGACATCAGGCCAGCCGGCGTAGAAGTTCTCGCGTCCGGTCGCACCGGTGACGACCGGGAACACAACCACTCGGAACCGATCGACCAGGCCGGCGACCAGTAGCGACCGACATAGACTGAGGCTGCCGATGGTGCGAAGGGGGAGGTGGCCGTCCTGCTTCATCCCACGGACAACCTCCACCGCGTCCCGGGCGACCAGTCGGGTGTTGGCCCACGTAAGTGGCTGCTGCAGCGTGGAGGAGAACACGACTTTGTCCATGTCGGTCAGCGCGCCGATGTCCTCCTCGCCGGACTCCAGGAACCCAGCGAACAAGCGGTAAGTGGTAGCGCCCATCAGGACGGTGTGCGGTGCTGTCGCGTCCTCGCCCAGCCACGCGAAGTACTCGGGGCCGCCCATGCCCCACAATCCCGGCCAGCCCTCCGCCGACGAGAACCCGTCCAACGAGGTGATGACATCGACCATCAGGCCCGGCATGGGTCGCCCCCTCCGTGGTGGTCCCTCGACCTTGCCTCAACGGCACGACGGGCACAACCGCGACACCGGCCCCTGGCCCCCCGAATCCGCGCACCAGTCGGCCGAATAACTGACGCGCACAGGCGGCGCAATAACGCATCTTCTCGACCGCCCTCGCGGCGTGATCGGGCGCATTAATGAGTGCGGATTTCGTTCCGCAACTGTCACCATGAACCCGTGACGGACTTCGACGCGGACACAGCGATCGCCGTCGGCGGATGGGACCCCCGGTATGCACGAGTGATTGACGTGCAAGTCGAGGGCGATGCTGCTGCCGCTCTGGTCGATGCGAACGGCGACGGCGCCGACCTCAACGTCGACATCTATCGCCGTGGTAGCGACGGACGGTGGGTGGAGGTCGCCAGCGGCAACGGATCGATAGGGGTTCAGGGAGTGCTTGCCACCTGGACCGACGACGATCGACTAGTCCTGACTCGCACAGACGACGACGACATTCCCACCTAGCCCAGACGAGGCAATGCCCTGTCAGAGCACTGACAGCGGC
>NZ_SSXI01000241.1:0-4380 GCF_004803405.1 Nocardioides sp. | reverse complement strand
CCCCCCCCCCCCCCCCCCCCGTCGTACGCTAGCGGCGAAGAGGAGGCGGCGATGGCCGATCCGTTCGGCGACATCATCGGGGACTATCGGGCGTTCGCCGCGCAGCAGCAAGATCGCCTGCTCGGCCGGGGCATCGACATCCGCCCGTACCCGCTCAGCCATCTCGCCGGCCGCGTGCCGGAATGGGACCAGTACGTGCATGTGCGGAACCTGCTCGAACGCCACGCGGTATCTCAAACTCGGTCGCTGACTAGGCCCGGCCATGCCTTCGATCACGGTGAACTCGTGCAAGGCGCAACTAGCCGGTACGGGTGCAGCCCGTCCGTCCGTCGCGCACTGGAGTAGCAGCCTGTTCGAGCCGGGCCGGGCTCACGAGGTGACGCGTCGACGGGAGGCCGGGATGCCGCTGCTACGGCACCATGCTGAGGTGGCAGAGAGCCCACCGCGAGCGGGTGATGTGCCGGCGGCCTACGACTTGCGTGCCCCAACGCTGAGTTCCAGCCGGCCAAGGTCGGCAGGTAAAAACAACGCCGCGGACCACACGCTGATGACGGGCGACCCCTTCTGCTTGAGGAAGACCCAGTCCCCGCTAGAGCGAACCCATGCCAGCCCGTCGAACGACAACTCGCAGTCTGCCCAGGGTCCGCGCAGCGCTAGGGAGCGCTCGCCGATACCCGCTTCGAACACCGCACCCTCCCGCAACCGCTGACCGAACATCCGTCGATTCAGGAAGTAGCCCACGCCAAGACCTACGGCAGCGATGCCGAGCGTGGGTACGACTGCGAACACCGGTCCCCACACCACGCGCGTCGCCATACCGGAACGATCGCCAAAGGAGTACCCCAACCCGAGGGCCAACAGAAGCTCGACAACGGCGACATACACCCACCAGGCCGGCCGACGGAGGGTCAGCTTGAGGAAGGCCCATGCAGCCTGATTCGCCGAGTCACGTCTAGCGACCCAGCGCTCAGTCATCGGCGTGTCGGTCACCCGACGATTCTGCCGCGAGAGAGCGCTGTTAGACCTGCTCTTCGAGGAATTGCGTTCCTATCGAGTCGGCGCGCCGACATTTCGGCGTGAGCGCGTGGACCGCGACATGAGCCGGCGACCCTTACGCGTTGGGTCGATTCGCGACTTCCACCAGTTCGCCCGTCTCATCGAAAAGGGGACGGTTGGGACAGACTCATCGCATGACGGGCGCGACTACACCCACGTTTGAGGGATTGATCGACCTCCTGGTGGCGGGCAACGAGCCGACCACGGGTTACTCCGGCTCGTACACCGAACTCGGCCCGGATTCGTCAAGACGTTGGCGTGTCTGGCGTCTGGGGAAGATGGGACGCATCGAAGAGGCCGATTCGGGGCGATTGCACTTCACGGCCGGGCCCCAACACTTCTGGCGCGCCGGACGCCACCCAGTCCGCGATCCTGACCTGTACGTCCGCCAAGGGTGGCAACCTGTGCCTCCGGAACTTGAGGTACTGATGTATGCCTATCCCGAGGAGTATTGGAATGGCTGGCTACGCGAGGACATCGAGCTGGTCGAACGCACGCTAAACGCGATCGCCTACGACGGACGACCGGCGTGGCGGTTCTCAGCCCCTTGGGTGAAGGGCGGCTGCCCCCTGATCACCGTCGATGCGGAGCTCGGACTGGTGGCTCACGCCGCCGCAGAGAACGGCACAACAGTGTTCTCCTGGTCAGACCTACGACTCGAGCCTGGTCTGACAGATGCGTTCTTCGAACCCGGGCCAGACACGTTGCCGCGAGGATCATGGCCTCCGCCTGTTCGGCGCTGATACGTACGTGGCACTGCCATCAGCACGTTCAAGCGCACTCGAGGCGTCGTACGGCCGGCCGGCTCCAACCCGACAGCCGGATGGTCGGAGGCTTCGACCCGCCAGTCATGCGGATACTCGGCATGACGACGCTGCCGCCGCGATCGCGTGATGAAGTTGCGACTCGCTGGCAAGCTGTGGCTCGCAGCGATGTCTCACGCGAGATGCCTGGGTGAGCCGAGCCGCTCATGTTCGCAGAGTTCGACACCCGTCCTGATGTCCTCGCGATGCAGCCGTTCCAGTACCTCCACGGTTTCGACGTGACCTCTCGCACAGCGGACCGGCGCCTGATCGGCCATGGGCCGCCTGGCGTTATGTCCGCACTCTCAAGCAGATCTCGGACGAGTTCGACGCTTGGGTCGACCGTTGCGTCGGCTACGACGCAGACGCTGAAGGTTGGTTGACCGCTCGCCGACGCGAAGCCCATGCCTACGTCCGTGAGGAACGGGAGCGCAGCCAGTAATTTCCGCACATCGGCGGATCCGGTAGCCGGGACCGATCGGATGCAGGCGGGCACAGGCGGCGCTATTGAGGCACTTTCTGAGCCCTCAACGCGGCACGAGCGGACGCTTCGGTTGGGATTCTCGTCAGTCGGGGTCGAGTGCACCGCGCCCGCGGGGACGTCCCATGTGGCGCATTGTCTCAGGTGTTGTCTTGCTACCTAATTCTCTTATGTACCATGGCGCCATGGGTGCGAACGCAGACGAGCTGGATGGCTTCACCGTGACGATGGTCGGACTACCCCTCCTGACCCTCGGAATCGGTCTCGTCATTGCTGCGCCGCGGCTGGCGAAGGTCCTAGGTCGGGAATTCGCAATACGCAATCTCGCCTATGTCGACGTCGAATTCGTGGCGCAGTATGACCGCGAAACCACCCGCCAGATCAGGCGAACTGTGGCCCTCGCCTTGCCGCTGCTTCTGGCGATTCTCCTGACCATCGACGGGGGCACCGGACCGAAGATGATGGTTTTCGCCGCCGTCGCTGTCCTGTTCACCATCGAATCGGGACTCCGGTTGCACCGGGCCGGGAGGGAGTTCACCCCCACGCCGGGGCGGCCTGTCCTAGCGCGGCCTCGCTCGGTTGGCATCACCGACTACCTCTCGCGCACGGCGCTCTGCTGCTACGTGAGTCAGGCACTTACAGCCAGCCTGCTACTTGCAGCGGTGCTGAGCTCGATTGATCAAGGTGGCACCGGCGCCCTGATCAGCGCACTGATTCTGACCCTCGTCGCCATGCTCAACCCGCTCCAGTTCCACATCCTCGTAAACAGACCCCAGCAAGCCGTGGACGCCGCCCATCTGTACTTCCAGGACGCATGGCGCGCCGATGAGCTACGAACTATGGCCATGTGGCTGGCGATTCCGACTTGGCTCTGCGCCGAGGAGTACGTCTCAACCACCGACCTGTCCCCGGTTCTGGCTGGGGCGCTGCTGGTGAGTGGCGTCGTCACGATCTTCAGCTTCTTCTGGGATGCGCTTCAGGTCCTCGCAGGTCACCTCTGGTTCCGCAAGCGTCTCTGGCCGATGCTCGCGCCGCGTCAGGTGCTGCTTCCCGGCGACCCGATCCCAACGGCGGGCCAGCAGTGATCACGCTGGACCCCGCCAGCCCGGTACCCCCCTACGAGCAGGTGCGAGCGCAGCTCGCTGATCAGATCAACGGCCGGGAGTTGGTGGCGGGGACTCGCCTACCGACCGTACGCCGCCTCGCATCCGATCTCGGCCTCGCCATCAACACCGTCGCCCGCGCCTATCGGGAACTGGAGACGTCTGGCCTCGTAGAGACCCGCGGTCGCGCCGGGACCTTCGTCTCCGGCAGCGGAGTGGAACAAGAAGCCCGGGCCGCGGCGCATGCCTATCTGGAACGTATTCGCACCCTAGGCCTCGACGCCGTCGACTCCGTCCGGCTCCTGCAGGGTCTCTTGGACCAGAAGGCACCCCGCTGACGCCCGACGCGGGATGACACCCGTCGTTCACGATCGATCTGCATAAGCGTGCGTAGTGCCAGTGGCCCTGCACGCGGCATAGTCGGGCGCGCGTAGCCGCCCTGGTTGCGGCAAGAGCGTGCAACTTCGCGGGCGTGTCTAGCGGGCGCGCGCCACCTGACTCGACCGCGCGAACGGTGACCTACAGGCACTTGACCCATAGGGCCTTAGGCCGTGCACAACCGTCGGGCCCCGCGATCCACAGGAAGCCAACCTCGACGTCTGACTTCTTGCCAGGTTTCTGGAGGCACGGCGGATCGGCTTCCCCTTCGGTGCTGTCCGTTTTCCACCACAGGTTGTCGGCGTAGAGCGTGAGTTGCGTGCCGTCCTCAGCGTCGAACATCACGAGATCGTTCTCGCCGTTGGCTCGCATGGCGATGCCTTCCTTGACCTGCGGATGCTTGGTGCCCCACGGCGCTCGCAGACCGGCGTACGTCCCTAGGGCGACCGCTAGCAACAGCACCAGAACGCCGATCGCAAGAGTGCGCGGCGGCCACAAGCGGCGGTTCGGGGTCGTCAGGGTCTGCTGCACGGATAGGTGACATCTGATCTGCGTCGAT
>NZ_SSXI01000310.1 GCF_004803405.1 Nocardioides sp. | reverse complement strand
ATCGCCGGGAGCGCCGACGCCGCCGAAGCCGCGCTGCGCACGGCCGGGGTCGACCCGCTCGCCCGCGGCGAGTCGCTGGGGATCGAGGAGTTCGTCGCGGTGACCGTCGCCCTGTCAGACTCGACCGGGTCCGACGCCGAGGGGGAGGCGCACGATGTCTGAGGCGAAGCTGGGGCCTGCGCCGCGGGTGACCGTCCGGGCGCCCGCGAAGATCAACCTGCACCTGGGCGTCGGGCGACCGCGGCCGGACGGGATGCATCCGCTGTCGACGGTCTACCAGGCCGTCGGCCTGTACGACGACATCACGGTCACCGACGCGCCCGACTGGTCCGTCGGGCTGACCGCGGCGGTCGACGGGGTGCCGCTCGACGACACCAACATCGCGATCCGTGCCGGCCGAGCGCTGGTCAAGCATCACGGGATCAGCGCAGCGGCGCGGATCACCATCGCCAAGTGCATCCCGGTCATGGGCGGGATGGCGGGTGGATCGGCCGACGCCGCCGCGACCCTGCTCGCGCTGGACCGGCTGTGGGATCTCCAGACGCCGGACGAGGAGCTGCTGCAGCTCGCCAGCACCCTGGGGAGCGACGTGCCGTTCGCGCTGCTGGGCGGCACGGCGATGGGCACCGGTCACGGCCAGCTGGTGAGCGCGGTGACCGACCGGACCTCGGTCTGGTGGGTCGTGGTGCTCTCCGACGACGGGCTCTCGACCCCGGCCGTCTATCGCCACTTCGACGAGCTCTCGCCGGACGCGCCGAACGAGCCCCCGGTGCCGGAGGAGCTGCTCGAGGCGCTGGCGGAGGGATACGCCGACGAGGTCGGCGACCTGCTCTCGAACGACCTGTGGGAGGCAGCCCGGGACCTCCGTCCCGACCTGGTCGACGTCGAGACGAAGCTGCGGACCATGGGTGCCGACGGTGTGCTGCTGTCCGGATCGGGGCCGACCCTGCTGATGCTGCACGACAACGTCGACGCCGCGCGCTCCGCGGCGGCCGAGGTGGCCGCCCTGGGCTACCGCTGCGCGCTGGCGCCGGGTCCGGTCGCCGGAGCCCACGTGGTGACCTATGCCTGAGCCCACCAGCCTGCTGAACCTCGAGCGGGTGTCGAAGTCGTACGGCGTCCGCCCGCTCCTGACCGACGTGTCACTCGGTGTGGGGGCCGGGGAGCGGATCGGCATCGTCGGCCGCAACGGCGACGGCAAGACCACGCTGCTGCGGCTGATGACCGGCGCGGAGGAGCCTGACGCGGGCCGCATCTCCCGCGAGCGGGGGCTGCTCCTCGGAGCCCTGGCGCAGCACGACGACTTCGACGACACCCACACCGTCCGGGAGGTCGTGCTGCAGGGCATGGCCGACCACGAGTGGGCGGCCGACTACCGGCTCCGCGAGATCGTGGAGGTGCTGCTCGCCGGCGTCGAGCTGGACCGAGCGGTGCACGGCCTGTCCGGCGGCGAGCGCCGCCGGTGCGCGCTGGCCGGCCTGCTCCTCGGCGACCACGACCTGATCATCCTCGACGAGCCGACCAACCACCTCGACGTCGAGGCGGTGGCCTGGCTGGCCGGCCACCTCGCCGGCCGGTCCTCGGCTCTGGTCGTGGTCACCCACGACCGGTGGTTCCTCGACGCCGTGTGCGAGCAGACGTGGGAGGTGCACGACGGCGCCGTCGACACCTACGAGGGCGGCTACGCGGCGTTCGTGCTGGCCAAGGCCGAGCGGCAGCGGCAGGCCGCGGCGTCCGAGTCGCGCCGGCAGAACCTCGTCCGCAAGGAGCTCGCCTGGCTGCGCCGCGGCGCTCCGGCGCGGACGTCCAAGCCCAAGTTCCGCATCGACGCGGCCAACGCCCTGATCGAGGACGTGCCGCCGCCGCGGGACCGGCTCGAGCTGCAGCGGTTCGCTACGCAGCGGCTCGGCAAGGACGTGCTGGACGTCGAGGACGTCGACTTCCAGCGCGGCGACAAAGTGCTGCTCGAGCACGCGACCTGGCGGCTCGGCCCCGGGGACCGGGTCGGCCTGGTCGGCGTCAACGGGGCCGGGAAGACCTCGGTGCTCTCCCTGCTCGCCGGGGAGGCGGTGCCGTCTGCGGGGCGGGTGAAGCGCGGTCGGACCGTCGCGCTGGAGCACCTGACCCAGGCCGTCGAGGTGGACGACCCCGAGGCCCGCGTGCTCGAGACGGTGGAGTCGATCCGGCGCGTGACGAAGACCCTGGACGGCGAGGTCTCCGCCTCGGCGCTGCTGGAGCGGTTCGGCTTCACCGGCGATCGCCTGACCGCGCGGATCGGCGACCTGTCGGGTGGCGAGCGCCGGCGGTTCCAACTGCTGCGGCTGCTGCTGACCGAGCCCAACGTGCTGCTCCTCGACGAGCCCACCAACGACCTCGACATCGAGACCCTCAACGTGCTCGAGGACTTCCTCGACGGCTGGCCCGGCACCCTCGTCGTGGTCTCCCACGACCGGTACTTCCTCGAGCGGGTCACCGACTCGGTCTGGGCGCTGCTCGGCGACGGTCGGATCTCGATGCTCCCGCGCGGGGTCGACGAGTACCTCGAACGCCGCCGCCACGCCGAAATGGGAGTTCCCGGCGCCCGAAATGGGACCTCCGAGACGTCGACTCCGGAGTTGTTGCCCGAGAAGTCCCAACTCGGGGCAGAGGAAGTCCCAAGTCGCGGGAAGGCGCGGGCGGGCTCGGCCGAGGAGCGTACGGCGAAGAAGGCCCTGGCCCGTCTCGACAAGCAGCTCGCGCGGCTCTCCGAGCGCGAGGCGGAGCTGACCGCCGCGCTGTCCGAGCACGCGAGCGATCCCGAGAAGCTGGCCCAGGTCGCCGCCGAGCTCGGATCGCTGCAGGAGGAGAAGGAGGCCGCCGAGCTGGAGTGGCTCGAGGCGGCCGAGGTCCTGGAGTGACGCTGGACCCGGTGCCGCAGCGGGACTGACCGGGGCTCAGGCGCCGAAGGGCACGAGCAGTCGCCGCAGCAACCCGGCCAGCTCGCGCTGGTCCTGGGTCGACACCCCGACCAGCAGCTCCTTCTCGGCCTCGAGCAGGGCGGTGAACGCCCCGTCGACGGCCTCCTTGCCCTCCGGTGTCAGCCGCACCAGCACGCCGCGGCGGTCGGACGGGTCGGGGTGCCGCTCCACGAGGCCGCGCGAGGCGAGCCGGTCGACCCGGTTGGTCATGGTCCCGCTCGTCACCAGGGTCTCGCGCAGCAGGCGGCCGGGGGAGAGCTCGTACGGCGCTCCGGCCCGGCGCAGCGCCGCGAGCACGTCGAACTCCCAGGGCTCGATGTCGTGGGCCGCGTAGGCCTGCCGTCGGGCGCGGTCGACGTGGTGGGCGAGCCGCGAGATCCGGCTGAAGACGGACACCGGCCCGAGGTCGAGGTCGCTGCGCTCACGCGCCCACGCCTCGATCAGCTCGTCGACCTCGTCCCGCATGCTCCGACCTTATCGGACCGGTCGAGAATCTTGATGTCGAGATAATGTGGGCGTAGGGTCGGGCCCGTGAACCAGCGCACCGTCGTCCTCGACCGGGTCATGCTCGCCAGCCTCGTCTGGGGCGACGTCGACGACACCGACCGGCCGCTCGCGGTGCTCCTGCACGGGTTCCCGGACACCGCGCACACCTGGCGGCACCTGGGGCCGGCGCTCGCCGAGGCCGGCTACCGGGTCGTCGCACCGTTCACCCGTGGGTACGCGCCGAGCGCGATCCCCGAGGACGGCAGCTACCACGTCCCGGCGCTGATGCACGACGCGCTCGCCCTCCATCAGGAGTACGACGGCGACGACCGCGCGGTGCTCGTCGGCCACGACTGGGGCGCGATCACCGCCAACGGCATCGCGGCCTCGGCCGCCAACCCGTTCCGCACGGTCGTGGCGATGGCCGTGCCGCCGCTGCCGACCATGTACCCGCGCCGGGGCGACGTGGGCCGCTGGCTGCGGATCCTGCCGCGACAGGCGGCGCTCAGCTGGTACACCCTGTTCAACCAGCTGCCCCGGCTCCCGGAGCGCAGCTTCGACCGGCTGGTCGCCCACCTGTGGCGCAGGTGGTCGCCCGGCTACGACCCGGCCGAGGACCTCGCCCACCTGGCCGAGGCGTTGCCCGACGACGAGCACAAGGCGGCGGCGCTCGGGTACTACCGCGCGCAGTCGCGCCGGCGGCAGCTTCCCCATCCCTACCGGTCGCTCGCCGCAGACTGGCTCGCCGAACCCGAGGTCCCGCTGCTCTACCTCCAGGGGGCCGACGACGGCGCCCTCGACCCGCGCTGGGCCGACCGGATCGGCGACCGGCTGCCTGCCGGCAGCGTGGTCGCGGTGATCGAGGGCGCGGGCCACTTCCTCCAGCTCGAGCGGCCGGACGTGGTCAACGCGCGGGTCCTGGAGTTCTTCGGAGCGTCCCGATGAGCCACGTCTGGGACCCCCGTCGCTACCTGGCCTACGCCGACGAGCGCGGCCGCCCGTTCGTCGAGCTGATCGCCCGTATCGCCGCCACCGACCCGGGGGTCGTCGTCGACCTCGGCTGCGGGCCCGGCAACCTCACCGCACTGCTGCGGCAGCGCTGGCCCGACGCGAGGGTGACCGGGATCGACTCCAGCCCGGAGATGATCGAAGCGGCGCGCCGAGGGGTGCCGGCCGTGACGTTCGCCGTCGACGACCTCCGGGACTGGCTGGCGCAGACGGCGCCGGGCGAGGTCGACGTACTCGTCTCGAACGCCACGCTCCAGTGGCTCCCGGACCACCTCGACCTGCTGCCCTCGCTCGTCGGGGCGGTGCGTCCCCGGGGGTGGCTCGCCTTCCAGGTCCCGGGCAACTTCGACGAGCCGAGCCACACCCTCCGGGACGAGCTCGCGGCCGAGGAGCCCTACGCCGCCCACATGGCCGGTGTCGCGACGCCCGCGGCTCACGACGCGGCCACCTACCTTCGCGCGCTCCAGCGGCTCGGCTGCGACGTCGAGGCATGGGAGACCACCTACCTCCACGTCCTCCATGGCCCGGACCCCGTCTTCACCTGGGTCTCCGGCACGGGGGCGCGCCCCACCCTGCAGGCGCTGCCCTCCCCTCTGCTGCCGCGGTTCGAGGAGGAGCTCAAGGCCCGACTGCGGGCGGCGTATCCCGACGACGGGCACGGCGTCGTACTGCCGTTCCGTCGCGTGTTCGTCGTGGCGCGGCCCGCATGACGCGATCACCCGCGCGGGCGCGGTGGCTGCGGATCGGCGCCCTCGCCTGGAGTGCGGCCGTCGCATGCCCGCTCCTGCTGCCGCTGGCCGACCTGTCCTTCAGCTCCGTCGTGCCCGTGGTTCAGGCGCTCTGGCCGGGGTGGCTCCTGCTGGGGCTGGTCACGCTCGTCGGCTGTCTCGGCCTGCGGCAGTGGGCGGCTGCCGGCATCGTGGTCGCCGCCCTGGTCGCCGGGCTCCTTCCCGGCACCCTCACCGGCTCCGGCGCCGAGCCGGCCGGTTCCGGGGAGTCCCTCACCGTGCTCGCGGCGAACGTGGAGTTCAGCCAGGGCGACCCGCAGGTGCTTGCGGACGCGGTCCGCGAGCTCGATGTCGACGTGCTGGTCCTGCTCGAGGTGCGCCAGCGGTATCTCCAGCGCCTGCGCGACCTGGCCCTCGACACCGATCTTCCGCACGGCTGGGGTCGCCCGGTCGCCGGTGGCGCGATGGGTACGACGATCCTCACCCGGGTCCCGCAGCAGGACGAGACGCGGTGGCCCGACCCGTTCGGCTACCGCTTCCAGATGCCGACGGTCCGGCTGGAGCTCGACGGCCGCGAGGTGGTCGTCCGCGCCGTGCACACTCAGCCGCCGGCACCGGGACCCGCGCCGGCCTGGCGCACGGAGCTGAAGGCCCTCGAGGCCTGGGTCGACGCGGTGCCGAGCGACGTGCCGCTGGTGCTCGCCGGCGACTTCAACGCCGGGCGCGCGCATCCTGCGTTCCGTGATGTCGCCGACGGGTTCGCGGTGGCGCCGGGCCGGGGATCGCGAACCTGGCCGGAGGACGGGCCGCTCGGGCCGTTCGTCGGCATCGACCACGTGCTCGGCCGCGGTCTCGCGCCCGTCGACTCGGGCTCGGTCTCGGTGCCCGGCAGCGACCACCGCGCGGTGTGGGGTCGGCTGGGACCTGCCGCGAGGAGGTCTTCATGAGGATCCATCACGTGCAGGTCGCCTGCCCGCCGGGCGGTGAGGACGCCGCCCGCCGCTTCTACGCCGACGGCCTCGGCATGACCGAGGTCCCCAAGCCGGAGGAGCTGGCGCGACGCGGCGGCTGCTGGTTCCGCGCGTACGACGACAGCGGCGCCGTCACCGCCGAGATCCACGTGGGGGTGGAGGAGTCGTTCGCTCCGGCACGCAAGGCGCACCCGGCGTTCCTGCTGGCCTCCGTGGCCGAGCTCGAGGGGACGGCCGCCCGCCTGGACGCCGCCGGGTTCGAGGTCGACTGGCGCGAGCGGGACACCTTCGGGGGCTTCGAGCGGTGCCACACCTTCGACGGCGCCGGCAACCGTGTGGAGCTCCTCACGCCGGCCTGACCTCCCGCTCAGGGTTACCGACGAGTAATGTCATCTGCATGAGCCAGGTCCACAGCCTCTGGAAGACGACCACCGGACTGCCCGTGGTCGGCAGCACCCTCGGCAAGCGGGTGTTCTCGATCGCGTTCAGCCAGAAGGCGCCGTACTTCGCCTCGATCCACCCGCGGATGACCGAGCTTCGGCCCAACTACGCCGAGGTCGTGATCCCCAAGCGACGCAGCGTCCAGAACCACCTCGGCACCGTGCACGCGATCGCGCTCTGCAACGGCCTGGAGATGGCGATGGGCGGTCTCGCGGAGGCGACGATCCCGAGCACGAAGCGGTGGATCCCCAAGGGGATGACCGTCTCCTACACCGCCAAGGCGACCAGCGACATCACCTGCACTGCGGAGACGACCCAGGAGCAGTGGGACACCGCCGAGGGCGACCTGCCGGTGACCGTGAAGGGCGTCCGCGACGACGGCACCGTCGTGATCGAGGGCGTCATCAACCTCTGGGTGACGTCGAAGAAGTAGCCCTCAGGAGGCCGGTCCGGTCAGACGGCTCGCCCGTCGTCGACGATGCCGACCATCGACACCTCGAGCGGCTTCTTCTCTCCGACGAACTTCTTCTGCGCCCACGTCGCGAGCAGCGTCAGCAGCAGGTTCACCACGATGTACAGCAGCGCGATAACTGCCATCGTCGGAATCTGGTTGTCGAACTCCTGATAGATCGCCTTGCCAACCCGGGTGAGGCCGGGAGCCACGACGGCGTACCCGAGGGCGGTGTCCTTGAGAGCGACGACGCATTGGCTGATGATCGCTGGCAGCATGATCTTCACCGCCTGCGGCAGCAGGATCGTGGACATCACCTGGGTCTTGCGCATGCCGAGGGCGTAGGCCGCCTCGGACTGCCCCTTGGGTACGGCGTTGATACCGGCGCGCAGCACCTCTGCGAGCACCGAGCCGTTGTAGAGAGTCAGTGCGATGACGACGGCCCAGTAGGAGCTGCTCTCCTTGCTGATACCCAGGGCGTACCAGATGAAGATCATCAGCAGCAGGACGGGCGTGGCGCGGAAGAACTCCACGACGAGAGCGGACGGCCACCTGATGAGGGCGTGGTCGGACAGCTTCCCGATGCCGAAGACGGTTCCGTAGACGACGGCAGCGAGGATGGCCACGAAGGCCATCTGCAGGGTCTTGAGCAGGCCGTCCACGAGGAGGACCTCGAGGTACGCGGGGGTGAGGAACGGTTCCCACTTGTCGTACTCGAACTGGCCGTCCTCGTGGAGGCCAAGGACGAACCAGGTCAGAAGGCCGAGGAGGGCAGCCGACGCCACCAGTGTGTAGATGCGATGGCGGAGGACCGTCTTCGGTCCGGGACTGTCGAAGAGAACATTGCCACTCATGCGATGCGCCACCTCCGCTCGAGCCGGTTGGCGCCCAAGGAGAGGACCTCGACGAGGACGATGTAGCCGATTGCGAAGCAGATGAAGATCCCCAGCCGCTCCGATCCGAAGTTGTTCGTCAGGCTGCGCATCTGGTTGACGGCCTCGGCGACGCCGAACACAGCGGCCACGGAGGTGTTCTTCAGCAGCGCGATCTGGACGCTTGCCAGCGGGGGCACCGATGCGCGGAACGCCTGCGGCAGGATCACCTCGCGCATGGTGCCGGTGAACGTCAGGCCGATGGAGCGGGCGGCCTCCGCCTGGCCCAGCTCCACGGCGTTGACGCCTGAGCGGATCGCCTCCGCGACGAACGTGCTCGTGTAGAGGCTGAGGCTGACCACTGCGATGGAGAAGAACTCGGTGAAGTCGAAGTCGCCAAGATGGACGTCGACGAAGTTGAACGTGAGACCGAAGACAGGCGCGACGAAACCAAAGAAGAAGAAGACGATCAGCAGTGGCGTGTTGCGCACGACGGTGATGTAGGTCGCCGCAGCGCCGCGGAGCACGGCCACCGGCCCGACCCGCAGCGCACAGAGGAAGGTTCCCAGGAGCAGGGAGGCCACGCCGGCCACGAGGAACAGCGCGATCGTGTAGCCGAATCCCTCGAAGTAGAGATCGAGGTTGTTGCTGATGGCGTCGATCGTCGTACTCCTCTCTCGTTCTTGGGGCTTACCACGGCCGGCGGGCCCAGGAGGTCCCGCCGGCCGCAGTCAGTCGTTCACGTGTTCAGTGGATCACTGCTGGCACTCGTCGAGCGTCGGCGGCTCGGGGACCTCCACGCCCGACGGGCCGAGGGTCAGCTCGAAGGCCTCCTCCCAGTCGCCGTTCTCGAACGCCTCGGTGAGGACGTCGTTGATCCACTCGCACATCTCCGGCTGCTCCTTGCTGTAGCCGACGCCGATGCGCTCCTCGGAGAACGGCTCGCCGACGACCTTGAGCTCGCCCTCGTTCTGCGCGGCGAAGCCCGCGAGGATCGACCCGTCGGTGGACATGCCCTCGACGGTGCCGTCGAGCACCTTCTGGACGCACTCGGAGTAGCTGTCGAAGCCGACGCCCTTGGCGCCCTGCTCCTTGATCCGGTCGATCGACGTGGAGCCGGTCACCGAGCAGACCTCCTGGCCCTTCAGGTCCTCGATGCTCTCGACGTCGCTGTCCGCCTTCACCAGCAGCTGCTGGCCAGTGATCATGTAGGGACCGGCCTGGCCGACCACCTTGCGGCGGTCGTCGGTGATCGAGTACGACGCGAGCACCAGGTCGACGCGGCCCTCCTGAAGGAACGGCTCGCGGTTGTCGGAGATCGTCTCCTCCCAGGTGACGCTGTCGCTCGCCGGGTCGATGCACAGGTCGGCGACGAGGAGCTTGGCGATCTCGACGTCGAAGCCGCGCGGCACGTCGTCCGTCGCGCCCTTGAACCCGAGGCCGGGCTGGTCGTACTTCACGCCGACGGTGATCTCGCCCGCGTCGACGAGCTCCGCCATCGGGGTGCCCTGGTCGAACTTGTCCTCGCAGCCGGTCTCGGCCTCGACGTCGCGGCCTTCGCCCTCTTCGCCGGCTTCGCCACAGGAGGTCAGGCTGAAGACCAGCCCGATTCCCGCGATGGCCGCCAGAGTTTTCCTGACTCGCATCTCTCCTCCTCAATCTCCCGGGCAGAAGGCCCGGTCGGCTCAGTGTTTGAGGATCTTGCCGAGGAAGTCCTTGGCTCGATCGCTCTCGGGGTTCGTGAAGAAGGTCTCGGGATCGGTGGTCTCGACGATCCGGCCGTCGGACATGAACACCACCCGGTTGGCAGCCGTGCGCGCGAACCCCATCTCGTGGGTGACCACGATCATCGTCATCCCGCGCTCGGCGAGGTCCACCATCACATCGAGGACCTCCTTGATCATCTCGGGATCCAGCGCGGAGGTCGGCTCGTCGAAGAGCATCACCTTGGGCTCCATCGCCAGCGCGCGGGCGATCGCCACGCGCTGCTGCTGGCCGCCCGACAGTTGCGCGGGGTACTTCTCGGCCTGGTGCGCGACGCCGACTCGCTCGAGCAGCTCCATCGCGCGGGCGGTCGCATCGGCCTTCGACTTCTTGCGCACCTTGATCGGGCCGAGCGTGACGTTCTCGAGGATCGTCTTGTGGGCGAACAGGTTGAAGCTCTGGAACACCATGCCGACGTCGGCACGGTGCCGGGCGAGGGCCTTGCCCTCCGCGGGCAGCGGCTCGCCGTCGATGAAGATCGTGCCCTTGTCGACGGGCTCGAGCCGGTTGATCGTGCGGCACAGCGTGGACTTGCCGGAACCGGACGGGCCGATGACGACGACCACCTCGCCCCGGGCAACCTGCAGGTCGATGTCCTGCAGCACGTGCAGCTCGCCGTACCACTTCTGAACGCCCTCGAGGGACACCAATGCGTCGGCTGTTGCTGTTCCGGAGCCGGTGCCGGAGCCGGGGTAGGCCGTGAACTCCTCAGAGGCCGTCATGTCGCGGACGCTAGTCGTGATCGACCCGTCCCGGCTAGAGCGACATCCCCGCCGAGACCATTCTGTGACTCCAGGGTGGCGTTCAGAGCGAGGCGGGCAGCACGCTGATGCTCAGCCCGAGGACGAACGCGGCGATCGCGCAGAGCACCACCAGCCTGCGGGCCCGGCGGGACTTCGCCTCAGACTCCGGTGTCGGGTCGGGAAGCGCCATGCTGTCGCGCCACGCCGCCTCCTCGCGCTCCCACCAGTCCGTGGGGGTGAACGTCCGCAGCACCGCCGCCAGGCCGAGGAGGAGCAGGGTGAAGGTCGAGCCCGCGATCAGCAGGACGGTCAGGATCGCGGCCACGCCGCGGGTGCCGGTGCCGAACATCAGTCCGGCGCCCAGCGCGATCGAGATGGCCAGCGCGACGATGCTCAGGACGCTGCCGATCAGCTCGTTGTTGCGGGCCAGGAAGCCGGGCGCGGGGTCGTGGTCCACAGGAGCGGTCTCGGCCATGGTCCCCGAGCGTACTGGGCGCTGGGATTCGGGCGCCGGCCCGCGGGCGCCGTACCATTTTCAGGTCATGACTACGTCGCGCAGCACGCTCCCTCGGACCTACGAGGTCCGCACCTACGGGTGCCAGATGAACGTGCACGACTCCGAGCGGCTCTCCGGTCTGCTCGAGGACGCCGGCTACGTGCCGTTGGAGAGCGCCCCGGACGGTGAGCCGGCCCCGGTCGCGGACGTGGTGGTCTTCAACACCTGCGCCGTCCGGGAGAACGCCGACAACAAGCTGTACGGCAACCTCGGGCACCTCGCGCCGATCAAGGCGGCGAAGCCGGGCATGCAGATCGCCGTCGGCGGCTGCCTGGCGCAGAAGGACCGTACGACGATCACCCGCAAGGCGCCCTGGGTCGACGTCGTCTTCGGCACCCACAACATCGGCTCGCTGCCGGTGCTGCTGGAGAGGGCGCGCGTGCAGGAGGAGGCGCAGGTCGAGATCCTCGAGTCCCTCGAGGTGTTCCCCTCCACCCTGCCGACGAAGCGCGACTCCGCCTACGCCGCGTGGGTCTCGATCAGCGTCGGCTGCAACAACACGTGCACGTTCTGCATCGTCCCCGCGCTGCGCGGCAAGGAGAAGGACCGTCGCCCCGGCGAGATCCTCGCCGAGGTCGAGGCGCTGGTCGCCGAGGGCGTCTCCGAGGTGACCCTGCTGGGCCAGAACGTCAACGCCTACGGCGTGGAGTTCGGCGACCGACAGGCCTTCTCCAAGCTGCTCCGCGCCTGCGGCGAGATCGGGGGCCTCGAGCGGGTGCGCTTCACCTCGCCGCACCCGGCCGAGTTCACCGACGACGTCATCGAGGCGATGGCCGAGACGCCCAACGTGATGCCGCAGCTGCACATGCCGCTGCAGTCCGGATCGTCCCGCCTCCTGAAGGAGATGCGCCGCTCCTACCGGCAGCAGAAGTTCCTCGACATCATCACCAAGGTGAAGGCCGCGATCCCCGACGCCGCGATCAGCACCGACATCATCGTCGGGTTCCCGGGCGAGACCGAGGAGGACTTCCTCGAGACGCTGCACGTGGTGCGCGAGGCGCGGTTCGCCAACGCCTTCACCTTCCAGTACTCCAAGCGGCCCGGCACCCCCGCCGCCGAGCTGCCGGACCAGGTCCCGCCGGAGGTGGTCAAGGACCGCTACCAGCGGCTGGTCGACCTCCAGACCCAGATCAGCTGGGAGGAGAACCAGTCGCTCGAGGGCCGGGTCGTCGAGCTGATGGTGTCCGAGGGCGAGGGGCGCAAGGACACCGGCACCGGCCGGCTGTCCGGGCGTGCGCGCGACAACCGTCTGGTCCACTTCAACGGCACCGCGCTCCCCGAGGGCGTGACCGAACCACTGCGACCCGGTGACATGGTCACCGTCCAGGTCACCCGCGGGGCCCCGCACTACCTCGAGGCTGACGGCGCCGTCGTCGCCGTACGGCGGACGCGGTCGGGCGACGCGTGGGAGCGTCGTACGGCGGAGCCGCGGCCCACCGCAGGTGTCGGCCTGGGCATGCCCAGCCTCGGGGTGCCGGCGCCGCTGCCGGACGCTCCCGCCTGCGGCTGAGCACCCGGCTGCCATCATCTGGTGGTGCCCGCCGACGCCCCCACCATCCTCGCCACGTCCGGTGGCGCCGTACCGAGCCCGCGAAACCGCTGGTCGGTCGGCCCGTTGACGAAAGTACGCCGTGGACCTCGCGGGCGTGGACGCCCGCGCCCCGCGGGTCTGCTTCCTCGCCACGGCCTGTGGTGACTCCTCGGCGGTGATCCGCGACTTCTACGACATGGCGCACGAGACCGGCTTCCACGGCACCCACCTGCAGCTGTTCACCATGCCCAACGTGGACGACATGCGCGAGCACCTGCTCACCCAGGACGTGATCTGGGTGTGGGGTGGGAGTGTGGCCGGCCTCCTGGCGATGTGGGAGCTGCACGGCGTGGGCGACCTGATGCGAGAGGCGTGGGAGGCGGGCGTGGTGCTGACCGGTGTCTCCGCCGGCTCGATCTGCTGGCACGTCGGTGGCACCACCGACTCGTTCGGCCCCGAGCTGCGGCCGATCAGCAACGGCCTCGGCCTGGTGCCGTTCTCGAACGGCGTCCACTACGACTCCGAGGAGCAGCGTCGACCGCTGTTCCAGTCGCTGGTCGCGTCGGGGCAGCTGCCCGCCGGCTATGCGACGGACGACGGCGTGGGCGTGCTCTACCGCGGGACCGAGTTCGCGGAGGCACTGACAGAGAAGCAGGGCAGGGCGGCCTATCTCGTCGAGCGCGGAGCGGACGGCGCTGCCGTGGAGACCCGGCTCGAGACCCGGTTGCTGCGCTGATGGACCCGTTCCTGGCCGCAGGCGTGTCGCTGGCGCCGCTCGAGGGCGGCTGGTCCGGCGAGACGTTCCTGGCCGAGGCCGGCGGGGAACGCACGGTGGTGCGGATCTTCGCGGACCCGCGGCACCACCCTGCGGCGGCCGAGATCGGTGGCGCGGTCCTGCGGCTCGTTCGAGGGCTGGTGCCGGTTCCCCAGGTCAAGGAGGTACGCCGCGCCTCGGCCGAGTCCGGCATGCCCGCCCTGCTGATCACCGAGTTCGTGCCGGGCGTGCGCGGTGACCTGCTGCTGCCGACGCTGGACGACGACGGCCTGGAGGTGATCGGCGCCGAGGCGGGGCGGGTGGCCGCGACCCTGGCCGGCATGCCCACGCTCCGGCCGGGCGTCTGGGCCGACGGCGACCTGCGGATCGAGCCCCGCGAGCTCGGTGGGCTGGCGGTGTGGGTCGAGCAGCACCTGGCCGAGCTGCCCACCTGGCCGGCCGAGGACGTCGATCGCATGCTCGCCGTCGCCGAGTCGGCCCAGGAGCTGCTCGACACGGTCGACCGGTCGTGCGTGGTGCACAGCGACCTGAACCCGAAGAACCTCCTCCTCGACCCCGACACCCTGACGGTGGCAGCCGTCGTCGACTGGGAGTTCAGCCACAGCGGCCACCCGTTCACCGACCTCGGCAACCTGCTTCGGTTCGACCGGCTGCCGGCCTGGGTCGACGGCGTGGTCGGGGCGTGGTGCGAGGCGCGTGGCGTCGACCGGGACGACGCCGTCGCGCTG
>NZ_SSXI01000324.1 GCF_004803405.1 Nocardioides sp. | reverse complement strand
TCCTCACAGGTCAGGTGTCAACCAAACTCGGGGCAGACCCTCCGAAATCACCGCCAGTCTTCAAGGACAGGTCACATTCCGTCCGGACAACAACTACGAGTTGAACGCCTTCTTCTCAGCGGTGAAGGGCCGGCATGGCGACCTCCTCAAGAAGGCCGCCGCATCCGCGAACTCGTGGAACAACGAAGCTGCGAAGGAGCAGGTTGAGGCGTTGAAGGAGCAGCGGTCCGCGGCCATGTTGGCGCAGGACGGAGAGAACTGGGCCATCAACGCTTTGGTCCACAACAACGACTGGGCGACGATGAGCAGGGCCGACTTCGGGCCAGTGGTCGATGCGTGTAGGCAGTTCCTCGGGCTCTTCCACTGCACCAACGCTGACTGCGGCGCCTGGATCGAGGTTGAGGGCATGCCCGGCAACGAGCAAAGTCTGCGGTGCCCCTGTGGGACCTACAACCTCAACCTGCGGAGGAAGTAGGTCGGTCCTTCTTCGCGGAATGGTGCAGGGCGCCCGGCCGGACACCGATTCGTCCACCGGCGAAGCTTCGTCATGATCGGCGGAGCGCTCCGCAGCAGGACTAGGCCGGTTCCGAACGGGAGGGTGCGGATCCGTTCCGGAGGCAGGACGTGCGCGCGCCGGACCGACCGCTGGAGGGAGCGACTGCCGTGGTCGCTGATCGTGACGGTGTCGGAGCGCTCGTCGCGTTCTCCGATGAGGACGGAGAGTTCCTGGAGGTCCTTGGAGGCCGACGCTCCACCGAGGATGACCTTGACGATCGAGGCGTCCCAGATCGTGCTGGCGGCGTGGTCGCCCCACTTGTTGCGCGCCTGTGAGAGCGACTGGAGGACAGGCATCGTCGTGATGCCCGTTCCGCCGCCCTCGGCCATCAGGACTGGTAAGGAGGGGAGCGAGGCGAGGTTGCCGATCTCGTCGAGCGCCAGAAGGAGCGGGGGATCAAGCCGGGCGCCGGGGGAGCCGGTCGCGAGGTGCCGAGCGACTTCCGTGAGGTCCTCCATGAAGGCCGCCATGAGGGGCCAGGAGGCGCCGGCGCCGGCGCCGGTCGCCAGCAAGTACAGCGTCCCGTTCCGCAGAAGGAAGTCGCGGGGATCGAAGGCGTCGTCTGGGCCAGGACTGACTGCTTCGAGCACTGCCGGATCGGCCAGGCACGCTAGAGCCTGGCTCACCGCCATCCAGATCGAGTCTCGGGTACGCGGGTCAGCGTTGATCATCCCGTCGAGGGCGTCGGCCCAGCCGGCCGCTGCTTGCGGGCGACTCGCGAGGATGCCTACCGCATCGGTCGCAGCCGATGGCGATAGGGACCACTCGAAGAGCGCGCGAGTGGGGAGGCGTTCGATGGCAGCTGCGTGAAGGAGCGACTGGAGTGCCGATCTGGCCTTGCCTTCCCAGAAGCCGCCGGACTCGACGCCGCCGGCGGAGAGGCCGGTCGTCGATGCGAGACCGGCTGCTCGGATCATCGCCGTGAGTGGCTGCTCGCAGCCGCGGATGGGGGACCAGCGAACCCCGGTGCCGTCGACGATTGGGGGTCCTGCGGTGAGGTGCTGCGGGTCAAAGACCGCTACAGGGCCGCGTTCCTTACGCGCGTTGAGGGTGGCAACGATGTTGTCCGGGCGGGTGGATGTCGTGACTACGGCACCGGGCGCGTCGAGGATCGCGTTCATGACGAGATGCAAGCCTTTTCCGGACCGGGGCGGTCCGATGACAAGGATCGAATCCTCGACCGAGGCCCAGATCTCTTGCCCGCAACTGCGCCCGAGCAGGTAGCCGACATCCTCCGGCCGCGGGCGGCTGATCGACGGACGAAGCGTCTCACCGCGGCGTAAAAGCGCTCGTTTCGACGCGACAAGGTCGATGTCGCGGCGGGTGGCGACGCCCTCGATCTTGTGAGGATCTTGCTTGGTGCGGTGGCGTAGTCGCGCGATGACGGTCCAGGCAAGCCACGCAGCAATGCCGAGCACCGTGAGCATGGCTGCGACAACAAGCCAGTACGCCGCGGCCGACAGGCCGGGTGCGCCGAGCGCCGTTCCGGGGTGCCCTGGGTCAGTGAGGACACGAAGCCCGCTGGCCATTCCTCCTCGGGGACCCGGCCGACCGGCCAGGAACGCGGCGACCTTCCCGGCGACTCCGAGGGCGAGCCCCAAGCCGAAGAGCCCGATCAAAGCCGTCAGAGCAAGATTGACGAGCTCGTCGTTCGTGCTGCGAGTACTCGGGTTCATGCCTGCACCTCGACTGGCGCGATCGTCAGCGAGGTCAGACCGAAAAGAACCAGCCCGTGGTGTGTGGCGGTCAACATCGCCGTTGGGAGGTTGATGGCGGCATTGCCGTTGGCATCGGCTTCCTGGCGTGCCAGGACGTAGGCGAGAGCGACCTGCTCGCCTGGTTGGAAACCGGCGCCAGCCAGCGCCGGTGTTGCCGTCTCCGGCTCTGGCTCCATGACAATCGGAGCCGCGTTCTCCGCGGGAGTCTCGATGTCCGAGTACGTCGTGCCGTCAGCCTCGTGAACTTCGACACGCACTGCAGTGCCGAGCCTGGTGGTGATCTCGCGGAGGACCGAGCGGAGGTCGTGCCGAGACAGCGTTCGATCTTCGGCGTGCGGCTGGCCGTTGATCCTTACCTCGAGCCGGCCCTCGGTGTCGATGTTGAAGCGGACGGTGGTGAGGACGACTGGGACCTTCATAGCCTGATGACCGATCCGTCACGACCCGTGCCAGTGATCGCAGGGGCCACCTCAGCTCGGCGGCTAAGCGGCTCTCGATCGATACTGGGTGGGTTGCCGTCGCCGATCTTCTGGGTGTCGAGCTTCTCGAGCACCCCGAGGGCGGTGGTCCTCACCCGTTCGGCCGTCGACTGGACGACCTCGACCGGCGTCTTGCCGGGCACACTCGCTGCCCACGTCGAGACGTAGGGCACGGTGAACGACGAGGTGTCGAGCCCGTGCGCCGCGCCTACCATCAGTGCGATCGACTCCGCTTCGACCTCCGTGATTCCGCGGTGCAGGGTTGCGTCCGCGGCGAGGTCCGTGGAGATCACGTTCTCCCGCGGAGCGTGGAGGAGGATGTGTCCGAACTCTTTTCTGCACCAGAGCCGAGGGGTTATCGCGCTGCCTGTTGTCATGGCTGTTAGGTGTGCGTGTCGTGTCGCTGGCCCTTGGGCGTGACGCCCTGGTCCAAGAGGCGGGCTGTGAGGAGCCTCAGGTCCGAACTCGCCGTTGGGGTAGCTGCGTTGTCGGATAGTTGCGCGCGGACGCGGCATGTCAGTGCGGGACCAACAGCACGCGTCGCAACGAGCATCGCGCCCGCTTCACATGTGCTGCGGCGTGCCGGAGATCTGGGGTTCGCCGGTGTCCCCCGAGGGACGGGAGAGGTGCCGGATCGCAGCAGCTGCAGCGGCCAGAATCACCAGGACAGCACCGACCCACTGGCGGTCGATGAGACGGTCGCCAAGCACATAGGCGGCGGCGAGTCCAAAGACCGGGATCAGTGGCAGGAAGCTCCCGGCGACCGAGGCGGGTAAGCCCCTGAGGCCGCCCACGAAGAACCAGAACGCGAAGCCGTAGTAGACCATCCCGGATGCTGCCGCGAGTGCCCACGTCGCCAGATCATCGGGCAGGCCGAGCTCGGCGACGCCAATCGCCGATGCGATACCGGCAACCACGATGGCGAAACACAGGGCAGCCACCTGCTGTACAAGAACCACGGCCAGGGAACTGTCGTCCAGGAGCAGCCTGCGTGTGAGCACCGCATAGAACGCGCAGGCGGAGACCGCGGCCACGGTCAATGCCACACCCATGGCATCCCCGGATGCTCCCGGGCGGTAGATCACCAGCAGCACCCCTACCATTGCCGTGGCCACCGCTGCCGTGGTGGCCAGTGCGATCCGCTCTCGCAACACGAGGACTGCGAGCAGCATGATCAGGATCGGTTCGGTGGCCCACAACAACACTGACATGCTGGCAGTGATGCTCACCAGCCCGAGTAGGCCGAGCGCGTAGGCCAAACCGGGGTTGAGGACGCCCAGGACGGCGAGCTTGACCATGGCTGGTGACGAGGTCAGCCGCACCCGGAGCAGCAGCATGGCGAGCAATAGGAGGAGGGCGCTGGCGGCGAGCTCAACGGCAAGCAGGGTCAGTGGCGCGACGCCACGGTCGAGAACTTGTTTGCTCAGCACGGTGCCGCACCCCCAGCAGGCGGTGGCGGCAACCAGCAGAAGGACATGACGGTACGACGGTGAGACGGGCATGGCTGTGACTCCGGTCAGAGAGACGAGTGGATGGGCTCGAGTGCTCGGCTGACGCGGGGAGATGCGTCAGCTCTCAGGCCGCTCGGCCCTCGTCGTCACAGCAGTCGTACGAGGGCAGCCGACAGCGCCGTCCAGCCATCGGAGACTCGCCCATGGCGACTATCGTACTTCTCGACAGCGGGGGTCGCTGTTCACGCTTCACAGCGGCTTCAAGTCAGCCCTCAACTCGGCAGCGTCGGACGCTACCGCGTGCTGTCCGGTCGGCGCGGGAAGATCGGCATGCCGAGGTTAGTCGCGGTGCGCTGCATCTGCGTGAGCTTCTGCTCCGCAGCGGCGAGACTGGTCCGCAGTCCATCGACTTCGCCGAGCCAGCCGCGTTCGGTCGCCTCGGCGATCCGCTCTTCGAGGCTGTCGATGATGCCCCGGAGCCGTTCGTGCTGATCGGGGTCGGGTCGGAGCATCGGGCAACGGATACAGGCGTGTTCGTGTTGGCAGTGTGAGCCGTAGGCACGCCCGCAGGTGCCGAGCTCGAGCTTGCGTTGGGCGAAGTGGCCGAGGAACTCGTCCCACTCGCTGTCGGTGGGTTCGCGGTACTCCTGCGATGGCCGAAGTGCCCGCCGGCGGGTGATGTAGGCGCGGTGGTGGTCGATTACGTCGTGGTCGTAGACGGCGACGTAGGTCTGGGTGGTCGCGATCGAGTCGTGGCCGAGAATCTTGGCGGTGATGTGCACGGGCAGGCCGGATGCGACGGCCTCGGTGGCGAAGATCCTTCGGAAGTCGTGCGGGCTGAACTTGGCCGGCGTGCCGTCGCTGTTGGTGATCTTCGCGGTGGTGACCAGCTCGTCGAGCAGTTTGACGACGTAGGAGGAGCTCATCGCGATCCTGCCTGTGCCCCACGGCCGTTGGAACAGGAACGGAAGCTCTGGACTGTGGACCCGTTCGGCGCTGTCGTAGCGACTGACCAGCGGCAGCCGCTCGTTGTCGCCGCGGACGTGAGAGATGATCTCGGCGAACGCCACCGCGAGTTCGGGGCCGATGACCAGGAGCCGTTCCTTGTCGGTCTTGGATGGAGTGATCTGCAACATCGGGATCACGTCGCCGGTCGACGGGAGCCGGTAGGACACGAAGGAGCGGTGGGTGATCTCGAGGACCTCTTCGATACGTGCCCCGGTGTTCCGCAGTACCTCGACCAGCGCCCACGCCCAGAACGCCCGGTCTGCCTCAAGGCTCAGGTTTCTCCGGTTGTCCTGCGGCCGGTCGCTCGTGCCATTGCGCACCGGAGTATCGACGTACACATGCCCACGACTGACCTTCCTGCCGCTGCAGCCGTCGTCGCTCAGGGTCGTCCGTCGTAGCGTCTGCCCGGCTTGGGTGAACGATTCGCCAGGCGGAGCTGCGGCGGCGGTATCGCGCAGGGCCTTGGCCGCGACCCGATTGTCGCTGGCTGCGTCGACGAGCCGCGGAAGCAACGGCGCCAGTTCCCGGATGCGCTGGTGTGTGCGTGACCGCGACTGCTTGAGCATCTTGGTCATTCCTGCCAGGTCCCTGGAGTCGACCGGCGAGGGCGCGGCCCATGCCGCCCACCGGGCGGGGTCCTCCAGCGCCCAGTGGGACAGGTCGGCGTAGAAGGCACGAACGGCCATGAGGATCGTGTACGGGTCCTCGCGCTTCTTCCCGATGCGGTTGCTGCCGTACAGAACCGGGCCGCTGAGCCTGGTCTTCCAGCGACGGGCAACCTCGTCAGACAGAACCAGGGAGTCGATGCCGGGCTCGTGGATCTCTAGGTCCCGCCAGAACAGCAGCACGAGCTTGGCCGCCAGATAGCGGATGGAGTTGTAGTCCATCGCGGGACGGCGTTCGTAGAGGTAGGCGACGAACAAGTCCCTGATCGGTCGGCAGGCGACGTCGTAGCGGTCGACCATCTCTTCGATGGTGAGTTGCCCGCGGCGTGACGCGGCGAAGATCGTTGGCGGGCTGTCGGCCGGCAGGATCGAGGCTTCCCGGAGCAGTGTGTACCAGCGAGGTTGGGAACGGCCGCGGTAGCCGTCCTGTGCGCGGTGGGCCTCGATGCAGTCAGGCAGGGTGATGTCGGCCAATGTCCCGCCGTTGTGGACCAGCATCCTGGTGAGCTGGTTCAGCGCGTGGCGGCGGTCGCTCGGCAGCATGCGCGCGTCCGTGTCGCACACGCGCTCGATGATGGCGAACCCCGCGGGGTCACGTAGCGCCCGCAGTCGCTCGTAGAGCCTGGGTGTGGCGTGCGTGGCGTAGAGCCAGGAGTAGTCGGGCCGGATCACGTCGAGCATGAGGAGCCTGCCCGCGGCAGCGACGAGGTGACCGTGCTTGTCGGGCACGGCAGCCAGCGTGGTCCACTCGTTGCCGGCCGCGTTCGCTCCTGAGGCGTGCCACCGTTGTTGCCAAGACTCCCCGGGGAACCTCAGCAGCCACCCAAGCAGGGTTTCCGCGAACAGCAGTTGACTGCGGACCTGCTTCGGTGAGGTGGTGCCGTTCGCGACCTCCAGGGTGCGGACCGCGTCGAGCACCTCCTGATAGCTCACCTGGGACGCGGCCCACACGGTCGGTCGGGCGATCGCTGGTGTCGGCAGCGTCGGGGTCGGCGCCTTGGGGCGTAGGGCGCCGTTGTCGGCGGGGACGTGGCGCGAGGGACGCGCGGCCCTCTGCAGGTGAGCGACCGCGTCGACGTGGTCGCTCACGGCCGCGGCCCGCCGAACAGCACCGCCAGAACCTCGGCCGAGTAGCCGGCCGTGTCCACAGGTGGCGGTGGTGGTGTGGTCGGGCGTTCGGACCGGTCGCGGTGATGGGCCAGGACGCGGCTGACGACCTCTTCCTCCCGTGGACGCAGATAGATCTGGGTCGTGGTGATGTGGGCATGGCCCAGCACCCATTGCACGTCGCTCAGCGACATCTTCGGGTCATCGACCATCCGCTGCGCGGCGGTGTGTCGCAGGTCGTGCAACGTCCAGGCGGTGCCCAGCGACTCGTTCGCGCGCTGCAGCATCCGTCGCGCCGCGGAGTACGTCAGCGGGCGCACCGGACGGCGCCGAGTCAGCCACAACGCCTGCTCGCCATCCGGGCGCCGGGTCTGCTGCTCGTAGAGCCGCAGCCACACGAACGCATCCGCGGAGGCCGGCAGCCACTGCAACCGACTCGAGCCCTTCCGGTGGACCCCGATGCGCTGGTCGCCGACGTTCACACGGTCCACGGTGACACCGAGCAGCTCCGAGGCACGGGCCCCGGTCGAGACGTAGAACGCCAACAGTGCCCGGTCCCGGTCCGAGCGCAGAGTCGCGAACAGCTCATCGAAGAGCCGGTCGGGCAGGTGGCGCGGGATCCGCTCCGGCATCTTCTGCCGGAACGGTGCCCGCAGTCCCGGAGTGAAAGGCTGCATCGGGTTGTGGTGCGCATTCGACCTTCGTCCGGTTCGGTGGTCGGCGTCCGGGACCGGGTTGATCAGCGGGCCGTCGCCGGCGGTGATCCGGTCGGCGTAGAACATCTTGATAACCGCCAGCGCGTGGTTGATGGTCGCAGGCGCGTAGCCGCTCCGCCTGCCTGCTGGGCCGACCAGCCGCATCCACAGCACGAAGTCGCGTGCCTCGATCCGAGTCGCGCGCTGCCAGCACACGTCGACCGCGACCAGGAACCGCCACCAACGCAACAGCGCCAGGCCGTAGGAGCGCAACGAACTGAAGCTCGCTCCACACGCCAGCATCGTGGCGAAGAACTCGCTGACCTCCTCGACCGGCTCGCCCGTGGCATCCAGCAGCACCGTTCCCGGCGCTGCGTCGATCTTGGCCACGGCGCCGATGGCAGGGACGATCAACGCCGTCACCTCTCGCTCCATCCCAGATGTCCTTCCGCTCGTCGTCGCGACGAACGGCAGCACGCAAAGCCTCGGGAACGGTGGAAATCCACATCGGCCGGCGAGTCGTTGCGCATGTGTCGCCTGGAGTCGACTCAGGACGCTCCAGTTGGTGCGGTCAATAGGTCGTGAGCCAGTGTCTTCACCTGGGCAGCGTCATCCATGTCCATCCGGACCGAGACCTCACGGGTGAGGTAGTCGGTCAGGCCGTTCGCGCCGCCGATCGATCGAGCGGTGGAGACCAGGCGCAACTCGAACCCGCGCGCCACGATCTGGTCGGCCAGCCCGTCCCACAGGCCTTCCGGTGCCTCGCCTTCGAGCAGTTGCGGACGCGGCGGCTCGGGAATGGCCTCACCGTCGGTCTGCGAGATGTCCCAGACGTGGGCGGGTTTGAGGCCGATCATCCGTGAGCGGACCGTCTCGCCCCGGTGCGGCTTTTCGCCGCGGCCGAGTCGTCGCCATGACTCAGGATTCTCCGGCGTCGCCGAGGCGAAGCGAGCCGTCACCGGGGCGAGGATCGCGTACCCGCCTTGGCCTTTCATGACGTGTCGTTTCAGGCTCAGCCACTGCTTGAACCCTGCGACGTAGGTCGGGACCGGGCCGGGCACGCGGCCTTCCTGGTACGCCGCGTTGTGCTGGCTGAAGATCAGGAGCGTGTTGTTGAACGAGCGGGACCGGAAGCGGGCGGCGAATTCCAATGCTCGGCGCCAGTCGTCGCCGGTGACCAGCGCACCGACGGCATCGGTGAGCTTCTGATGCAGGGCGTCAATCCTGGCTTCGCGTTCGGCCAGCCCGCGAGTCTGAGTTCTCATGGCCTTCCTCCGTCCGGTGCCGTCTCGGAAGGCAGGTGTGAAGGAGTGGCTGTCTCTAGGCACTTAGGTTCGATCCGCGGCATCTGAGGCCTCGAATCGCGTTTGCGCAGGTAACGTCAGTTCCCCACTTGCTCGGACGTGGAGTGATGAACCTTCACTGAGAATGACGATTTCGCTGTAGTATCGACGCATGGTCGGCTCCTCTGAAGTCGGTGACTGATGGGTCTCGTGGCGCTGCCGGGTGGTAGCACCGGAGATCTGATGTTGTCGAGTGCGCAGGCGGCCGAGGACTACGAGCAGGAGATCGTCGACCAGTACGCACTCGCGATGTCGGCGGCGGGCCTCAGTGACGGGCACATCCGCCAGACACGGGCGGTAGTGATCGAGTTCGCCCGATCGTTGACGAAGCCGTTGTGGGAGGCGACCTGCGCGGACGCGGACGCGGACGCCTTCCTGGCCGAGCAGCGCCGGCTGGGGCACAGCGTCGCCACGAGGGCGGGCAAGGCCGGCACCTTGTCGCTGTTCTACGAGTTCGTGATCGCCCGTTACGAGGGCACGATCCGCCGTGCGGCCGGCGTGCTCGTCGAGCAGCCGATCGATGAGTTCAACCGCCAGTCCGGAGCGTCGCTGGGCAAGGTTCGGGTCCCCCCGTCGGATGAGGAGATCGACTCGCTGTTTACCGCGTGGCGTGGTTCGATCCCGCAGGCCCGCAAGTACCTGCCCGCGGCCCGCGACTACTTCGCGGCATCGCTGTGGCGCCGACTCGGGCTGCGGATCAACGAGACCGTCATGCTCGACATCCGCGACTGGCGTCCCGACCTGGGCGAGTTCGGCAAGCTTCACGTCCGCTTCGGCAAGGGCAGCCGCGGGCGCGGGCACAAGCCACGACTGGTGCCAGCGATCAACGGCGCCGACCAACTGATCGACTGGTGGCTGGCCGATGTCCGGCACCAGTACGGCGCGGACTGGGACAACCCGGACGCGCCGATGCTTCCTTCGGAGCGGTTCGACCGTGACCTGGACCGGTGTGGCCGCGTGGGCACCAACGCGTTGCGGCGTGGCCTGGCTATCCGCGTCGACCAGTGGCTGCCGGCCTGGTCGGACCGGATGACGCCCCACGTCCTGCGGCACTACTGCGCCTCGTCGCTCTACGCCGTCGGCATGGACATCAAGGCGATCCAGGAACTGCTGGGCCACCAATGGCTGGCCACCACCTCGGGCTACATCCACGTACGCAGCGAGCACATCGTCCACGCATGGAACAGCGCCAACGACCGTGTCGAAGCCCGCCTGGGACTCCAGCCCGACTGAATCCCACCGACACAAGGAGAGGATTAAGATGCAGTGGAGCCTGCGGCTTCGGGCCGCCGAGCGAGGGATCTGGAAGTCGGCACAGCTGCGCCGGATGCTGGCCGACGCCGGCCTTGAGATCAGCGCCGGGAAAATGTCGTCGTGGTGGGCAGGGACCCCGCCGACGATGCGGCTCGAGGAGCTCGACGTTCTGTGCGCGGTGCTGGAGTGCACCCCGAACGACCTGATGACCCCCGAGCCCGACAAGGTTGCCGCCCGCCGTGTCCGCGATGCCGACGCGGCCAGCGGGAACGGCGATGACAAGCCGAACGGTGGCGGGAAGAGCCCGGTGGTGAGTCCGCGGTTCGGCAAGCCGCGCTCGACGCCGCCGCTATAGATCACGCCGATCGCGGACGGGTCGAGGAAGGGATGCCGGCGCCGGGACCTGACGCGCCGTTGCGGCTGCCGCCGCGGTGCAACAGGTGCCAGGCCAACCCGGTCGCGTGGACCAGTCCGCGGGTCGACTTCTGCTACGAGTGCCTGCCCGGTGGTCCGTTCCCCGCTCCGCCGTGCCGCTGGTGCGGGACCGCGAAGAACTACTTCAGCCAGGGGCTGTGCATCCTGTGCCATCCCCGCAGCCCGCAACGGCCCGGGGCCTGCAAGGGCTGCATGGCCTGGGGTGAGTATGACAACCCCA
>NZ_SSXI01000098.1 GCF_004803405.1 Nocardioides sp. | reverse complement strand
CGATCGCCGCGGGCCTGGCGCCGCTCGGCCTGGCGAAGCGTCCGCGCGGCCTCGCGGCGCAGCAGGCGGCGGCATCCGTCGGCCAGGGACTGCTCGTCCACCGCTACACCGAGGAGCTCGCCCGGCACGGGCTGACCGCCGGTCAGGTGCTGCTCACCCTCGACGACGTCACCCGCCGCGCCCACCACCGCAACGCGCACCAGACCTTCACCAAGCTCCTCGAGCTGGGCGTGATCCCGATCGTCAACGAGAACGACACCGTGGCTACCACCGAGATCCGGTTCGGTGACAACGACCGGCTCGCCGCTCTCGTCGCGCACCTGGTCCATGCCGACCTGCTGCTGCTGCTCTCCGACGTCGACGGCCTGTACGACGGACCGCCCAGCCGGCCCGGGGCGCGGCTGATCAGCGAGGTCCGTGCCGATCGCGACCTCGCCGACGTCGTCGTCGGCTCGGCGGGTCAGGCCGGTGTCGGCACCGGGGGCATGGTGACCAAGGTCGACGCCGCGGCGATCGCGACCGGTTCCGGCATCCCGGTGGTGCTCACCTCGGCGGAGTACGCCGGTGACGCGCTGGCAGGCAAACCCGTCGGCACCCTGTTCCACGCCACCGGAAAGCGCCGCCCGATCCGCCTGCTGTGGCTGCGCCACGCCACCGAGCCCAAGGGGGCGGTCCTGCTCGACGCCGGCGCGGTCCGGGCTGTCGTCGAGCGACGTGCCTCGCTGCTGGCCGCCGGCATCACCGGCGTGCAGGGGGAGTTCAGCGCCGGCGATCCGGTCGACCTCCTCGGCCCCGAGGGGGAGGTCGTCGGCCGAGGACTGGTGAACTTCGACGCCTCCGAGCTGCCGGCGCTGCTGGGCCGGTCCTCCAAGGAGCTCAAGCGCGAGCTCGGTGCGGCCTACGAGCGCGAGGTCGTGCATCGCGACGACCTCGTGGTGCTCTAACCCGCCGAGTTGGGACTTCCTCGCCCCCGAAAGCCGGCTTTGGGGATGCCGAGCTGGGACTTTCTCTAGGTTTCCGGCCAGATCCTGTCCACAGGTCTCCGTTGCTGGTCCCTTGTCCACAGGCGCGCTGCCACCAGGAGTACGACGCCCGCCGGATGCCGACGCTACGTGACATGCTGGATCGCGAATCGCTCCCAGAGTCTGCCTTCACCCACGCCGACCGTGCTCGGCTCGGTCTGAGTGCGGACGATCTGCGCATGGCTGTGGTCGATGGGCTCCTGCGCCGGCCGGTTCGCGGCAGCTACCGGCCGCGCCGTGGCTCGGACAACGCGCTCGCGGATCTCGCGGCGGTTGCCCTGGCGCGTCCCCACGACGTCTTCATCGACCGCACGGCGGCACTGATCCACGGCGTCGACGCCTACACCCGCGCGGAGCACGACCTGACCCTGAGCGTCGAGATGTGCGCCCTGCGCGGCAGCGATCCCACCGAGCTGACCGGTGTCGACGGCCGGACCAGGGACCTGGCGCCCGACGACATCGTCGAGGTCCACGGACTCCGCGTGACCACGCCCTTGCGAACCGCCATGGACCTGGGCTGCAACCTTCGGCGGCGTGAGGCGTTCGCGGCGATGAACGAGCTCGCGCGGCATCATCGCCTCACCGTGGCGGACCTCGCCGCCAGCCTGCCGCGGTTCCGCGGCCGTCGCGGCGTCGTCCAGTTGAGGCAGCTGATCGCGCTGCTGGAGCCGCGCGTGGAGTCGCAGCGCGAGTCGTGGACGCTCCTGGCAATCGTCGACGCCGGCCTGCCTCGTCCCGAGCCGCAGCACTGGATCGTACTCGACGGTGTGCCGACCTTTCGGCTGGACTTCGCCTATCCAGGCCTGCGGGCCTGCGTGGAGTACGACGGCGTCGACGCCCACCAGCAGGTCCCCGCGCAGCTGGAGCACGACAGGCAGCGACGCGACTGGCTCCGCGACCACGGCTGGACCGTGATCGTGGTCCGCAACGGCGACTTCACCGGCCCCGCCCTGGACCGATGGCTGAGGGAGCTGCGGGCCGCCCTCGCCACGTCGTACTCCGTCCGTCGGTTCTGATCTCCGAAATCCCAGCTCAGACCCGGGAAAGTCCCGACTCGGTCTGGCGCCTACGGGGAGGCCGAGAAGGGGAAGTCCCAACTCGGCCCCGGGGAAGTCCCATCTCGCGGGTCTGGATGGCCCCGATCGACGGTGTGGCGGGACGCGTAGGCTGGAGCACGACATGACCGCCGACCAGACCCCCACGGTCTACCTCGACCACGCCGCGACGACGCCGATGACCGACGTCGCGGTCGAGGCGTTGACGGCACGGCTGCGCGAGGTCGGCAACGCCAGCTCGCTGCACGCCTCTGGTCGCCGGGTCCGCCGGATCGTGGAGGAGTCCCGCGAGACCATCGCCCAGGCGGTCAACTGCCGCCCCGGGGAGATCGTGTTCACCTCAGGCGGGACCGAGGCCGACAACCTGGCGACGAAGGGGCTGTTCTGGTCCCGCCGCGAGACCGACCCGCGCCGGACCCGCGTCCTGTCGACGGCCGTGGAGCACCACGCGGTGCTCGACCCGCTCGAGTGGCTCGAGGAGCACGAGGACGCCGACGTCGAGCTGCTGCCGGTCGACAGCGAGGGTCGCCTCGACGTCGCCGCGCTGCGGGCGTCGGTGGAGCGGGACCCCGCATCGGTCGCCCTGATCACGGTGATGTGGGCGAACAACGAGGTCGGCACCCTGCAGCCGGTCCACGAGGTCGTCGCGATCGCCGCCGAGCACGGCATCCCGGTCCACACCGATGCGGTGCAGGCGATCGGCGCGGTGCCCGTCGACTTCGCCGCCTCCGGCGTCGACGCGCTCTCGATCTCCGGGCACAAGGTCGGCGGCCCGCAGGGAGTCGGCGCGCTCGTCGTCCGACGCGAGCTGGAGCTGACCGCGCTGATGCACGGCGGCGGCCAGGAGCGCGACGTCCGCAGTGGCACCCTCGACGTGCCGGCCATCGCCGGCTTCGCCGCCGCGGTCGAGCTGGCGGTCAAGCAGCAGGCCGACCACGCCGCGCGTCTCACCGCCCTTCGCGACCGCCTGATCGACGCCGTACGACGTGCCGTGCCGGACGTCGTCCTCAACGGTGCCCCGGTCGACCGCCTGCCGGGGAACGTCCACCTCAGCTTCCCGGGCTGCGAGGGCGACTCGCTCCTGATGCTTCTCGACGCCCGGGGCATCGAGTGCTCCACCGGCTCGGCCTGCTCCGCCGGCGTGCCGCAGCCCTCGCACGTCCTGCTCGCCTTGGGCCGAGACGCCGAGGAGGCCCGCAGCTCGCTGCGGTTCAGCTTCGGCCACACCAGCACCGAGGCCGACGTCGAGGCCGTCGCGGCCGCGATCGCTCCCTGCGTGGAGCGGGCCCGCGCGGCCCGTGCCTGAGCGGGTCGAGGGGATGACATCGGGATGAGGGTCGTCGCAGCCATGTCCGGTGGGGTGGACAGTGCCGTGGCCGCCGCCCGCGCCGCCGAGGCCGGCCACGAGGTCACCGGGATCCATCTCGCACTGTCCCGCAATCCCAAGTCCTACCGCTCCGGTGCGCGGGGCTGCTGCACGATCGAGGACGCCAACGACGCGCGCCGGGCTGCCGACGTGATCGGCATCCCGTTCTACGTCTGGGACCTCTCCGACAGGTTCCACACCGACGTCGTCGAGAACTTCATGGACACCTACGCCGCGGGCCAGACCCCCAACCCGTGCCTGCGGTGCAACGAGAAGATCAAGTTCGCGGCGGTCCTCGACCGGGCCCTGGCCCTGGGCTTCGACGCGGTCGCGACCGGCCACTACGCCAGCGTGATCACCACCGCCGAGGGGGGAGTGGAGCTGCATCGGGCCGTCGACGCCGCCAAGGACCAGTCCTACGTGCTCGGCGTCCTCGACGAGCAGCAGCTGCGGCACTCGCTGTTCCCGCTCGGCGACACCCCGAAGCCGCGGGTCCGCGAGGAGGCGGCCGCCCGCGGCCTGCTCGTCGCGGACAAGCCCGACAGCCACGACATCTGCTTCGTGGCGGACGGCGACAACGTCGGCTGGCTGCGCGAGAAGCTGGGCGACCGCGCCCCCAACCACGGCGGCGCGATCGTCGACGAGGCGAGCGGCGAGGTGCTCGGGGAGCACGCCGGCAGCTACGGCTTCACCATCGGCCAGCGCAAGGGGCTGCGACTCGGGCGACCCGCGCCCGACGGCAGGCCCCGCTACGTGCTCGACATCGAGCCGGTCTCCGGCACC
>NZ_SSXI01000334.1 GCF_004803405.1 Nocardioides sp. | reverse complement strand
AACCGCCGAGCATCGTGCCTGCGACGAACGCCTCGACCAGCTCGCGGCCGTCGGGCAGGTCGACGCCGGCGACGGCCGGCAGTGAGGTGGCGACGGCCGCGCGGTCGCGGGTCGCCCGCGCCAGCGCTGCTCCGGCACGACGCAGGTCGATCGGACGGGCCTCGCCGACGCCGATCAACAGCACCAGGCGCAGGTCGGGGTTGCTGGACGTACCGGCAGGGACCGGCATCGAGGCGATCTCGGCGGTGGCACCGGTGAGACCGTGCAGCTCCGCCACGCCGACGAGGTCGACGTCGAGCTGCTCGTTCAGCTCCGCGGCGCCGGGACCGAGCAGCACCGGGACGTCATCGTCTCCCGGGAGGACCGGCAGCGCGACGACCTCGACGCCCTTGATGGCGCCGGGCATGAGATCGCTGAGTGCGAACTGAGGTGGTGAGGCCTGACTCGGCAGGACCGGCCCCGAGGGACCGGTCGCTGATGAGCCGCGGGATGCAGCGCGTCGAGCCGGAGGGGTCACCCGACCACGTTCTTGAGGGCGTCGCCGAGGGAGGACGCCTCCTCAGCGTTGAGCTCGACGACGAGTCGGCCGCCGCCCTCGAGCGGGACGCGCATGACGATGCCGCGACCCTCCTTGGTGACCTCGAGCGGACCGTCACCGGTCCGAGGCTTCATCGCCGCCATGCGGCACCCCTCTTCCACTACCTGCAGGTTGTCGCGCGCGCAGTGCACTCGACTGTGCGCTGCACCATTATCGCCCATGCCGCGCAAACAACGCAGCCGTGGCCCCTAGGGCGCGTCTTCCTCCTCCACGTCGAGGCCATGCCGGGGCGACTCCATCTCCGCCGCGAGCCGGGTCAGCAGAGCATCCACCTCCGACATGCGGTAGCCCCGGAACGCCAGCGAGAATCGGACTCTGCGGAGGTCGTCGGGCCCGATCGGACGGTCCTGGGGCACGACGGCATCGGGTCGGTCGACGTACACCGGGGTGATCGGTTCGCCCCTCCCGGCGGCGAGCATGGCGACCACGCCCATCGCGAGCACGATGAGGACGGCGAAGACCCACATCATCGTCTGCGGCATCCCTCTGTCTCCGGCCTCTAGCCCGACTCAGCCGTGCCGCTCGCGCGCGGCGACCATCAGCGCGACGGCCTCGTCGACATCGTCGGTGAGGGTGAGCATGTCGATGTCGGACTGCTTGATGCGGGCGTCCTCCAGCATCGATCCCCGCATCCAGTCCAGCAGGCCGCTCCAGTGCTCGACGCCCATCAGCACGATCGGGAACTGGGTGATCTTCAGCGTCTGCGCGAGCGTCATGGCCTCGAAGAGCTCGTCGAGCGTCCCCAGTCCGCCGGGCAGCACGATGTACCCCTGGGAGTACTTCACGAACATCATCTTGCGGACGAAGAAGTAGCGGAAGTTGAGCCCGAAGGTGACGTAGTCGTTGAGCTTCACCTCCCACGGCAGCTCGATGCCGAGGCCGATGCTCTCCCCGCCGGCCTCCGTCGCACCCTTGTTGGCGGCCTCCATCGCACCCGGCCCACCGCCGGTGATCACGGTGAACCCGGCCCGCGCCAGGCCGGAGCCGACCTTCTCGCCGATCGCGTAGGCCGGGTGGGTCGCCGAGATCCGCGCCGAGCCGAAGACCGAGATCGCGGGGCCGATCTCGGCGAGGTCGTTGAACCCCTCGACGAACTCGGCCTGGATCTTGAGCACCCGCCAGGGGTCGGTGTGCACCCAGTTGCTGTCCCCGCGGCTGTCGAGCAGCCGCTGGTCCGTCGTCGACCCCGGCGGTCGGCCCGCGCTCGGCTTCGGACCGGCTCCGGTGCGCCTCGTCATGCCTTCTCCTCCTGCAGCCATCGCCGCAACTGCTGCTCACATCGCTCGATCTGTGCCACCTCGACGTGCTCCTCCTGCTTGTGGGCCAGGATCGGGTCACCGGGACCGTAGTTGACCGCCGGGACACCGAGGGTGGTGAACCGGGCGACGTCGGTCCAGCCGAACTTCGGGTTGACCGTGCCCCCGACGGCCTCGATGAACGCCTTCGCGGCCGGCCGGTCGAGCCCCGGGAGTGCACCCGGGGCGGAGTCGGTGACGGTGACGTCGTACCCCTCGAAGAACTCGCGGACGAAGGTCAGCGCCTCGTCCTCCGAACGGTCGGGGGCGAACCGGAAGTTCACCGCCACCACGCACTCGTCGGGGATCACGTTCCCGGCCACGCCACCGCGGATGGCGACCGCGTTGAGGCCCTCGTGGTACTCGAGCCCGTCGATGACCGGCTTGCGGGCGACGTACTCGTTGAGGCGCGCGAGCACGTCGGCGGCGGCGTGGATCGCGTTCACGCCGCGCCAGCTACGTGCGGAGTGGGCGCGCTCGCCACGGGTGCGGACGTCGACCCGCAGGGTGCCCTGGCAGCCGGCCTCGACCATCGCGTTCGACGGCTCCATGAGCACCGCGAAGTCGGCGATGAGCAGGTCCGGGTCGGACTCGCTCAGCAGCCGAAGGCCGTTGAACTCCGAGTCGATCTCCTCGCAGTCGTAGAGCACGAACGTGAGGTCGTGGACCGGCTCGGTGACCGTGGCTGCGAGCCGCAGGATGACGGCGTCGCCGCCCTTCATGTCGCACGTGCCCAGTCCGTGCAGCAGCCCGGTCGCCGCGTCGAGCCGAGCGGGCAGGTTGGCGTTGACCGGCACCGTGTCGAGGTGGCCGGCGATGACCACCCGCTCGGGCCGGCCGAGCTCGGTCCGCGCCACGACCGTGTTGCCGCGGCGCGTGACCGCGAGGTGCGGCAGCGCGCGCAGCGCGGTCTCGACCGCGTCGGCGATCACCTGCTCGTTGCGGCTGACCGACTCGATGTCGACCAGCTGACGGGTGAGGGACACCGCGTCGTCGGTCAGGTCGAGCCGGGGTACGGCGCTGGCAGTCACGGTCACAGTCAACCAGCCGGGCGTTCAGGCCCGGCGGACACTCACTGCCGCCTTCTCGCCGTCGCCGACCGCGACCTCACTGGTGCCGGCAGAATCGACCATCCCGGAGGTCCCGTCCACCACGGAGTACGACGTCGCGAGGGTCTCCCCCGCGATCAGCGCCTCGTGGGCACGGGCCGCGGCTCGCACCGCCTCGGAACCCGACACCGAGAGCTCGATCCGGTCGGTCACGTCGAGGCCCGCATCACGGCGCGCCTGCTGGATCGCGCGAACCAGGTCCCTGGCCAGGCCCTCCTCGGCGAGCGCCGGCGTGACGACGGTGTCGAGAACCACGAACCCGCCACCCGGGAGCATGCCCGTCTCGGCACCCTCGGCCGCGGAGCCGACCAGGGTCTCGAGCGTGTACTCCCCCTCGACCAGCGCCAGCCCGCCTGCCGTGACCGTGCCGTCGTCCGCCACCGACCAGTCTCCGGACTTCGATCCCTTGATCGCGGTCTGGACGTCCTTGCCCAGGCGCGGGCCTGCCACGCGGGCGTTGACGGTGAGCCTCTGCTCCACGCCGTAGCCCGCAGCCTCCTCCGACTCGGCAGCGAGCAGCCTCACCGCCTTCACGTTGACCTCGTCGGCGACGATCGCGGTGAACGGCTCGAGCGCGGCAGGGTCGTTGACGACCACGGTCAGCTCGGCCAACGGGAGCCGGTTCCGGAGCTTCGCGGCCTTGCGGAGCGCGGACGTTGCAGAGCAGACCTCGCGCACCTGGTCCATCGCGGCGACGAGCGCGGTGCTGGCGGAGTCCCCGGGCAGCTCTGACACGTCGGGCCAGTCGGCGAGGTGCACCGACCTGCCTCCGGTCAGTCCCCGCCAGATCTCCTCGGTGGTCAGCGGCAGCAGCGGCGCGACCGCGCGGCACACCACGTCGAGCACCGCGGCGAGGGTCTCGAAGGCCTCGGCCCTGCCCTCCCAGAACCGCTCCCGCGAGCGCCGGACGTACCAGTTGGTGAGCACGTCGAGGAACGACCGTGTCGTCTCGCAGGCATCCGCGATCGCGTACGCGTCGAGCTCGACGGTCATCCGCTCGACGTACTGCCTCGTCTTGGCGAGCAGGTACCGGTCGAGCGGGTCCCTGCTGCCCAGCGACTCCGAGGAGCCCAGCTTCGCCTCGTACCCCTCGGCGTTGGCGTAGAGCGCGAAGAAGTACCACGTGTTCCAGAGCGGGATCATCACCTGGCGCACCGCGTCGCGGATGCCCTGCTCGGTGACGACGAGGTTGCCGCCGCGCAGGATCGGGCTGGCCATGAGGAACCAGCGCATGGCGTCGGCACCGTCGCGGTCGAAGACATCCGACACGTCGGGATAGTTGCGCAGCGACTTCGACATCTTGTTGCCGTCGGAGCCGAGCACGATGCCGTGGCTGATGCACGAGGAGAACGCGGGCTTGTCGAACAGCGCCGTGGCCAGCACATGCAGCGTGTAGAACCAGCCGCGGGTCTGGCCGATGTACTCGACGATGAAGTCGGCCGGGAAGTGCGCCTCCTTAGAGCCGTCCTCGGCGCCCGCGAACCACTCCGCGTTGTCGAAGGGGTAGTGGACCTGAGCGAAGCTCATCGAGCCCGAGTCGAACCACACGTCGAGCACGTCGGCGACGCGGCGCATGGTCGACCGCCCGGTCGGGTCGTCGGGGTTGGGCCGGGTCAGGTCGTCGACCCAGGGCCGGTGCAGGTCCGGCTCGCCCTGGGCGTTGACGGGCAGCCGTCCGAAGTCGCGCTCGATCTCCTGGAAGGACCCGTAGACGTCGATCCGCGGGTAGGCCGGGTCGTCGCTCTTCCACACCGGCACCGGGCTCCCCCAGAACCGGTTGCGGGTGATCGACCAGTCGCGGGCGTTCTCGAGCCACCGACCGAACTGGCCGTCCTTGATGTGCTCGGGGACCCAGCGGATCTGCTGGTTGAGCTCGCCCATCCGATCCTTGAACTTCGTGACCTCGACGAACCAGGACTCGACGCCCTTGTAGATCAGGGGCTCACGGCAGCGCCAGCAGTGAGGGTAGGAGTGGGTGTAGGTCTCGCGTCGCAGGAGGACGGTGCCCGGCGTGACGGAGCCGCCGCGGCGCTTGAGGTCGTCGGTGATGTGCGGGTTCGCGTCGAACACCAGCATTCCGGCGTACTCGTCGACCGGGTGGGTGAACCGTCCGTCCTTGCCGACCGGCATCACCGGATCGATCTTCTCGCGGTCGGTGACCTCCTTGTCGACCTCACCGAACGCGCCTGCGCTGTGCACGAGGCCGGTGCCGTCCGTGGTCGTGACGGCCTCGTCGGCGGGTACGACGCGGAACGCGTTCCGGTGACCCTCGAAGTAGCTGAAGGGTGGGGTGTAGGTGAGCCCGACCAGATCGGCACCCTTGCCGCGCCACACGATGTTCGGCTCCTCGCCGAGCTCGCGGGCGTAGGACGCCAGCCGCGCCTCGGCCAGGATGAACCGGTCGACGCCGTACTCCTCGACCATCACGTAGTCGATCTCGGATCCCACCATGACCGCGAGGTTGCTCGGCAGGGTCCAGGGGGTGGTGGTCCAGACGAGGAGCTTCGCGCCTGCGAACGGGCCGTCGGTCTCCACCGCGAATCCCACCGTCACCGAGGGGTCCTGGCGGTCCTGGTAGACGTCGTCATCCATCCGCAGCTCGTGGTTGGACAGCGGGGTCTCGTCGTTCCAGCAGTACGGCAGCACTCGGAAGCCCTCGTAGACCAGTCCCTTGTCGAAGAGACTCTTGAAGGCCCACAGCACGGACTCCATGAACTCGGGGTTCATGGTCTTGTAGTCGTTGTCGAAGTCCACCCAGCGCGCCTGGCGGGTGACGTAGTCGCGCCACTCGCCGGTGTACTTGAGCACCGACGCCCGGCAGGCGTCGTTGAACCTGTCGATGCCCATCTCGACGATCTCGTCGGTGGTCTTGATCCCGTTGAGGCGCATCGCCTCGAGCTCCGCGGGAAGGCCGTGGGTGTCCCAGCCGAAGCGGCGCTCCACACGCTTGCCGCGCATCGTCTGGTAGCGGGGCACGATGTCCTTGACGTAACCCGTCAGCAGGTGTCCGTAGTGCGGGAGGCCGTTGGCGAACGGGGGGCCGTCGAAGAAGACGAACTCGTTCTCCCCGCGCTCGCCGGGGTCGCGCTGGTCGACGGACGCGCGGAACGTGTCGTCCTCGGCCCAGTAGGCCAGGACCCGCTCCTCCAGCTCGGGGAAGCGCGGTGAGGAGGGCACGCCGAGCTTGTCGGCGGTCGGGTCGGTGGTGACCTTCGGATAGGTCATCGGGCTTCGGTCTCCTGCTGTCGGCTCTGCGTGATTTCGGTGGTCTGTCGAAACCTCGCAGGGACGATCCGAGGACCGCGGTACCACCCTGCTTGCGACCTCCGAGGAGGCCGCCTCTCTTCACGGCTGTGACGGGCCTACCCGCCGGGTTCTACTCGCCTCTGCTCTCGCTCGGACTTTCTTCCCGGGGCTCGCCGCTGATGACGGCTCGAGCGCCTCTGCCCACAGGGTACGGCGCCGGCGACCGGGGCGCGAATCAGATCGCCCGCCATCACCCGACCTCGGGGAGCAGGCTCACCCGAGGTCCGGCACGATGAGGCCGTGCGCCACCTCCTCGACGACGCCGTCGCCTCGGTCCGAACCGGCGGCCGCGGCCACCGCGTCCAGGTCACCGCCGACTGGAACACCGCCAACAACACCCCCAACGGCGGCTACGTCCAGGCCCTGATCCTGCAGGCGGTGCTGCAGGAGTCTCACCACCCGGACCCGCTCAGCGTCTCGATCACCTACTTCCGGCCCGCCTCGCCCGGCGGCGCCGACATCGACATCCGGGAGGTCCGCGTCGGCCGCCGCGTGTCGACGTACGACGCCGTGCTGACGCAGGAGGGCAGGGAGATCGCGCACGCAGTGGTCAGCACCCACGACTGGGACGCCGCCGGCACCGTCGAGCACACGCCGCACGGGGCGCCCGATGTGCCGAAGCCGGAGGACTGCCACGACCTGGGCGCGCTGATCCCCGTGGGCATGCCGATCCTCGACCGGTACACCTATCGGGCGCCGGAGGTGACCGGTTGGCTGACCGGCGAGCCGACGGGGACCACCGAGTCGCTGTGCTGGATCCGCGCCGCCGACGAGCGGCCGGTCGACGCCCTGCTCGCCGGAGCCATGGTCGACGCGTTCCCGCCGGTGACCGCGGAGATCGGCCACCTGGCGTCCGCGACGATCCAGCTCACGGTTCAGTTCCGTCGCCGGCCCGAGACGGTGTGGGCCCTCGGCCACGTGGTGACCCGGCACGTGATCGCCGGCTACCACGACGAGGACGTCGAGCTGTGGGACGAGCAGGGCCGCCTGATCGCGCTGAGCCGGCAGCTCGCCATCCTGGCCGAGGGCGCCGCCTCCCGGCCCGCGGCGGTTGACGCATAGAATCCCCACACGTGACTGCCGCATGGGGCTTCGGCCTGACCACCGTCTACTCCGGCACCGACGGGAACGACGTCGTTCTCGACACCTGGTTCCCCTCCCCCGCGCTGGGTGAGAAGCCGGCCGCCGCCGAGGCTCCGGCGGAGCTGCTCGCGCTCGAGGGCGCCGACGAGGCGCGCGGCGTCACTCGCACGGTCAACCTGGTGGAGATCCCCGATCTCGACGCGGCGCCGAGCAGCACGGTCGAGGTCTGGCTGCGACTGCACCTGCTGTCGACGCGCCTGGTGCGGCCCCACGGACAGAACCTCGACGGTGTCTTCGGCCTGCTCACCAACGTGGTGTGGACCTCCGCGGGCCCGTGTGCGACCGAGGGCTTCGAGCTCACCCGCGCCCGCCTCCGCGCCGCGGGCCAGCACGTCACCGTGCACGGGGTGGACAAGTTCCCGCGTCTGGTCGACTACGTCATGCCGTCCGGTGTGCGGATCGCGGACGCCGACCGGGTCCGCCTCGGCGCGCACCTCGCCGAAGGCACCACCGTGATGCACGAGGGCTTCGTGAACTTCAACGCCGGCACGCTGGGGACCTCGATGGTCGAGGGCCGGATCTCCGCGGGCGTGGTGGTCGGCGACGGCTCCGACATCGGCGGCGGCGCCTCGATCATGGGCACCCTGTCGGGTGGCGGCAAGGAGATCGTCTCCATCGGGCAGCGCTGCCTGCTCGGCGCCAACGCCGGCATCGGCATCTCGCTCGGAGACGACTGCGTGGTCGAGGCGGGCTGCTACGTCACCGCCGGCACGAAGGTCACCGTGCTCGAGCCCGGCAAGGAGTCACGCGTCGTCAAGGCTCGCGACCTGTCGGGTGCCAGCAACGTCCTGTTCCGCCGCAACTCCATCTCCGGCGCGATCGAGGCGGTGCCGTGGCAGGGCGAGGGCATCGCCCTGAACGCCGCGCTGCACGCCAACTGAGCGAGCCGACATCACCAGCACTCCCGCACACTTGGTGCCGTGAAGAAGCGAGCAGTGGCGGCCCTCGTCGGCGTCGTCGTGCTCGCGACGGTCGTCGCGGTCGGCATCGCCGTCCTCAAGGTGACCGACACGTTCGTCGGCGGCCCTGACGGTGACTGCACGGCCACAGTCGGGGGCCACACCGTCGAGATCACCGGCGAGCAGGCCGAGAATGCGTCGCTGATCGCGGCGATCGCCGTACGACGCGGCCTACCGGCGCGCGCCGCCTCCATCGCGCTCGCGACGGCCTTCCAGGAGTCGAAGCTCCGCAACATCGACTACGGCGACCGCGACTCGGTGGGCCTTTTCCAGCAGCGCCCGTCCCAGGGCTGGGGCAGCCGAGAGAGGATCCTCGACCCGGTCTACGCGACGAACGCGTTCTACGACGCGCTGGTCGATGTCGACGGCTACGAGGGCATGGAGATCACCGTCGCCGCGCAGCGCGTGCAGCGCTCTGCGTTCCCCGACGCCTACGCCGACCACGAGGCCGACGGGCGCGCCCTGGCATCCGCCCTGACCGGACAGTCGCCCGCCACCTTCACCTGCGACCTCGACGGCGGCGCTCCGTCGGCCGATGAGGATCTCACGGGGACCGGGCTCACGCCTCGGGCGGAGGCCTCGCGCAAGGACCTGCTGGAGCGCTTCGGCGGGTTGGCACTCGGCGGCTTCGCGCCCGACGGCGTCAGCAGCGGCCACATGGAGGGCTCCGCCCACTACGAGGGCCGCGCGATCGACGTGTTCGTCCGCCCGATCAGCGCCGCGAACAACACGAAGGGATGGGCGGTCGCCCATTACCTCGTTGCCAACGCTGCACGCCTCGACGTGCGCACGGTCATCTTCGACGACCGGATCTGGACCGCCGGCCGCGAGGGATGGCGCGACTACGATCCTCCGAGCCGGTCGGGTGACGTCGCCATCCTCGAGCACCGGGACCACGTGCACATGGACGTGTTCCGCTGACGCTGCTGTTCAGCGTGGGTCGACCTGCCATTCCAGCGGGGTGACCGGGTCCGGCCGGTAGCTGCAGCCCGTCCCGGTCCGCACCGCCCCGTCGAGGTGCGCACCGAGCTCGGGCAGCTGTTCGGAGATCCGGGCGATCGCGTACCGCAGCGAGCGAGTGACGCTCGTCCGGGCGCGCTCCACGGTGCCGCCGGCCGTCCGGGCCCGCCCCGCCAGGCCGACGGCACCGGCGAGCTCGGCCAGCAGGTAGTCCCGATCCCGTTCGGCGAGGATCCGGCGCGCCTCGTCGTTGTCGCGCTCGGCCTCGACGAGGTCCTCCTCGACATCGCTCAGGCGCCGCCGGTACGCCGCCCGCGCCTCCTCGTCGATGACCGGCAGCCCCGCCGCGACCACCCCGGCGCCGGCCAGGTCGAGGACATGCAGCTCCCGGCCGGGCTGGGCGAGGAGACGCGCCAGGAGCTGGATGCCCTTGAGGTCCGGAACGTGCGCCTCGACCCCGCGGAAGCCGATCCGCCACCGGTCGCCGTCCCGCACCAGCGTCGCGCTGGCGGGACCGGCCGGACCGGCCGCCACCGTCACATCCGCAGCGGAAGAGAGCAGCTCGGCGACCGCTGCCGCCTGTCGGACCGCCCCGAAGGCGGTGAACGAGGTCGCTGCGGCCTGCCACTCCATCCGGGCCAGGTCCTCGTCGCCGGCGGCCCGGTGCGCCCGGCCGAGTACGACGCGCGCGGTC
>NZ_SSXI01000064.1 GCF_004803405.1 Nocardioides sp. | reverse complement strand
CGCCCCACCTGCTGGACCGCGGCCGGTGGCGATCCGGAGACCTCCCCGCGGTGCTGCGCACGTTGCGACAGTGGGCTGGCATCACCCAGCCGGAGCTGGCCGCACGGTGCTCGTGCAGCACCGCCGCCGTCCGCAGCTGGGAAGCCGGCCGCGTGGCTCCGAGCGCGCGGATGCTGGCCCGCCTCGAGCAGGCCTTCGGCCTGCCCGAGGGCGCGCTCGACGCAGCCCGTTGACCGCCTCAGGGAAGCGCGGAGAACACCCACGCGATCCGCGAGCGGTAGCTCTCCCCCGGCCGCAGCACGGCGGAGGGCCAGTCCGGCCCGGACGGATGGTTGGGCGTGTCGGGGTGGCGCTGGGGCTCCAACGCGATCCCGTCTCCCTGGCGCAGCGACCGGCCGTCGCGGTCGAGCGAGGAGCCGTCGAAGAAGTTGCCCGTGTAGACCTGGAGTCCGGGCTGGTCGGACCACAGCTCCATCCGGGTGCGGGTGGCGGGGCTGTCGAGCACGGCTACCGACCGCCAGCCGCTGCCGTCGACCACCAGGTTGTGGTCGATCCCCCGAGCCGCTCGCATTTCTGGGTGGGCCGAGCGGACCCGCTCGCCCAGCCGGGTCGGCCGGCGCAGGTCGAACGGCGTCCCCTCCACGGAGGCGTGGTCACCGGTGGGGATCGACGTCTCGTCGACCGGCGTGTAGCGGCTCGCCGCGACGGTGAGCACGTGGTCGTCGATGGTGCCCGCGCCGTTCAGGTTCAGGTAGGCGTGGCTGGTCAGGTTGACCACGGTCGGTGCCGTCGTGGTCGCGGTCAGGTCGAGCTCGACGGAGTCCGCCGTGACCGAGTACCGCGCGCGAGCCGTCAGCTCGCCGGCGTAGCCGGCGTCGCCGTCCGGGCTCACCAGCTCGAACAGGACCGAGCTCTCCGAGTGCTCGACGACCCGCCAGGCCCGGGTGTGGAAGCCGTCGGGGCCGCCGTGCAGGTGGTGTCCGCGATCGTTGGCGGGGAGGACCATCTCTCGTCCGTCGACCGAGAGGCGGCCGTGGGCGACCCGGTTCGCATAGCGTCCGACGATGCTCCCGATGTAGTCGGTCGAGGCCCGCACCGCGGCGGCGTCAGGGAGCCCGAGGGCCACGTCACGCCGGAGGCCGTCACCGCCGGTGACGATCAGCCGCTGAACGGTGGCGCCGACGTCGAGCAGGTGCAGCTCGGGGCCGGGTGCCTGGCCGATCACCACGTCGGGAGGGGTCGTGTCGTTCACGATGTGAACGCTAACATTCAGGGGAGGCGAGGCGGTCCCGAGGATTCCCTCACGACGAGGTGCGGCTGAGCCAGGTCGACCGCCGGACGGTCCTCGCCGGCGAGCGCGCGGACGGTCAGGTCCACCGCGCGCCGGCCCAGCTCGGGGAAGTTCTGGGCCACCGTGGTGAGGGCCGGCCAGTAGAACGCGGCCTCGGGGACGTCGTCGAAACCGACCACGCTGACCTCGGCGGGGACCGACCTGCCGACCTCGTGCAGGGCCTTCAGCACGCCCAGCGCCATCGCGTCGTTGGCCACGAACACGGCCGAGACGTCCGCGCTTCGGGCGATCCGTAGGCCGGCGCTGTAACCGCTCTCGGGCGACCAGTCCCCGGCGAGCTCGGGCCCCGGCAGCACGCCACGGGCCTCGTGGGCCTGTTGCCAGCCCTCCCGCCGCTGGACCGCCTCCGTCCAGTCAGCGGGCCCGCTGACCAGGGCGACACTGCGATGACCCAGGTCGAGCAGGTGCTCGGTGGCCATGCGGGCGCCGAGGACCTGGTCGATGCCCGCCGCCATCGTGTCGCCGGGGCCGACCCCCTGGACCAGCACGACCGGGATCGGCAGCGAGAGGCTCCTGACCAGGCTGAGCGCGTCGCGGTGGGCGACAGCCACCACGATCGCCTCGACCGCCTGGTCGAGGAGCCGGTCGACCGCGTCGCGGAGACCCTGCTCGGAGAGCTCGAGGACGCCGATGACGGCCACGTCGTACCCGGCTTCGCGACCGGCCTCCTGCACGGACGCCGCGATCATGCTGGGCCCGTACAGCGCCAGGTGTGCCGAGACCATCCCGATCCGCCCGGACCGGTTGGTGGCGAGCAGGCGGGCCGCCGCGTTGCGCCGATAGCCCAGCTCCACGATCGCGGCGTGCACCCGCTCCCGGGTGTCCTCCCGCACCAGCGGTGAGTTGTTGAGGACGCGGGAGACGGTCTGGTGCGAGACGCCCGCGCGCGCTGCGACGTCGGCCATGCTCGGTGAGCGCCGACGCGCCTCCCGCTGCCCGTTCTCCGTCATGGCGGCCACCCTAGAGGAGCGAACAGCGGCCGCGGGTCAAAGTGGTTGAACGCTCACATGATCGTGACGTACCCCGCACCGACTGCCCGGCCGCGAGGCGGACCGGGCGTCACCGTCCCGGCACCCGACGCACCGAAGTGGACCCGAGGAGCACCCCGCTCCGAGGCACGGTCGCCTGTACGGTCCAGTGGCCCCGGGCGAGCCGCGGCAGGCGCCAGGTCGCGCGTCCGTCGGCGACGGACAGCGAGACGCGACGCACGACGTCGCCGCTGCGCCGGAGCACGACGTTGACGCGGGCGAGACGCACCCCGGCCGGGTCGGTGAGCACCCGGATCCGGGCGACCGCGCCACGACCCGAGCGGTCCGGCCGGTCGACCCGGAGCACGGTGGCGGATCGCGCAGGCGCAACGGTGAGCCTCACGACGTCCTCGCCGGCCCGATGGGTCTCGTCGCCGTCGTACCGGATCACGACGTCGTGGATCCCGGCGCGCGACAGTCGCTCGGTGTCGATCACCATCCGGGCGCGGCCGTCGGCGAGGTTCGCCGACGCCAGCACCTTGCCTTCCGCGATCGCCCGCACACTGCCGTCCGGCACGCCGTCCGATGCGGTGACCCGCACCGCGATCGGCACATGCGTCCCGTACCGGACCGCTGTCCGGTCGACCACCGCGACCACTGCCGTCGGCGCCAGGTCGTCGCCCAGTGCCGGCACCATGAGCGTGTTCGTGTCCTCGGCGTTGCCAGCCCGGTCGACCGCGCGGTACTCGACGTCGACCGCCGCCTCGCCCACCACGACGGGGCCGTCGTACGACGTCCACGTCTCGCCGCCGCCGAGGCGGTACTCCACGCGTCCGACGCCCGAGGTCGCGTCCGCCGAGCGGATCGTCACCGTGCGCCCGGACCTGGTCGCCCGGCTGACCGGGGCCTCGGTGTCGACCCGGACCTGGTGGGTCGTCACCGCCGAGACGTTGCCGGTCACGTCATGAGCGCGCGCCCGGACCTCGTGCACACCCTCGCCCTCGATCGTGAGGGCAGCGGTGTCACCGTCGGTGGCGACCCAGGGTCCTCCATCCAGCGAGGTCTCGAGCCGGTCCACCCCGGTCTCGTCGGTCGCGGTCGCACTCGCGTGTGCCGGCGTCGTCACCCACCAGCCCTGCTCGCCATCGGCCTCGGAGGTCACGCTGACCGCCGGGTCCTCGGCATCGGTCACCGTGACCGTGGCGACCGGGCGGTCCGACGAGCCACGGCTCACCGTGCCGGTGACGCTGAACGTCCCCGGCTGGTCGTACGACGCCGGGTCGACCTGGTCCCAGTCGACCGCGACCGGGCCGGAGCGCCCGTCACCGAACGTCGCCTGGACCTGCGCCGGCAGCACCGGCGCCGTCCCGGCCCGGGTGGAGACCGCCACGTCCTGGACGTCCTCGACGAGCAGGTTGGGCTGGAGGCCGGCGCGCAGCGTGTCGAGCTCGGCCTGGGTGACCGGGACGACCGTGCCGTGGCGCGGACTGCTGGGCAGGTCGGCGGACGGCACCGAGGTCCAGCTGCCCGAGTCGATGTCGTTGGTGGTGAAGGCCAGGTAGCCCCGGCCGCCGTGGTAGCTGGGCTGGTCGATGAAGAGGTACCAGCGGTCGGGGTCCTCGTTGTCGCGGAAGATCGTCGGTCCTTCACCGTTGGTGAAGGTGCCTCCCCAGGGGTTGGGCTGTCCGACGCCGACCCGCTCCTTGACCAGCTGCCAGCCGGGCGTGGATGTGGTCGTCGGAAGCGAGCCGGTGACGGTGGCCCGCAGGTCGGTCGACCGCTCCTGACGCGGCGTCATGGACGCCTCGTCCTTGACCACGCGGTAGAAGGTGTCGCCGTCCCGCACGACGGTCGCGTCGATCATGCCCCGTCCGGTGCCGCGCCTGACGTCGATCCACGGCCGCGGCTCGGAGAAGGTGACGAAGTCGCGGGTGGTCGCGTACATCATCCGCTGGTACGAGGTCGCGATGTCCCGGCCCGCCGTCTCGGTCGACGGGTACAGCGCCGAGGCCCAGTACACGACGTACTCCCCGGCCGCCTCGTCGTAGAAGGCCTCGGGCGCCCAGGTGTTGCCCGCGAAGTCCGAGGACACCTTGATGTGGCGCTGGTCGGACCAGTGCACGAGGTCCGTGGACTCCCAGACCTCCATGTACGTACTGCCCGTCTCCTGCGCCTCGCCGAAGTCGACGGCCGGGTAGGCCTTGAGGTCGGTGGCGAGCAGGTAGAACCGGTCGCCCTCGTGGGAGCGGATGATGAACGGGTCGCGGAGCCCCCGCTCCCCGAACGAGGAGGAGAGGACCGGCTTGCCGTCGTTCAGCGCGTCGTAGGACAGCGGGTCGTTGCCCTGGCTGGCGCCGAGGTAGATCTTCTCTCCGTCGTCGGTGCTCTCCCCGGCGAAGTAGGCGAACGCGTAGCCCTCGTAGTCCGGCGCGGGGGGTGCCGGCTGCACGCGCACCACGATGTCGCGGGACGCGGTCGCCTCCCCCTTCGTCGCGGTCACGGTCAAGGTGACGTCGACCGCCGGCTGGCCGTGCACGGGACGGGTGACCTCGCCGGTGGCGGTGACCACGTCGGGCGATCCGGAGGTCCACGCGAGCGTGCTCCCGTGCAGCCCGGACCGCGGCAGGGCGAGGTTGCCCCGCACGTCGTCGGGATGGACCAGCGCCACGGCGGCGACGGCCTCCTGCGCCTTGCCCGCGTCGTCCACCTCCTCGGGCAGCACCGTGACCTCGAAGGCGCGGGTGCGGGTCTGCGTGCCGCGCGCGAGGGTCGCGGTCAGCGTCACCGTGGCCGGTTCCTCCCCGTAGGCCGGGCGGTTGACCACCCCGGTGTTGCTGACCCGCGCGGGGTCGCTGCTGCTCCAGGCGATGGAGGTCGTCGAGGACGCCCCGGTGGTGGGCAGCGCCAGGTCGGCGACCACCGCCCGGGTGTCGCCCAGGGTCAGGGCCGCGGTGTCGGCGTCGATCGCCGGCGTGACCACGTCACCCGCCAGCGTCGCCGACTCCTCGGCGGTGAGGGCCCGGTCGTAGAGGCGGAAGTCCCGCAGCCTCCCCTTGAACGAGAGGTCGTTGGAGTACGCCGACCGGCCGAGGGCGTTCAGCGTGGTCGTCCCGTCCGGGGTGCCGAGCAGCGACGGCTTGGTGGTGATGTTGTCGTTCGAGGCGACGAGTGCGCCGTCCTCGTAGAGCCGGGCGTTGCCGGGGGCGCCGGGCACGCCACCGGTGATCGTGTAGGTGACGTGCTTCCAGACGCCGGTCGACAGCCTGCCGCTCCGGAACGTGCTCTGCTCGGTGTCGAAACCGCCCTCCGCGATGGTCGCCCGGAACCGGCCGCTGGAGTCGTTGGTGGTGAACAGGTAGCCGGTGCCGTCCGGCCAGACCGCGCTGTTGCCCAGGTTGTACATGAACCAGTTGCCGGACAGCGTCGGGTCGACCCATACGTCGAAGTCGACCGTCAGGTTGTCGACGCCGGCCACGAGGTTGTCCGGGAGCCTGATGGAACTGCCGGAGCTGTTGCTCCCGCCGGTGAAGGTGAATCCCTCACCCGAGCTCCAGCCCGGCGTGCCGGTGACGGTGCCGTTGCGTCCGTTGCCCGACGAGTCCGCTGCCACGGTCCCGGCGGTCTCGTCGAGCTTCCACCAGCCGATCATCCCGGTGTCGAGGGACTCACCCTCGGCGTCGGCGGGTACCGGGGCGGACACGGCGGCGGACAGGCCCACCGCTACGGCCAGGGTCGCCGCTGCGGCTCGCCACCCGCGCCGGGGTCGGGACATGGTTCGAGTCACCTTGGTTCTCCTGATCTTCACGGGATCCGCACGGAGGCGCGGGACGAAGACGGGTCGACGGTCGCCGAGCCGGCGTAGCGGGCGAGGACCACGTGACGCCCACGAGCCAGGCGAGGCAGGCGCACCGTGCCGCGGCCGCCGCTGAGGGTGACCGTGCGGATGAGCACGGTCCGGCCGCTGCGCCGGACGGTCAGCCGCACCGTTCCGGTCACCGGCACGTCGGCGGTGACGCGGACATCCACCCGCGGCGTCCGCGTCGCCACCTGGGCGAACCGCAGCCTGGTCCGCGACGAGGCCCGTACGACGCTCACCCGGACGGCGTCGGCGGAGCCGGCGTGGACCGCGCTGCCTGCGTACTCGACCGTGAGCCGGTGGGAGCCCAAGCGGAGCCGGGCCGCCGGGACGCGCAGGGTCGCCCTGCCGCCGACCAGGTCGGCGGAGGTGAGCAGGGTGCTGCCCTCGCTGAGGGTGACCGGGCCGGTGGGGACTCCGCCCGAACCGCTGACGCTGACCCGGACCACGACGTCGCGGCCGAGCGGGACGCGCGCCGCCTCCGCGATCGCGGCCGTCGTAGTGGGTGACAGGTCGCCCTCGGCCGGGACCTCGAGCCGACCCGGCTCCTCCGCGTTGCCGAAGACGTCGGTCGACCGGAACTCCACGACCGCGGACTCCTCCCCCACGGCGATCGGGTCGCCATAGGACGTCCACACACCGCCGTCCCGGCGGTACTCGGTGCCCCCGTCGCCGATGCCGGCGCCGCTGTCGGCGGCGGTGAGCGTCACGGTCCGGGCGTCGGCGTCGAGCACGGCCTTGGTGACCGGAGCCGCGGCGTCGACGCCGATCGTGAGCGGCCGCGCCTCACCGACGTTGCCGGCCGCGTCGACGGCCCGGACGGAGAGCTCGTGAGTGCCGTCGCCGGACACGTCGATGTCGGCCGAGCCCCCCTCGACCTGCCGCCACGCGCCGCCGTCGAGGGACCACTCCAGGTGGTCGACCCGCCGGTCGTCAGCGGCCTCCACGTGGACCGTCGCCGGGTCGCGGTACCAGCCGCGGACACCCTGGCCTGCGACGGTCAGCGACTCGATCGTCGGTGTCACGCCGTCGGCGGTGTGCATCCGTAGGAACGTCACCGAGGACCCGGGGAACTCGTACTCGAAGTCGTTGGAGAGCCCGCTCACCGCCCGCTCCTTCGGCCAGATGACCGTCGGGCTGGCCTTGGTGTTGGTGGTGCTTCGCGACGGTGCCGTCAGCGTGGTGACCGTCCCGGTCGGCTCGATCGCCGCGTCGGACACGCGCACCTGGGTGCGGACCGGACCGGTCGCGGTGTTGACCACCTTGGCCACGAGGTCACCGGTCGCCTCGTCGCGGGTGACCACCTGGAACAGCTGGTCGCTCGCGTCCACCTGGTCGTAGGTCAGCTTGAGCACGCCGTCCTGGTAGAGCCGGATCGTCGTCCCGTCGACCTCGATCCTCAGTCGGTACGTCGTGCCGGTGGCGACGCTGTCGCCTTCGAGCGCGACCACCTCGCCCGCGCTGCCGCCGTCGGCCCGCTGCAGCACCGAGCGGGTGTTGTTCCAGCCCCCCACGTTCCACCAGTAGAAACTGTTGGTGCCGGTGGCCCCGAAGCCGACCAGGAAGCCTTCCGCTCCGGCGAGCTTGGTCGCGTCGAGCTCCAGCGTGTAGTTCGTCCAGCCCTTGTCGTAGGCACCGGCGATGACCGAGCGGGCGTCGGTGGTGGTCGTCGAGGACTGCACGTAGCGGCCACCGTCGGTGCTCCAGGCGCCCTGCTGCGGGGACCACTGCGAGGAGTCGGCGAAGTCGTCGCTGAAGAGCGTCTCGCCGGTCTCGTTGTCGGTCACCACGACGTTGTCGTAGGCGGCGCTGGTGTTCCAGGTGGAGAGGAAGACCCCGCCCCGAACGTCCTGCGGCGCGTTCACCGCTCCGTCGAAGGTGCTCGGCGCCACCTGGTCGCCCACGTTGTTCCCGAACATCTTCTGGACCTGCCAGTTCGCCGACTCCCAGGACTCGTCGTTGTCGAACCAGATCGCGTCCGGCGCCCACTGGACATGGGCCTCGTGCGCCAGCAGCGGTGCGTAGGACGCCAGCCGCACCACGTCGCCGTTGCGCTGGAGACCGGTCATGTAGGCCGCCTCGGCCAGCGCGTTGTGGAAGGTGTTGCCGCGGCTGGCGTACTCGCCGAGGAAGACCTTCGGGCCCTCCCGGTCGTAGTCGTCGTACCGGCGGTGGTTGTCGAGGAACCAGTCCGGGTCGTTGTAGTAGTGCTCGTCGACCATGTCGACGCCCTGGGCCCGGTTGAAGGACCAGAGGGTGTCGAACCGGGTGCCGGCGTCGTCCGGGCCGGAGTTCGAGATGATCGAGATGTCCGGGTAGGCGGTCTCGACGGCCTCCTTGAACTGCGGGAAGTTGGCCTCGAAGGTGGTGGTGTTCTCCTCGTTGCCCAGGCCGATCATCTCCATCCCGAACGGCTCCGGGTGGCCGAGCTCGGCGCGGACGGCGCCCCACTCGGTGTCGGTGCCGCCGTTGGCGAACTCGATCAGGTCCAGGGTGTCCTGGACCCAGCGGTCGATCTGCGCCTGGTCCTTCATCTCGGGGATCGTGCTGCCGCAGCCGTTGGCGCCGACGGACAGCACCGGCAGCGGCTCGGCGCCCAGGTCCTCGGCGAGCTCGAAGTACTCGAGGTACCCGAGGCCGTAGGTCTGGTTGTAGCCCCAGAAGTTCTTGTTCGTCGGGCGCTCCTCGATCGGCCCGATCGTCTCCTTCCACTGGTAGGTGCGCTGCCGGTCGGTGAACCCGCTCTCCTCGTAGGAGCGGAAGGTGCCGACGTTGGTGACGCAGCCTCCCGGGAAGCGCACGAAGCCGGGCTTCATCGCGGCGACCCGCTCGGCCAGGTCCTTGCGAAGCACGCTGGGCCCGTTGACCGGGCCGACCCAGGTGTCGCGCGGCATCACCGAGACCATGTCGAGCGCGAGCGTCGACCCCGCGCCGGCCAGCACGGCGATCCGGGCGTTGTTGCTCGTCGCCGTTGCCGTCAGCGGTACCTCGACCCGCTGCCAGGTGCCGTCACCCCGGACCGCGACCGTGCCCGCGCCCAGCACCGTGGACCCGGCCGAGTCCTCGAGCCGGACGGTGAGGGACTGGGCGGTCGCCGTGCGGACCCAGACGGAGGCGTCGTAGACGTCGCCGTTCTCGACCGCGACTCCGTCGAAGCCGGTGTTGCGGATGCCGTCGCCGGGCGCGGCGGCGACCAGCCTCAGGTAGTTGCGGTTCAGCTCGTTGAGTCGCCCGCTGTCGTTGACCACGGTGGCCGAGCTCGCGCCCCCGCTGCGGTTCGCGAGGCTCCAGGCGGTCATCGCGGTGAACGAGCTGTGGTCGGTGCCGTTGAACTCGAACGACCGATTGCGCACGAGCTCTGCATAGATGCCGCCGTCGGCCGCGTAGTTGATGTCCTCGAAGAAGATGCCGAACATGTCGGGGTTGAGCTCGGCGCCCTCGCCGTCGGCGTCGATATCGAGGGTCGCGGTGCTGTCGTCGACCTCGGTCAGCACGAAGCGGACGGCATCGGCCTCCGCGCCGGTGCTGAGGCGGTCCTCGGCGTCGGCGACCAAATAGCCACCCTCATCCGCGCCGTCGACGCGCAACACCACCTTGCCGCCGCCCGCGTCGGTGATCCGCAGCGGCGCCGGCTGCGCACCGACCTCACCGATGGCGACGACGGCGCCCTCGAGCACGACCGGGCCGGCCGGCGTGGCGATGCCGAGTGCGCCGCCCCCGAGTTCGGTGGCCTGCAGTCGCAGGCTGGAGGTGGGCTGGTCGGCGGTGAGGGCGAGCCGGTCGCCATCGGCAACCAGGTACGCCGCGTCGCGGTCGGCCTGGAGGGTGAAGCTTCCCGACGGCACCACGTCCGCGCCCTGCGCATGGGTGATCTCGAAGGAGTCGAAGGCCGCAGCCGTCGGTGTGCCGTCCTGGGCGGCGAGGGCGTAGAGGCCGACCTGCGTGGTGTCGAAGGGCACTGTGGTCGTCGCCGCGGTGACCCAGTCGTTCGTGCCTGGATCCCGGTAGCTGGTGGTGATCGTGTCGCCGGTGCGCTGAAGCCTCAGCGTCTCCCCGGTCGACCCCGGCCGGTCGGCGAAGGCAACGGCGCTGAACGCCGCCCCGACCTCGCGGTCGGTCTCGACGGCGACGCCCGACGGCGACAGCGACCCGACGTAGGTCAGGCCTGCGCGGACGTAGTTGTCCATGTCCTGCCAGGCGATCAGCCCGGCGCCCTGGTAGACCTTCGAGACCGGGACGCTGACGCTCGCGGTGGCGGTGAAGTCGCCCGCGGGCACGTCGACCACGACGACGTTCTTCGCGGAGTTCACGTTCTGGAAGGTGTCGCCCGGCTGCCCCGCGATCCGGAGTGCTCCGCTGCTCACCTCGAGCGCCGAGGGCTCGGGATTGACCACCTCCCAGCGCGCGCCGAGGTCGACGCCGTCGAAGGCGTCGGACCAGGTCACCGCGGCCGAGGCAGCGGGCGCGACGGCGATGCCGAGCCCGGCCGCTGTGGCGAGGAGGCCGGTCAGGAGGGCGAGCGCGGCGCCGGCGCCCAGCATGCGGCGCGGGCGAGGGTCAGGCGATGTGACGAGGGACACGGAGGATTGTTAACGCTCACATGACTCGCTCGTCAAGGCCCGTACGGCGCGTCCGACCGTAAAATGACGGATCCGAGCCCCGGGGTTGACGGCTGGGGGTGATCGCGCTCACACTCCTTTGTTAGCGCTCACACCCGGAGGCTTAGATGACGCACACCGCGGCGATCCGCCGACTTCCCGCCCTGCTCGCCCTGGCCCTGGTCAGTGGCCTGCTGCTCCTGCTCCCCGCTGTGCCGCCGGCCGCTGCCGACGTCACCGAAGGGCTGGTGCTGCGATACGACCTCGACCAGGCGTCGGGCACCACCGTCGTCGACACGTCGGGCCAAGGCCGTGACGGCACGCTGGTCGGCGGCGGCACCTGGGCCGGCGGGTCGCTCAGCCTCGACGGGGTGGACGACCACGTGAAGCTGCCGAACAACGTGCTCGCCGGCCTCGACTCGATCACGGTCCACCTCGACGTCTTCGTCGCGTCGAGCCAGGCCGCCCCGTTCTTCCTGTGGGGCCTCGGCAACGCGGCGGACTCCGGGGCCGGCACGGGCTACCTCTTCGCGAGCGGCAACGCCTTCCGCGCCGGCATCACGGCGACCAACTGGTCCGGGGAGAAGGTCACCGCCCGCAGCAGCGGCGGCGACCTCGCGCGCGGTGTCTGGAAGTCGGTCACCTACACGCAGACCGACACCACCGGCACCCTCTTCGAGGACGGCGTCCAGGTCGGCCAGAACACCGCGGTGACGGTGAAGCCCAGCGACATCGGCACCGGCAGCACCGTCAACAACCTGCTCGGCGAGTCCAACTACGCCGCCGACAACAGCCTCAAGGGGAAGGTGCGGAACTTCCGCATCTACAACCGCGCGCTCACCTCGTCCGAGGTCGCCGACATCTCGCTCAACGACGCCAACCGGCTCGCCGCGGACCACGCCACCCTCGACCTCGGCGACCTCTCCGGCGTCACCGCGGACCTCACCCTGCCGACCACCGGCGAGTACGGCTCGAGCATCGCCTGGGCGAGCAGCGACCCCGCGGTCATCAGCAACACCGGCCAGGTCACTCGCCCCGGCGCCCTCGAGGAGCCGGTGGACGTCACCCTCACGGCCACGCTGACCCGCGGCTCCGGCACCGAGACCAAGGCCTTCACCGCCACCGTCCTGCCCGAGGAGGATGACCAGGCCAAGGCCGACGCCGCCGCCGCCGCACTGAAGCTCGTCCACCCCGACGACGTCCGCGGACACCTCACCCTCCCGAGCTCGGGCCTCCACGGCGCGAACGTGACGTGGTCCTCCGCGGACGAGGCCGTCGTCGCACCCGACGGCATCGTGCACCGGCCCACCCACGGCAGCGGCGACGTCGGCGTCACGCTGACCGCGACGGTCACCGTGGGCACCGCCTCGGCCACGCGCGCCTTCCCGCTCACCGTGCGCGAGCAGCCCGCGCCCGCGCCGTACGCGGGCTATGCGTTCAGCTACTTCACCGGCAACTCGATCGCCGGCGAGAAGATCTACTTCGCAGCGAGCCGTGGCAACGACGCCCTCACCTGGGACGAGCTCAACAACGGCCAGCCGATGCTCGAGTCCACCATGGGCGAGATGGGCCTGCGCGACCCGTTCCTGATCCGCTCCCCCGAGGGCGACCGGTTCTTCCTCATCGCCACCGACCTGTCCATCGGGCGCAACGGCAACTGGGACCGCGCGCAGCGCACCGGTAGCCGGTACCTCGAGGTGTGGGAGTCCACCGACCTCAAGACGTGGTCCGAGCAGCGGCACGTCCTGGTGTCCCCGCCCACCGCGGGCAACACCTGGGCTCCCGAGGCCTACTGGGACGAGGACCTCCAGCAGTACGTCGTGTTCTGGGCCTCCAAGCTCTACGCCGAGGACGACCCGAACCACACCGGCAACACCTACAACCGGATGCTCTACGCCACCACCCGCGACTTCGTGACGTTCAGCGAGGCCAAGGTCTGGCAGGACCGCGGCGAGTCGCGTATCGACTCGACGGTGATCCGGGAGAACGGCCACTACTACCGCTTCACCAAGGACGAGGGCGCCGGTGGCACCGGCTGCTCCGACATCATCCAGGAGACGGCCGACCAGCTGACCGCCGTCGACCTCCCGGGCAACCCGTCGTGGACCATGCAGGACTCCTGCATCGGCCGGGACGCCGGGACGTCCGCGGTCGAGGGACCCACGGTCTTCAAGGCCAACCAGGGTGACACCTCCGGCAGCAACTACTACCTGTTCGTCGACGAGTACGGCGGCCGCGGCTACATCCCGCTCGGCACCGACGACCTGGACCAGCCGGACTGGAAGGTGGCGCCCGACTACGACCTCCCGGCGAGCCCGCGGCACGGCACGGTCATCCCGGTGACCCAGGCCGAGCTGGACAGCCTGCGCGAGGGCATCGTGATCCCCGAGCCGCCGACGCCGGTCGTCGCCGACGAGCAGGGCCTGGTCGCCCACTATCCGCTGGACGAGGTCTCCGGCACCGTCGCGGCGGACCTCACCGGCCACGGGTACGACGGCACCGTCTCCGGCGACGCCACCTGGGCCGACGGCGGCCTGACCCTCGGCGGAACCAACGGCCACATCCGGCTCCCGGACAACATGATGGCCGGGCTCGACGCCATCACCGTGTCGACGGAGGTCAAGGTCGACCCGACCCAGCCGACGCCGTACTTCATCTGGGGCCTGGGCAACACCGACGGTGGCGGCACCGGGAACGGCTATCTGTTCACGACTGGCAACGGCAGCTACCGCACATCCATCGCGTCCGGCAACTGGACGACCGAGCAGACCGCGAGCAGCGGTACGCCACTGGCCCGGGGCGTGTGGAAGACGCTGACCTACACGCTGCAGGACGGCACCGCGACCCTCTACCTGGACGGCGTGAAGGTCGGCGAGAAGACCGGGGTGACGATCAAGCCCGGCGACATCGGCGACGGACGCACGACCGCCAACTACATCGGCCGCTCTGTCTACACCAACGACCGGTACCTCAAGGGGGGCGTGCGCGACTTCCGGCTCTACAACCGGGCGCTCTCGGTCACCGAGGTTCGCGACCTCGCCGCCGATCCGACCGCGATCCTCGGCGTCGAGCTCGACAGCCTCAAGGTGCCGGCCGTGATCCACGCCGAGTCCTCGACGGTGACCCTGCCGATGATTCCGGGCACGGACCTCACCGACCTCGACCCCTCCTACGACGTCAAGGGCGGCTCGAGCCTGGACGTCGACGGTCCCGCGGACTACTCGACGCCTCGTACGGTGACCGTCACCGCTCCGAGTGGCGTCACCCGGGACTGGACGGTGCGGGCGGTCGAGATGAGGTCCCCGGTGCTGCCGGGGTTCTACGCCGACCCGAACATCGCGGAGTTCGACGGGACCTACTACATCTACGCGACCACCGACGGCTTCGCCGGATGGGGCGGCAAGGAGTTCTACGTCTGGAAGTCCACCGACCTGGTGGACTGGGAGCGCTCGGAGCAGCCGATCCTCACCCTCGACGGCGCCAACGGCAACGTGCCGTGGGCGACCGGGAACGCGTGGGCGCCCACCATCATCGAGCGCGACGGGAAGTACTACTTCTACTTCTCCGGCCACAACCCGACGTACAACCGCAAGACGATCGGCGTGGCGGTGGCCGACAGCCCCGAGGGCCCGTTCACCGCGCAGCCGACGGCGATGATCCTCAACAACGAGACGGTCACGTCCGGCCAGGCGATCGACCCGGGCGCGTTCAAGGACCCCGAGACAGGCAAGCACTACCTGTTCTGGGGCAACGGCTCGCCGGTCTACGCCGAGCTGAACGACGACATGCTCTCGATCAAGCCGGAGACCCTGAGCCGGATCAGCGGCCTCACCAGCTTCCGCGAGGGCGCCTTCGTCAACTATCGCAACGGGACCTACCACCTCACCTACGCGATCGACGACACCGGATCGCCGAACTACCGGGTCGGCTACGCCACCTCGGACAGCATCCAGGGACCCTGGACCTACCGCGGCGTGATCCTGGAGAAGGACGTCTCGCAGGGCATCCTCGGCCCGGGCCACAGCTCGATCGTGCAGGTGCCCGGCACCGATGACTGGTACATCGCCTACCACCGGTTCGCGATGCCCGGCGGCGACGGCACCCACCGGGAGACCACCATCGACCGGCTCACCTTCGGTGAGGACGGGCTCATGCAGCCGGTGGCGCCGACCCTGACCAGCGTCGACCCGCTCGAGTCGCCCGAGCCGCAGGCACCGGCCAACACGTCACGGCCGACGATCAGCGGCACGCCGCAGGTGGGCCGGCGGCTCACCGCCGGCCCGGGCACCTGGGACACCGAGGACCTCACCTTCAGCTACCAGTGGCTGCGGGACGGTGCCCCGATCACCGGCGGAAGGTTCTCGAGCTACTCGCCGCGCGCCGCCGACGTGGGCCACCGCCTGACGGTCCGGGTGACCGCGACACCGACCGACGGTCCGGACGGGGCGGCCACCTCCGCGGCGACGGCGCCCGTCGCGCGGGCAGGCGCCAAGGTCCGGCTCCGACTCTCGGACACGACCCCTCGGGCCGGCCAGCGGGTGACCCTCCGGATCTCCGTGGCCACCTCGCCCTCCACGGTCCCCGCCTCCGGGACGGTCGTGGTCAAGGTCGACGGACGTCGGGTCGCCACGAGGCCGGTGCGCTCGGGCACCGCGCGCGTGGTGCTGCGGCTGCGCAAGGGCGTCCGCACCGTCACGGCGGGCTACGGCGGATCCTCGAGCGCAGGCAGCGACTCCGCGTCCCTTCGGGTCCGGGTTCGGCGGTAGGGACGAGACGTCGGCGTGGATCGCACCCAGCAGGTCGGTGCGATCCACGCCGATCGTCGCATTCACCGGTCCGTCCGGGCTGTGGCCAACCGTCACCGTCGCCTGCCGCTGGAATCGACCGCACCGGACGGACGATGCTGGGTGCATGGCGCTCGCTGTCTGCTTGCTCTTCGACCCCCGGTCCGAGCTCCTGATGCGGGACCTGTGGTCGCGACTGGAGGACGCGGGAGTCCCCACCCTGGCGACCCACACGCATGGCCGGCACTACCCGCACCTGTCCTATGCCGTGCTCCGTGAATGGGACGTGGAGCGGACGCAGGAGGCGCTCGCCGCACTTCCGGCTGCAGAGCCCTTCATGCTGTCCTTCCATGGCACGCTCGTGTTCCCGCGCGGCCGGGCTGCACTCGCGCCGGCGATTCCCGCCGATGTGGCACTGCGCCAGTGGCGCATCGTCACGGCCCTCGAGGCGACCGGCGCGGAGCTGCACCGCAGCTACCAGGCCGGCCACTGGGTGCCGCACGTCTCGGTGGCCACGCGGGCCCCGGGCACCAAGCTGGCCACGGTCGTGAAGGCGATCGCCGACGTCCTGCCGCTGACAGCACGCGTCGACCGGGCCGCACTCGTGGACAGTGCCACCGGCGAGACCTGGCGGCTGCCCCACATCCCGTGAGCGCCAGGCGCTGCGACTACCAGCGCGGGTGGATCGCCTCCCGGAACCGGGCGTCGTAGATCGCGCGCACGCCGTCGACGAACTCGGCGGGGAGCGGACCCACGGAGCCGGCGGCAGCGTTCGCGCGAGCCTGCTCGACCCCTCGCGCGCCGGGGATCACCGTGCTCACGCCGGGCTGCTGCCAGCACCAGGCGATCGCGGCCTGGGCAGGGGTGACGTCCTCACCGAGGGTGCGGCGGACCAGCGCCGAGAACTCCTGGGCGGCGGTGACCCCGACCCGGTAGTCCACCCCGGAGAAGGTCTCCCCCACGTCGAAGGCGCTGCCATCCCGGTTGTAGTTGCGGTGGTCGTCGGCGGAGAACACGGTGGTGTCGTCGTACCGACCGGAGAGGAGACCGGAGGCCAGGGGCACCCGGGCGACGATGCCGACGCCGGCCGCGGCCGCGGCGGGCAGCACCTCGTCGAGCGGCTTGAGCCGGAACGCGTTCAGGATGATCTGCACCGACGCGACCCCGGGCCGGGCGATGGCCGAGAGCGCCTGCGCGCAGGTCTCCACGCTGACGCCGTAGGCCGCGATCACGCCGTCCGCGACCAGCTCGTCGAGGGCGTCGTAGGTCGCGTCGTCGTCGATCACGGCCGACGGCGGGCAGTGCAGCTGCACCAGGTCGATCCGGTCCACGCCCAGGGTGCGACGGGAGCGGTCGAGCCAGCTGCGGTAGTTCTCGGGCGTGTAGCTCTCGGGGACCTGCTCCGCGCGCCGGCCCATCTTCGTCGCGACCGTGATTCCCTCGTCGGGGTGGGCGGCGAGGAAGCGCCCGACGATCTCCTCGCTGCGACCGTCGCCGTAGACGTCGGCGGTGTCGAAGAAGGTGACCCCGGCAGCCGCCGACTCCTCCAGCACGGACCGGGCGTCCGCCTCGGTCACCTCGCCCCAGTCCGCGCCCAGCTGCCAGGTGCCGAGGCCGACGGCCGAGACCTCGCGCCGGGTCCGTCCGAGGGTGCGTTGCTCCATTGGGTTCCTCCGTGGGGTGGGTGGTTGAGGCCTGCGTCAGGCCTGCGTCAGGCCGGCGTCAGGCCCGCGTCAGGTCTGCGTCAGGCGGGCGTCGATGGCGCTCGGGCTGAGCACGTGGTCGAGCGCGAGGGTCGCGCAGCCGACGAGGCCGGCACGATCGCCGAACGTCGACGGCAGGAACTGCAGCTCGCGGGTGGCGAGCGCGGACGAGCGGGCGTAGACCGCTTCGCGCACCCCGGCGGCGTACACGTCGTACACGGCCGCCATGTCCCCGCCGAGCACGACCGCCTGCGGGTTGAGCAGGTTGATCGCGACCGCGAGGAGCTCGCCGACCTGGCGCCCGCTCTCGCGCAGCAGCTGCTTGGCCTCGGCGTCACCGGCGAGGGCGTGGGCGACCAGGGCGCGCACGTGGTCGACGTCGCGGCCCTCGTCG
>NZ_SSXI01000103.1 GCF_004803405.1 Nocardioides sp. | reverse complement strand
ACTGGGCGCAGCAGCCCGAGGCCGGTGGCTCCCCGCCGGCTCCCGAGCCGCCGCAGGAGCAGACCTCGCGTCGTCCGCGGATGGCCGACCTCCAGGCGCAGGCCGAGGCTCCGCGCGAGGACCCGGACGCCCACGTCGACCTCGACGACGCCGAGGTCGACCCCGAGTCCAGCGCCGAGCTGCTGGCGCGGGAGCTCGGTGCGCAGGTGATCGAGGAGATCCCGCGCGGATGACCGTCACCGTCATGAGCGCACACTTGACCGTAATCACCAGAGATGAGGCGACCAGATGAGCCAGAATCCGTTCGACGCACTAACCGGCGGGGGCGGCGGGCTCGACCTCGGTGCCCTGCTCCAACAGGCCCAGCAGATGCAGGGCGACCTCCAGGCCGCGCAGGAGCGGCTGGCCGAGGCGACCGTGGAGGGCTCAGTCGCGGGAGGCGTCGTCAAGGTCACCCTGTCCGGCGTCGGCGAGCTGACCGCGGTGACGATCACACCCGAGGCGGTCGAGAGCACCGATGCGGACGGGCTCGCCGAGCTCGGCGACCTCATCGTCGCGGCGTTCCGCGACGCCCGCACGAAGGCCGACGACCTCGCCAACGAGACCCTTGGCCCGCTCGCCGGCGGCCTGCCCGGTATGCCTGGGTCGGGCGAGCCCGGCCCGGGGCCGGGCCAGCTCGGGTTCTGAGCGGAGCACACGTGTACGAAGGCGTCGTCCAGGACCTCATCGACGAGCTCGGGCGACTGCCCGGGGTCGGTCCGAAGAGTGCCCAACGGATCGCGTTCCACCTCCTGCAGGCCGACCCGGCCGACGTACGACGGCTGGCGGAGGTACTGATCGAGGTCAAGGACAAGGTGAAGTTCTGCACCATCTGCTTCAACGTCGCCGAGGACGACCAGTGCCGGATCTGTCGCGACGCGCGCCGCGATCCGTCGGTGCTCTGCGTGGTGGAGGAGTACAAGGACGTGGTCGCGATCGAGCGGACGCGTGAGTTCCGCGGGCGCTACCACGTCCTCGGCGGGGCGATCTCGCCCATCGACGGCATCGGCCCCGAGCAGCTCCACATCAGGGAGCTCCTCACCCGGCTGGGCGACGGGACGGTCACCGAGGTGATCCTGGCGACCGACCCGAACCTCGAAGGCGAGGCGACCGCGACGTACCTCACCCGAATGCTCGGCCCTCTGGGGTTGCGCGTGACCCGTTTGGCGAGTGGACTGCCGGTAGGCGGTGACCTGGAGTACGCCGACGAGGTCACCCTGGGTCGGGCTTTCGTAGGAAGGCAGGCGGCGACATGACCGAGACCACGGACGACCGGGCGGAGCAGCTCCCGGGACTTGCGGCACTCGAGGCGCTGATGGCGGTGGAGGCGGAGACGGTCCGCTTCGCCGACGACATCGCCGCGTCGGTGCGCTCGTTCCTCCAGGGGCTCCGGGTGATCGCCGCCGAGGCGACCGCTGGACAGGCGGTCTCGCTGCTGCTGCTGCAGATCAGCCAGATCGCCCTCGCCGGCGCGCGGCTGGGTGTGCAGAGCGACTTCGCGCCGCGTGAGGAGTACCAGCCCGACGTCGGTCCTGACGCCGACCTCGACGACCTGCGCGTGCGGCTGGCGACGCTGCTCGGCAACATCGACACCTACTGCTACGTCTTCGACCCCTACCAGGCTGAGGTCGTCGACGGCCTGCTCTCCGACGACCTCACCAGCATCGCCGCCGACCTCGAGGTCGGCCTGCGCCACTACGCCGCAGGCGACGTCGAGGAGGCGCTGTGGTGGTGGCAGTTCTCCTACGTCTCCTCTTGGGGTGCCCTCGCGGGCGCCGGGATGAAGGCGTTGCTGTCCGTGGTCGCCCACGATCGGCTCGACGTGGAGTACCCCTCGGAGCTGGAGCAGATCGAGGCGGTCGACGCAGTGCTGGACAGCCCGGAAAAGGGATAGCCGACTCTCGGTAGAATCGGGTCGGCGCCCCTGCCAGGGGCGCGGACCCTTCCCCGCACAGCCAGGAGTGAGCCCCCGTGGGCATTGTCGTGCAGAAGTACGGCGGTTCGTCGCTTTCCGACGCCGAGGCCGTCAAGCGGGTGGCCCGTCGCATCGTCGAGGCGAAGAAGGCCGGCAACGAGGTCGTCGTCGCGGTCTCCGCGATGGGCGACAGCACCGACGAGCTGCTCGACCTGGCGGCGCAGGTCAGCCCGCTGCCGCCGGCGCGGGAGCTGGACATGCTGCTCACGGCGGGGGAGCGGATCTCGATGGCGCTGGTCGCCATGGCGATCTCCGACCTCGGCTACACCGCCCGCTCGTTCACCGGCTCCCAGGCGGGCGTGATCACCGACTCGGTGCACGGCAAGGCGAAGATCATCGACGTCACGCCGGGACGGATCAGGGACGCGATCGGCGAGGGCCACATCGTCATCGTCGCCGGGTTCCAGGGCGTCAGCCAGGACACCAAGGAGATCACCACCCTCGGCCGCGGCGGGACCGACACCACCGCCGTGGCGCTGGCCGCCGCGCTCCAGGCCGACGTCTGCGAGATCTACACCGACGTCGACGGTGTCTTCACCGCCGACCCGCGCATCGCTCCCGCCGCCCGCAAGCTCGACAAGGTCACCTTCGAGGAGATGCTCGAGCTCGCCGCCTCCGGGGCCAAGGTGCTTCACCTGCGTTCGGTCGAGTACGCCCGGCGCCACAACATCCCGATCCACGTCCGGTCGTCCTTCAGCCAGCTCGAGGGCACGATCGTGACCGGCAGCATCAACGACGAGGAGACAGTCATGGAAGCTCCGATCATCGCCGGCGTCGCCCACGACCGGAGCGAGGCGAAGGTCACCGTCGTCGGCGTGCCGGACAAGGTGGGCGAGGCCGCCCGGATCTTCGACGCGCTCGCGCAGACGCAGATCAACCTCGACATGATCGTGCAGAACGTCTCGGCGGCGGCGACGAACCTGACCGACATCTCGTTCACCCTGCCGAGCACCGACGCGAAGGCCGCCCTGGAGTGCCTCGACGGGCTCAAGGAGCAGGTCGGCTTCGAGTCGCTCCTCCACGACGACAAGATCGGCAAGGTGTCCCTGATCGGCGCCGGCATGCGGTCGCACCCGGGGATCACCGCCAAGTTCTTCACCGCCCTTGCCGAGGCCGGCGTCAACATCGAGATGATCTCCACCTCCGAGATCCGGATCTCCGTCGTGGTCGCCGAGAGCGACGTGGACGCCGCGGTCCGTGCGACGCACACCGCGTTCGACCTGGACGCAGACGAGATCGAGGCCGTCGTGTACGGCGGGACAGGACGCTGAGAGCCATGGGCATCAACATCGGAGTGGTCGGCGCGACCGGCCAGGTCGGCGTCGCCATGCGACAGATCCTGCTCGAGCGGGACTTCCCGGTCGACACGATCCGCTTCTTCTCCTCGGCCCGCTCGGCCGGCAAGGTGATCGCCTTCGGCGACCGCGAGGTCGTGGTCGAGGATGCAGCGGCCGCCGACGCTGAGTCCCTGGCCGGGCTCGACATCGCGCTGTTCTCCGCGGGGGCCACCGCCTCGCGTGCCCTGGTCCCGAGGTTCGTCGAGGCCGGCGTGATCGTCGTCGACAACTCCTCCGCCTTCCGCAAGGACCCCGACATCCCGCTCGTGGTCTCCGAGGTCAACCCTGAGGCCGCGCGCGCCGTGATCGAGGCGGGCCGCGGCATCATCGCGAACCCCAACTGCACGACGATGGCCGCGATGCCGGTGCTCAAGCCGCTGCACGAGGAGGCCGGGCTCGTCCGGCTGATCGCGTCGACGTACCAGGCCGTCTCCGGCTCCGGCATCGCCGGCGTCGAGGAGCTCGCCACCGGTGTGTCCGCCGCAGGGGACAAGGCCCGTGAGCTCGCCTACGACGGCGAGGCGGTGGCGTTCCCCGAGCCTGGGGTCTACAAGCGCACCATCGCCTACAACGTGCTGCCGTTCGCCGGGAACCTGGTGGACGACGGGCTGAACGAGACCGACGAGGAGCAGAAGCTCCGCAACGAGTCGCGGAAGATCCTCGGCATCCCGGACCTGCGCGTCTCCGGCATCTGCGTGCGGGTCCCCGTCTTCACCGGTCACTCGCTCGCGATCAATGCGGAGTTCGAGCGCCCGATGCCGGTCCAGCGAGCCCAGGAGCTGCTGGCGAACGCGCCCGGCGTCGAGCTCGCCGACATCCCCAACCCGCTGCAGGCGGCCGGCAAGGACCCGTCGTACGTCGGCCGGCTTCGCCAGGACCCGGGCGTCGACGACGACCGCGGCCTCGCACTGTTCGTGTCGAACGACAACCTGCGCAAGGGTGCAGCGCTCAACACCGTCCAGATCGCCGAGCTCGTCGCCGCGTCGCGCTGAGGTCGTCCTCAGTCGTAGCCGACGAGCTTCGGCTGGGCCTCGATGGCCTCGAGCTGCTGAGCGGTGCCCTCGATGGTGACGGTGCCGGGGATCGTCTGCCACGGCCCGTCGCCCACGCGGTAGCGACCGCTGTAGACGGTGTCGAGGCTGGGCCGGTAGCTGCCGGTCCGGGTGTAGTTGTGGGTCACGGTGAGGTCGGGGTACGGCGCTCCCGGCTCTGACGTCGCCAGTAGCTCGCCGTCGTCGAAGTCCCAGTGGTACTCCGAGGGCGTCGCCTCGATGGTGATCGCCCGGCCGAGGAGGACGACGCGTCGGGTGAGGGGCGCGGTGCTCGGGGTGTAGAAGTTGGTGTCGAAGTTGACCAGGGTCAGGCCGTCGGGCGGCTGGATGACGAGCTGCGACGCTGGGAGCGGGAGTCGCGCGAAGGCGCTGCGGATGTCGCCGAGGGTGAGCGCTTGCTCGGTTTCGGGCTCGGGTTCGTCTGGGGCGCAGAGAGCCACACCGGCTGACTCGCCTGAGGCAGCCTCAATGATTTGCTGCGCTCCGGCGCAACCCAAAGTCCCCAACAAAATCACGGGGCCGCTTGGCGAGGGACCTACGCGCTCCGCAATTCCTGGCGGCTTACCCCTGCGAGCTTTGTCGCTTCGGGCCGATTCGACGATGAAGCTGCCCTCGTCGGCGGACCCGGTTGTTCCCGGAGGTGGCTCCGGGTCAGCATGAGCAGGCGCACGCAGAGACAAGCTCAAAGCCAAGCAGGCTGCGAGGACGGCGACTAGCAAGTCACTCGACCTCCATAGCATCGAGTCGCCAGCGGGTCGCTTTCACCCAGTGGACGTAAGCGGTGAACTTCGTTGAGCCGGCCTTGCGCTCGTCCCGCGTCCCGTCGCTCATGATCACGGTCTGCGAGTCGTGTGACACCAAGAGCCGAAAGCGGTATGCGTAGGCAGAAGAGGATGGTGTCGTGAGCTCGGTGACTTCTGCGACCTGAATCGAATGCTCGCCGCCGATGATTCGCCCGCCAATGCGGTAGTGCTCCCGTAGGTCTCTTCTGAATGCGTTGCAGACAGAGCAGGGCGACGCTGACAGAGCACGGAGCATTGACACATCGCCGGATCTTTGAGCGTAGTTCAAGACGTCCCAGTAGTGCGTGATGAACGCGCGTGCGCCGGCCTTGGTCGCCTTCGTGGCCGCGGCAGGTAGCGATGGCGGCTCCTCCGACCCAGCCGGGCTGGTGCTCGGCTGCTCGGGCGTGCTGGTGGGGCTCCACGTGGACTCGCCGTTCGGCTCGCCGTTCTCGGAGCAGCCGGCGAGGGCGCAGGCGAGGACGAGGGCTGCGGCGCGCGCGGCGTGGGGGCGGCGGCTGCGCATGGGTCCTCCCGAGAGTCGTGCTGCGCCCCAGGACCAGGGGTGCAGCACGACGGTATCCCGCCGGGTTGTCCGAGTGCCACCGCCGACGGGCGGCTGTGGAGAGTCGACATCGAGCACACGTCACTCACGACGCCGGAACCTGGCGGTGCCTGACGCAGACCAGTCGACTCCCCAGCCACGGTCGTGTGCCAGGTGGTGGTGGAACGCGCAGAGAAGGGCCAGGTCGGCCCGGTCGGTGGTACCGCCGTCGGTCCAGGCACCGCGGCGGTGATGGGCCTCGCACCAGGCGGCGGGGATGTCACATGCTTCCGCCTGGCAGGTCTGGTGCGTGAGGAGATGCGCCTTGCGCTGTGCGGGCCCGAAGAACCGCTTCGCCCGGCCGAGGTCGAGCACCGCGCCGGCGCCGTCGAGGACGGCGGGCAGCAGGCTGTGCTGGCACGCGAGCCGCCGGACGGCCGTGGCGGACATCCGCTCTCCGGTGTCGAGGGTGGCGGCACCCACGCCGCTGCGGAGCTTGTCGTTGTCGATGGTGACGACGATCTGGACCGGAGAGCCGCCGTGGGTGGGGAGTCCGTCGACCGGGAGGGCCCGGATCAACGTGCAGAACGCCCGGCCGCGGCGCTCGCTGCTCGTGAGCCCGTCGGGGGATTGGCTGTGCGTGGCGTCCCCACGTCGGGGGCTGGTGAGCGCGGCGAACGCCTTGCGGAGGATATCGGCCTCGAAGTCCGGGATGCGTCCCCTGAGCTGGGTGGTGCCGTCTCCGCGACGGCCGAGCTCGAGGAACGTCTCCCGAAGCGCCTGGCGCTCCTCCTTGTCCAGCAGGGCCTGCTCCACGGCATCGGCTGCGTCGGGGGCCACGGCCTCGAGGATCCGTCGGCCGAGGACCTTCAGCTCGCGCGGGGTGAACAGCTGGGCCTGGGCGACGAGGTGCTCCTCGGCCCTGGTGACCAGGGCGGTGCGGGACTCGAAGGTGCTGCAGCCGGGGATCTGGTCGGGGAGTGCGTCGAGGGCCTCGACGACCACGCGGGCGTGCTCGACGCTGATCCGTCCCTGGGCGAGCGCGGCCCAGGTCGCGGGATAGCAGTCGCGGAGCCGGCGGGCGAGACTCGCGTCGGCGACGAGGCGTCCAGGGTGAACGTGCTCCTCCCAGGCGATCCAGTGGGCAGCGGAACGGGCGCCTGTGCCCTCGGCGACGTCGTCACCGCCCGCAAGGGTGCGCATGATCCGGGCTTGGATCCGATGGCTGGCTCGCAGGAGTGCGCGCAGGTAGGCCTGCTTGTCCGCGGTGGACAGGTAGTCGGGGTCGAATCCGTCGGACTCGTCGAGAGCAGCATGGATCGACGCGGCCGCATCGACCAGCGGGTGCGATGCGGTGATCGTGCGGTCGGGGTCCATGACGACCACGCTCCGCGCAACCACCGACAGCGACCCTAGGCCTCACGACGGCCTGTGGATGGCGCGGTGTCAGTACCCCGGCTGTGGACAACCGACGGCCGACGTCAGGGACTCCAGCCGCAGTGACGCAGCAGGCGGACTCAGGTATCAGCAGGCTCGACGAAGGTCTTGGTCACCCAGACCGACGCCAGGAAACCGCCGATGCTGATGATCGGGATCACGATCAGCATGACCCAGCTGTCGAGGAAGTCGATCAGGAACAACAGGGCGACCACGGCAACCAGCCCGACGGCGAGGAAGCTGCTGCTGCCCGGGTCCGGGACGTCGAACGCCTTCAACAGCGCGCTGCCGATCAGGACGCAGACCACGAATGTCGCCACCAGCAGGAGGAAGCCGGGGCCACCGCCGCACGAGGCCGTGCCCCGGACCGACTCGCAGCCGCGCAGCGACAACCAGGTGAGCACGACCATCGCGGCGCCGACGGCCAGCCCGGAGACGATGGCGGCTGGATAGGTCGCGAGGAGGGGCCCGCGGTCGGCCATGGCAGCGATCTCGGCGTCCTCGAGATCGGTATCGGTCATCGGCTCCGGCTCGACGTCGACTCGGCCCGAGGCGGATTGCCCGCCCTGTGCCTTCTCGGCCGCCGGCGTCCGCGTGGCGGCAGCCTCCTTCGCGGGCGCCCACTGCGGCGCGGGCTCCTCGGGATCCTCCGCGACGGGCTCAGGTGCAGCGGCGTCCTCGCCGAGTTCCGTGGCGGCAGTCCCGGGCTCCATGACCGGTTCGCCGGCGTCGGGGTCCGCGGTCTCCTCGGGTGCCTGCGTGGGGCTCGTCTCAGCCGCCTCCACGTCCTCGATGACAGCCGTGAGCTCCTGGTCGGCCGGGTCCTCAGCCGGGTCCTCAACCGACTCGACCTCGTCGACCGCGGCGCCCGACGGCTCAGGCTCGGCAGCTGGCTCGGTCGGACGAGAGGAGGCGGGCGCGGCGTCGGCCGGCTCGGAAGCCTCGGCCCTGCTGGCCGACTTCCTCTTCCGCCCGAACAGCTTGGGCGGTTCCAAGCTGAGCTTCAGCTTGTCCTGCTCGTCAGACATGAGATGCAGTGTGCCACGAACATCCGGCGACCTGACCTGCGCGGCCGAGGAGCGAAAACCGACAACAGGTGGATCCGGTTCCGGATCCACCTGTTGGTCGGTCGGGCTGACAGGATTTGAACCTGCGGCCTCCTCGTCCCGAACGAGGCGCGCTACCAAGCTGCGCCACAGCCCGCCGTGCTCGAACCCGAATCGGGCCCGCTCACAAGCAGGGGAGCATACCCGAGCAGATCGACCGGTCTGCAATCGGCGTCCGCCTCAGCCGGAGACCGGCAGCAGCGTCAGCAGCACCGCCTCGGGCCGGCAGGCGACCCGGATCCGCGTGTACGGGGCGGTGCCGATCCCGGCCGACACCTCGAGCCATGCCGACCCGGGGTCGCCGGGCCGCGAGTCGGCCGGGTGGCGGTGCAGGCCACGGGCGCGCCCCGGCTCCAGGTCGCAGTTCGTCGCGAGGGCCCGGGCACCGCCGGGCCAGGGGAGGCAGACCTGCCCGCCGTGGGTGTGCCCGGCCACGATGGCGTCGTATCCGTCCGCCGCGAACTGGTCCAGCACCCGCAGGTACGGCGCGTGCGCCACCCCGATACGTAGGTCGGCCGAGGCATCCGCCGGGCCGGCGACGGCCGCGAGGTCGTCGTAGTCGAGGTGGGGGTCGTCGACCCCCGCGAACGCGAAGCTGGTCTCGCCGATCGTGAGACGGGTGCGCCGGTTCGTCAGGTCCAGCCAGCCCGCGCCGGCCAGCCCGGCGGACAGCTTGCCCCACGGCAGCGGGGGCATGTCGGTGTACCGCTTGCCGTTGCCGCGCTTGAGGTACCCCAGGGGGTTCCGGAAGCAGGGCTCGAAGTAGTCGTTGGAGCCGTGCACGAAGACGCCCGGGCGGTCCAGCAGTCCGCCGAGGCTGTCGAGAACCACGGGCACCGCGTCCCGGTGGGCAAGGTTGTCGCCGGTGTCGATCACGAGGTCCGGCTCGAGCGCCGCAAGGCTGCGAAGCCATTCCTGCTTGCGAGTCTGGCCCGGCGTCATGTGGATGTCGCTCAGGTGCAGCACCCTCAGCGGACGCATCCCGGCCGGCAGCACCCGGATGTCGAACCTGGTCAGGGAGTACTGCCGTGCCTCCCAGGTCGCGTAGGCCGCCACCGCTGCGCCTCCGGCGCCGCCGACCGCGGCCCCGACACCCGCAGCGCGCACCAGCGATCGCAGGATTCCCATTCGGCAAGGCTGACATACGGCAGGCACAATCGACTCATGAGCACCCTCAAGGACCGTTTGCGCACCGACCTCACCACCGCCATGAAGGCGCGCGACGAGGTGCGGTCGTCCACGTTGCGGATGATCCTCACCGCCGTCACCAACGCGGAGGTGGCCGGGAAGGTCGCCAAGGAGCTCACCGACGACGACGTGCTGACCGTGCTCTCCAGCGAGGCCAAGAAGCGCCGCGAGGCCGCCGTCGCCTTCGAGGAGGGCAACCGGCCCGAGAGCGCCGCGAAGGAGCGCGCCGAGGCCGCGGTGATCCAGGACTATCTGCCCGAGCAGCTCGGGCCCGAGGAGATCGCCGCGATCGTCTCGGCCGCGGTCGACCAGGCCGGTGCCGCGGGCGCCGGGCCCAAGGCGATGGGCAAGGTGATGGGCATCGTCACGCCGCAGGTCAAGGGTCGCGCGGACGGCGCCGCCGTCGCCGCGGAGGTGCGGCGCCAGCTGGGCTGATCACCGAACCCGGCGGCTCGCGGGGTCAGTCGCCTCCGCGTCCTCCGTTGCCGTTGCCCCGGCCGCCGCCGTTGCCCCGGTCGTCGTTGTTGTTGTTGTCCCGTTGGCGCCGCTTGCGCTCGGGCTTCGGGGAGCCGTCGGAGATGTAGAGCGTGATCGTGTCGCCGGCCGCTTGCTGCTCGCCGGCGCCCGGGGCGGAGTAGGCGACCAGGCCCTGCGCGTAGCTGGAATCGACCGTGCCGTTGCTGGCGACGTTGAAGCCCATGCCCTTTAGCTCGGCCGCTGCGTCCTCGTAGCTGCGCCCGCCGACCTGTGGCACGGTCATCAGCAGGCCTCGGATGTCCTGTCCCGAGGGCCTCGTGAAGTCCTCGTCGGGCAGCCACTGCGCGATCGGTCCGAAGGCTCCGCCCCAGATCGGGCCGGCCGTGGTCGATCCGGCGGTGGTGTAGCGGGTGTAGCCGCCGATGCTCTGTCCGTCGAGCGTGATCTGCGTGCCCTCCCTGTTGGCGCCGGCGACCACGGCCGCGCCCGCGAGGTTCGGGGTGTAGCCGACGAACCACACCGACTTGTTCTCGTTCACCGTTCCCGTCTTCCCGGCGGCCGGCTGGCCGGGGTTCAGCGCCTGGCCGAAGCCGCCCGGCTCGACCACGCCGCGAAGGACGTCGTTGACGGCGTCGGCGACGGGACCGGGCAGCTCCTGGGTGCAGTGCTTGTCGTACTTCTTCAGCACGTTGCCGTCGGCGTCCTCGATCCGCATCACCGGCCGGGCGGCGCAGTGGACGCCGCGGGCGGCGAAGGTGGCGTACGCCTCGGCCATCTCCAGCGGGCTCACGTCGTTGATCCCGAGGGTGAACGACGGCACCATCGCCTCCTTGCCGATCTGCACGCCGAGACGCCGGGCCAGCTGCCACGGCTGGCAGACGCCTCCCTCGAGGTTCTGCTCGAGCTGGACGAAGAAGGTGTTGATCGACTGGCGGGTGCCGGTGTACAGGTCGAACGTACCTTCACCGGTCGAGTTCTTCGGCGACCAGATCTCGCTGCTCTGGTAGGGGCCGTCGCAGGTCTGGAAGTCGGCGAGCCGGAACGACTTCGGCGACGGCGAGGGGATTCGGGTGTTGAGAGGGATGCCCTGGTCGATGGCGGCCGCCAGCACGAACGCTTTGAACGTCGATCCGGCCTGGAAGCCGTTGGCGTCGCCGTACTCCTTCGGGACCGTGTAGTTCAGGAACGTCTGGCCCTGGTTCTTCTTGGTGCCCATCGGCCGCGACTGGGCGAGGCCGCGGACGTTGCCCGTGCCGGGCTCGATGAGCGCGAGCGCGCCGACTGCCTGGTCGTCCTTGAACACCTGGGCGTTCACCGAGTCCTGAGCGGCCTTCTGGAAGCGCATGTCGATCGTGGTCCGGACGGTGAGACCGCCGCTGAAGATCATCCGCTCGCGCTCCTCGGCCGTCGCGCCGAGGGACTTGTCCGTCTTGAGCCAGCGCACCACGTAGTCGCAGAAGAACTGGGCCTGCGAGTTGACGCAGCCGTTGGGCTTCGACTGCAGGTCGAGGCCGAGCTTGCGCGCCTTGACCCGGTCGGCCTGCTCCTGGGTGACGACGCTGAGCTGGGCCATGCGATCCAGCACGACGTCGCGCCGGACCCGCGCCTGTGCCCTGTTCTTGCGCGGGTTGTAGGCCTCGGGGCTCTTCACCAGACCCGCGAGCAGCGCGGACTGGCGGAGGTCGAGATCCTTCGCGTTCACGTTGAAGTAGTGCTGCGCGGCCGCCTGGACGCCGTACGCGCCGTCTCCGAAGTAGGCGGTGTTGAGGTAGCGCTCGAGGATCCAGTCCTTGCTGTGGCGCTTCTCGAGGGCGATCGCGTAGCGCAGCTCGCGCAACTTGCGGGCGTAGGTGTCGTCGATCGCGGCCTTGCGCTCGGCGTCGGTGTCGGCCTGGTTGAGGAGCGTCAGCTTCACCAGCTGCTGGGTGATCGACGAGCCACCCTGGACCACACCGTCGGCGGCCTGGTTGGTGAGGAGGGCACGCATCGTGCCCTTCAGGTCCAGCGCGCCGTGCTGGTAGAACCGGTAGTCCTCGATCGCCACGATCGCCTGGACCATCGTGCGCGAGATCTGTCGCAGGGGGACGTTGACCCGGTTCTGGTCGTACAGCGTGGCGATCGTCTTGCCGCTGCGGTCCTTGATCTCCGTGCGCTGCGGAAGCTGCTCGGTCTCCAGCTCCTGGGGGAGGTCGTCGACCGACTCCGCGAGGTTGCGGGACGTGAACCCGGCGACGCCCGCGAACGGGATCGCGAGGCCCGAGACGACGACCCCGAGCACCACGGAGACGAGCAGCATCACGCCGAGATGGGAGGCGACCTTGCGGGGTGGCAGGCCGTCGAACCGGGTGCGAGACATGTCGCCAGAGTACGTGACGGCTCACCAGTCGCCGGAGCCGCCAACGGCTGTCCCGAGTGGCACCTCGCCGGGAACTCCCGACTGCCCTAGTCCAATGTGACTAGACCGGTTGGGCCCAACGAGCGATGTCGGTAATGGAGATCCTCCTTTACTTTGGTTGATGTCGGAGAGACCAAGCGCTGTGGGGGCGCTGGCTCCTCGATCGGGGGAAAATCAAGGGACAAGATCATGTGGGTTGACGACTGGGCACCACGGGCCGCGTGCCGGGACACGACGCCGGACCAGCTCTTCGTTCGGGGAGCAGAGCAGAACAAGGCAAAGCAGATGTGCACGGGATGTGCCGTCCGCACGGAGTGCCTCGCAGAGGCGCTCGACAACCAGATCGAGTGGGGCGTCTGGGGTGGGATGACGGAGCGGGAGCGCCGCGCGCTCCTGCGTCGCCGCCCCAACGCGTCGTGGCGCAAGGTTCTGGAGGACGCTCGCAACGAGCAGCTCTCCAGCCCCGGCACCGCGGTGGTCGTCACCTCCCTCTGATCGAGGGAGGACTCGCTGCTAGCCCTCCGGGGCGAGCAGCGAGCCGATCCTGCGCAGGCCGTCGAGGTCGTGGACGTCCCCGGCCAGCGCAGGTACGACGGCCGCCGGCACCTGCGGGTGCGCGGTGGCGAACCGGTCGCGGAGCATGCGCTCGCGCTGCACCATCCGCACCCGGTCGGCGTGCAGCCGCAGCAGCCCCGCGGTCAGCGAGTCCGGCTCGTGCCTGGCGTCGCTGCCGTCGCTGCCGTCGCTGCCCGCGTGCTTCGCGGTGCGCAGCCGCTCCGCACCGGCCA
>NZ_SSXI01000205.1 GCF_004803405.1 Nocardioides sp. | reverse complement strand
AGCCCGGACAGCGTCGCCCGCCAGCCGAACTCCTCGCCCTCGTGGACGGCGAGCGACCCCTCGGTCGCGGTGACGGCAGGCGCCTGGCCGGGTCGGCCTCCGGCGGCGGCCAGCCAGACGAGCACCAGCGGCGCCGCGATCACCACGACGTCGGCACGGCCAAGGGCGAGGCCGGTCAGCAGCAGGGTGAGCCCCGCGACCGCGGCGCGCAGATGGGCGTACGTCGCGCGCCACCCGCTGCTCATCGGCCTCGCCCTACCGGATCCGCTCGCGCGCGGCCGGTGCCGGCACGTGTCCGAGGACCGAGGCCACCACGGACCGGCCCGTGATCTCGCTCATCCACAGTTCCGGTCGGATCGTGATCCGGTGTGCCAGCGCCGGGACGGCGACGGCCTTCACGTCCTCGGGCGTCACGTAGTCGCGGCCGGCGATGACGGCGTAGGCGCGGGCGACGAGCATCAGCGCCAGCCCACCGCGTGGCGAGGACCCGACGAGGGTGTGGTGGTGGCTCCGGGTCGCCGCGGCGAGGGCGACGCAGTACCGGCCCACGTCGGCGTCGACCGTCACCGTCTCCACCGCGCGCTGGATCCCGAGCAGGCCGTCGGCGTCGATCACCTGCCGCAGCCGCTGCTCCTCCCGCCCGCGCCCCAGGCGCCGTCGCAGCACCTCCCACTCCTCGTCGGCCTGCGGATAGCCGAAGTCCACCCGAAGCAGGAACCGGTCGAGCTGAGCCTCGGGCAGGGGATAGGTGCCCTCGTACTCGATCGGGTTGGCCGTGGCGAGCACGTGGAAGGGCGGGGTGAGGTGGAACGTCTCGCCCTCGACGGTGATCTGCCGCTCCTGCATCGCCTCGAGCAGCGCGGCCTGGGTCTTGGGCGGGGTGCGGTTGATCTCGTCGGCCAGCAGCAGGCCGGTGAACAGGGGACCGGGCCGGAACTGGAACTCCGCCTGCCGCTGGTCGTAGATGAACGAGCCGGTCAGGTCCGCGGGCAGCAGGTCCGGCGTGAACTGCGCTCGCTTGAAGTCCAGGCCGAGCGCCTGTGCGAACGACCGCGCCGCCAGGGTCTTGCCCAGGCCCGGGAAGTCCTCGAGCAGCACATGCCCGCCGGCGACGATCGCACTGAGCACCAGGGTGAGGGCGGCTCGCTTGCCGACGACCGCGGTCTCCACCTCGTCCAGGACATCCTGGGCGAGTGCGGACGCCTCGGCCGGACCGATCGCGGGCCCGGTCACAGCGCCTCGATCCGGGTCAGCACCGCCGCGAGCTCGCGGCGGTAGCGGTCGGCGGAGCCAAGGGGCGGCGCTTCCAGGAAGCGTCGTACCGCCGGGTCCAGCACGGCACGCGGATCGGTGCCCGCAGGACCCTGCATGACCGCCGCCGTGCTCAGCAGCGGATCGACGACGGCGACCAGCTGGGCGTGCAGTGCGGCTGGATCTCGCGCGGCGACGAGTCGGGTCAGATGCGTCAGCTCGAGGTCGTGCGCCCGGTTGTCGCGCAGGTGCAGTGGCGCCTCCCCGGGCCAGGTCGCCGTGGTGACCTCGTCGGCGAGCCGCATGACGCAGGCGACCACGACGACGGTCGCCAGCAGTGCGGCGATGAGGGCGAGGGTCATGGTCGGCCTCCTGACCTCGACGCGCGCAGCTCGACCAGCAGGGTGGCGAGGCAGGACCGGGCCTGCTCGCGCTGCTCCTCGCTGATCGGGTGCTCCGAGAACCGAGCCTCCCGGTAGAGCGCCGCCAACCGGCCGACCGCCCCGGCGTCCAGGGCGTACGACGACAGCACCCGCTCCGCGAACTCGCTCGGGGTGTCGGCGGGGTCCCGGGCGAAGCGCTCCGAGACCGCAGCGCGCTCGAGGCGCAGCCACGCGGCGACGATCGCGTTGCGCGGGGGACCGACGGCGAGCTCGTCGAGCCCGGCGTCGAGCGCCTCGGCCAGCGCCTCGTCGTCGTCCTCGTCGTCGGGCACCTCCCCGGAGTGCGGGCGGCCCGGCCGGCGCACCCGACCGCCCTCCAGCCTGCGTCTCCACACCATCAGCCGCAGCTGGGCCAGGACGGCCACCAGGATGGCCGCGAGCAGCGCGAGCACCGTCCAGACGAGGATCCGCTCCAGGGGCGGGCCCTCTGCTGGGTCGGGGCGGTCACCGCTGTCATCGATCTCCTCGGCGGTCCGGTCCCGACCCTCGGAGTCGCCCGGCTCCGCACGCTCGGCCGGCGTCTCGACCGGGGCGGTGCGCTCGGGGCCCGTCCAGCCGAGGCCGTCGCCGGTCGCAGCCACGAGTGCGCAGAGCACCAGCACGAGGGCGCCGAGCGTGAGCGGGGCCGGGGAGCGGTTCCCCATGCGAGGGAATGTACGCCGATCCGTCCCGCCACGCGTTCACCAGTTCGTAACAGCCCCGCGGGCCGGGTACTGTGGCCGTCGGCACAGCGTCGTGCAGCACCCCCGTCCGCACGTACCTGTCGAAGGACATCGCTGTGACTGATCGTCCCGTCGTTCTCATCGCCGAAGAGCTGAGCCCCGCCACTGTCGAGGCGCTCGGACCGGACTTCGAGATCCGCCACTGCAACGGAGCGGACCGCGCCGAGCTGCTGCCGGCGATCGCCGACGTCGACGCCGTCCTGGTCCGCTCCGCCACCAAGGTGGACGCCGAGGCTCTGGCCGCCGCCAACCGACTCAAGGTCGTCGCCCGCGCCGGCGTCGGCCTCGACAACGTCGACGTGAAGGCCGCCACCCAGTCCGGTGTCATGGTCGTCAACGCGCCGACCTCCAACATCGTCTCCGCCGCCGAGCTCGCCGTCGCGCTGATGCTCGCCGCCGCCCGCCACATCTCGCCGGCCCACGCGGCGCTGAAGGACGGCGAGTGGAAGCGCTCCAAGTACACCGGCATCGAGCTCTACGAGAAGACCGTCGGCATCGTCGGCCTCGGTCGGATCGGCGTCCTGGTCGCTCAGCGGCTCTCGGCGTTCGGTATGAACGTCATCGCCTACGACCCCTACGTCCAGGCCGGCCGCGCCGCACAGATGGGTGTGCGGCTCGTCGACCTCGACACCCTCATGGCCGAGGCCGACTTCATGTCGGTCCACCTGCCGAAGACCCCCGAGACCCTCGGGCTCGTCGGCGCCGACCAGCTCGCGAAGGCCAAGCCCTCCCTGGTGCTGGTCAACGCCGCCCGCGGCGGCATCGTCGACGAGGCCGCCCTGTACGACGCGCTGAAGACCGGCCGGATCGCTGCCGCCGGCCTCGACGTGTTCGCCAAGGAGCCCTGCACCGACAGCCCGCTCTTCGAGCTGGAGAACGTCATCGCCACGCCGCACCTCGGCGCGTCGACGGACGAGGCCCAGGAGAAGGCCGGCATCGCGGTCGCCAGGTCGGTCCGGCTCGCCCTCGGCGGCGAGCTGGTCCCCGACGCCGTCAACGTCCAGGGCGGCGTGATCGCCGAGGACGTGCGTCCCGGCATCCCGCTCACCGAGCGGCTCGGCCAGATCTTCACCGGCATCGCCGGCGAGGTCGCCCAGCAGCTCGACGTCGAGGTCCGCGGCGAGATCGTCGACCACGACGTCAAGGTGCTCGAGCTCGCCGCGCTCAAGGGCGTGTTCGGCAGCGTCGTCGAGGACCAGGTCTCCTACGTCAACGCGCCGTTGCTGGCGGCCGAGCGCGGTGTCGCCGTACGCCTGGTGACCGACAGCGTCAGCCCCGACCACCGCAACCTGATCACGCTCCGCGGCACCCTTGCCGACGGCACCCAGATCTCGGTCAGCGGCACCCTCGTCGGCATCCACCAGCGCGAGCGGATCGTCGAGGTCAACGGCTACGACATCGACATCGAGCCCACCGACCACTTGGCCTTCTTCACCTACGTGGACCGGCCGGGCATGGTCGGCACCGTCGGCCAGATCCTCGGCCAGGCGCAGGTGAACATCGCCGGCATGCAGGTCTCCCGCGAGACCAAGGGTGGCGAGGCCCTCGTCGCGCTGTCGGTCGACTCGGCCATCCCGCACGAGGCGCTCGCCGAGATCGAGACCGCGATCGAGGCGACCTCGATTCGCGCGGTGGATCTGGCTTGAGGGTTGCGGTGGGCTGCAGGAATCACCGGTTAACCGGCGATTCCTGCACTTCCCAGCCGTTGCAACGGCCCAGAAGCGCCAGCAAACCTCCGACGACCCCCGGCTAGGCCACCAGGACCGGGTCCACGGCCCCCGCAGCAGGAGTACGACGCCCGCCGGCGCCGCGCCGCTCGTCAGAGACGACGACGGCCCAGGCGGCGGCCAGGCGTCGTACCGCTTCCCGGATGGTGTCGGGGGCCAGCGTGAACGGCACGCGGACGAACCGGTCCAGGCCGCCCTCGGGGGCGAAGGCAGGGCCCGGCGGGAGGTGCACGCCGACGCGCTCGGCCTCGTAGACCAGCGCCGTGGAGGCCGCGATCGGCAGCTCGCACCAGAGCACCATGCCACCGGCCGGGAGCCGGAACCGCCAGTCGGGGAGGTGCTCGGCGAGCTCCGCGGCGAGCACGTCGCGCTGCTCGCGCAGCCGCGCGCGATGCCCGTCGATGATGGCGCCGAGCCCGTTCTCGAGAAGTCGGGCGAGGACCAGCTGTTCGAGCACCGGAGCGCCCAGGTCGAGCTGGATCCGAGCGGCGGTGAGCCGGTCGATGAGCGGCTCGGGGGCACGGAGCCAGCCGAGTCGGAGGCCGCCCCAGATGCTCTTGCTCGCGCTGCCGATGGTGATCGTGTCCTTCGCGTGGCGCGCGAACGGGGTGCACGCGGGGGAGTCGTCGAGCGTGAGCAGGTGGTGCGCTTCGTCGATCACCGGGATGCAGTCGTGCCGTGCGAGCAGGCGCGCCACGTCGCGGCGCATCGTCTCGGACATCACCAGCCCGGTCGGGTTGTGGAAGTCCGGCATCAGGAAGGCCAGCCGCGGCCGGCGGCGGGTCACCGCGCCGGTCAGCGTCTCGAGGTCCCACCCGAGCGGGTCGAGCGGGACCGTCAGCAGCCGGCCGCCGCCGGTGCGGAGCGCCTGTGTCGCGTTCGGGTAGGTCGGTGACTCCACGAGGACCCGGTCCCGCG
>NZ_SSXI01000312.1 GCF_004803405.1 Nocardioides sp. | reverse complement strand
ACGGCTCCAACTGGGGCCATTTCAGACTGGCACACTCACTGGGGTGTCTACCCGCGCTACAACTGGACCTGCTGGCCGTGCCGCTGGTGGCGCACCCACTACCCCGAAGGGGTGTGCGACTTCTGCGGACGACTCGCGCGGATCGGGAACTCCGGGGCTTGTCGGCTGTGCGTCGAGCAGGCCCAGATGACCCAAGAACCCGGCCGGGCACTCGAGTACGCAAGCGCCAATCGGCACAGCCAACAGCTCTTCTTGGCCAACATGCTGTTCAAGAAGCGCGTCACGCCACGCCTGACACCCGGGCCCGGCCCCCGCGCCCGCAAGGCGGCCGGCGAGCCGTGGAAGAGCCGGTACAAGAACCGGCTGCCCTACCCGGCCGGGACCGGATTCGACGACGAGGCACCGGTCCAGCCGACCCTGTTCGACATGGCCCCCGACCCCGAGGCCGTCCGTCAACGGGTCCTGATCGAGGACAGCGAGCTGACTCGCTTCTGCGCCGCGATCGTCAACGAGCACGCAGATCGCTACGGCTGGTCGGCACGGCAACGCAACGACGTGACCCGCTCGCTGCGGCTTCTGCAGACTCTGCGCGAGACCCCAACCGCGAAGATACGCGCCAGCGACGTCATGCAGCTGCCTCGCTACGACGGCAACATCATCTCCACCATCGACGTCCTCGCCGAAGCCGAGCTGCTCGTCGAGGACCGACCCAGCCGGGTCGAGGTCTACTTCGCGGCCAAGATCTCCAGCCTGCCACCGCTGATGCGCGAGCACCTCGAGCTGTGGCTGCAGGTCATGCTCGACGGCTCCCGACTCGCACCCCGACAAGTACCCCGCGATCCCCAGACCGTCCGGGTCCAGATCTTGGGCCTTGTCTCCGTGGTTGACGCGTGGGTCGCGTCCGGCTACCAGTCCTTCGCGCAGGTCACCCGCGTTGACATTGAGCACGCCTTGGCGCCGCTGGCACCGGGACGACGGCATGCTGCCGAGCTCGCGTTGAGGTCGCTGTTCAAGACCCTCAAGGGCCGGCGCCTGATCTTCGCCAACCCCATGCGCGGGATGAAGCACACGCCGGTCGCAGGGAACATCCCGCTCGACCTGGACCCCGCTGTGATCCGCGCCGAGCTCAACCATCCCGACCCGGTGGTCGCACTCGCCGTCGCACTCGTCGCGTTCCACGCCCTGACTGGAAAGCAACTGCGAGCAGTCATGCTGACCGACATCATCGATGGCCGGCTCACGATCGGTGATCGGCAGATCCCCTTGGCCGCGCCGGTCCGCACTCGACTCGCGGCCTGGCTCGACCATCGCAACCGGCGCTGGCCGGGCTGCATCAACCCCCACCTGCTGGTCAGCAGACGCACCGCGCCCCGGCTGGTGGCCGTCGGCCACAGCTTCCCCTGGCGCGGGATAACCCTTCGGCCCCAGGCGCTGCGCGAAGACCGCATCCTGCACGAGATCCACGCCACCGGCGGCGACGTACGCCGCATCTGCGACCTCTTCGGCCTCAGCGTCGAAGGCGCCGCCCGCTATCTGAAGACCGTCGAGCACCCCGACCTCGCCGTCGACGGCGACCGGGCGCCCCGACCTTGAACTCCCGCAACGGTCATGGGGAGATGGCACGCTCACTGCCCGGACGGTCGCGAGGCGGCTGGTGGTTCGTATCCTTGGTCGCATGGACTCGCCTCGAAGTACCAGCCATTCACCCGCGACCCGGATCGGGGGTGAATGGACCTGATGGACAGTCAGACCCTCCTTAACATCGGCCTCGTCCTTGTGTTCGTCCTCGTCGGCGGCGTGTTTGCCGGGACCGAGATTGCGCTGATCTCTCTCCGCGAGAGCCAGCTGACCCAGCTTGAACGGCAAGGCTCGCGCGGCGCACGGGTCGCAGCGGTGGCGCGAGACCCCAACCGCTTCCTCGCAGCGGTCCAGATCGGCGTTACTGTCGCCGGATTCTTCTCCGCGGCCTACGGTGGCTCCACCCTGGCGCCGGACCTGGCGCCGTACCTCGAGGTCCTCGGCCTCGGGGACGAGACGGCCGAGACACTGGCCCTGGTCGTGATGACACTGCTCATCGCCTACCTGTCCCTGGTGCTCGGCGAACTGGTGCCCAAGCGCCTCGGCCTGCAGAAGTCCGCAGGATTGTCGCTGGTCGTGGCACCAGTGCTCGATCGCTTCGCCACAGTGATGCGCCCGGTCATTTGGTTGCTCTCCGCCTCTACCAATGCCGTCGTGCGCCTCGTGGGCGGGGACCCCCACGCCACAACCGAGCAACTGTCCGAGGACGAACTGCGCGAGCTCGTCTCGCACCACGAGGCGCTGGAGGAGCAGGAACGCCGCATCCTGCGCGACGTACTGCAAGCCACGGAAACCACGGTCAAGGAGGCCATGCGCCCGCGCGGCGACGTCGCATTCCTCAGCGCAGAGACGCCTCTGAACGCGGCTGCGGACCGAGTACGCGACCTTCCCTACTCTCGCTACCCCATCACGGGCGAGGGCTTCGACGACGTGATCGGCTTCCTGCACGTGCGCGACCTGCTCGGGATCGCCGCCGACGACAGCCGTCTCGTCAAAGACGTGCGTCGTCCGGTGCTGCTGCTGCCAGCGACCAATTTCGTCCTGCCCTCCGTCGCCACCATGCGTCAGCAGGGCACCCACCTCGCCGTCGTCGTCGACGAGTACGGGGGCACCGACGGCATCGTGACCCTGGAGGACCTCGTCGAGGAGCTCATCGGGGACATCCGCGACGAGTACGACGCAAAGGAGCCCGTCGGCACTGGCGAGGACCGCGCTTGCATCGACGCCGGCTGGAGCATCGAGGACTTCACCGAGGAGACCGGCATCCCCCTCAAGGACGGCGACTACGAGACAGTCGCCGGATTCGTCATCGCCCGGCTGGGACGCATCCCGCTCGTGGGCGACACCGTCGACGTGGACGGCGCAGTCCTCGAGGTCACCGAGGTAGCCGGGCACCGGATCACCAAGATCGCCCTCCACCCATCCGCACAGCCCGAATGAGCCCAAGATGAGACGATCACAGCGCTGCGGGCATCCCGCTCGCCCCGAACAACAGAGCAGGAGCCACGCATGACCGAGCTGGTCGTAGCGCGCTACCCAATACCGCCTCTCATGAGAACGGCCAACATCTCGGCAAAGGCGGGGCTGATCCTGCTGCTCGTCTTCGCTCTGCTGTTCCCCGACGCCAGTCACATGCGGGACAAAGCCGCGGGTGTGCGAGCCGTCGTCTACCCGATGCTGGCGTTCACGGTGCCAGCGATCTGGGTGCTGTTCTGGAAGGAACGAGCCTCGTTCCCGTGGCTGGCTGACTTCCTGGTCACCATCACCTGCTTCACCGACATCCTCGGCAACCGAATGAACCTCTACGACACCGTCGTCTGGTTCGACGACTGGATGCACTTCATGAACACCGGCCTCCTCGCCGCCGCCGTGATCCTGCTGACCATGCACCGCTCGTCGACCTTCCTCAGCGTGCTCGAGCGTGCCCTGGCCATCGGCGCGACCGGCGCCATCGCATGGGAGATCGGTGAGTACTTCGCCTTCATCAGCGGCTCCTCCGAGCGCCACTTCGCCTACGCCGACACCCTTGGCGACCTGGGCTTGGGCGTCCTGGGTGCCATCACCGCAGCCGCGACCCTGTACACGCTCTGGAGGCAAGGGAAACTGACTGCGGCCGCTCCGCAACTGGAACTCCGCAGCACGGTCGAGTCCGCAGCGCGGTACCGCCAGGCCTGACGGCGGAATCGGCGGAGGTGCTGGGTTCAGCGAACCTGAGCGCCCACATGGGCTCACTACGGCGAGCACGCTCAGGTTCCCGGCGAAAGCGTCAGTATTCATGGGAACTTCTAACCTGCCGCATTCATCCGGCCCGTGGTGTCGAACAATGCGAGCTCGGCCGGATGCAGCTGATGTTGGACAACGAATGAGCGGCTCTTGATGCGCCACAAGCCCTGGCCGGTGCCAAGCGTCGGCAGGAGCGACTGCTCGGTCCCGGTCAATCCAAGAGACGTCGCGGTCGAGCCGAGCTGGTCGGACTCTTGGCGGTAGACGATCCGGGTCTCGGCGTTGGCCAGGAGAGAGGACGCCAGCGCGCGCATTGCTGAGCCCTGGTCGCCGACGTTGTCGAGGTCGGTGAGCTTGTGGAAGATCAGCATGTTCGCGATGCCGTAGTGGCGAGCGAGTCGCCAGTGGGCGTCCATCCGTCGCAGCAGGGCGGGATGCGACATGAGCCGCCATGCCTCGTCGTACACGACCCAGCGCTGGCCGCCCGCGGGATCCAGGAGAGCTGACTCCATCCACGCCGACGCGCAGGTCATCAGGACCGAGATGAGGGTCGCGTTCTCAGTGACGCGGGAGAGGTCGAGCGAGATCATCGGGAGCGTCGGGTCGAACGTCACCGTGGACGGACCGTCGAAGAGTCCGGCGAGGTCGCCCGCGACAAGCCGACGCAGGGCATGCCCGACGAGTCGCCCATCCTCGCTGAGACGTCCATCCGGGTCATCAGTGCGGTCGGGTGCCAGCAGCCTGTCGACGACCATCGGGAGCACGGGTACGTCGGCGCTACGGACCGTGCGGTCGATCGCGATGTCCACCGCTGTGTGTTCCAGCGGGCTGAGGCGGCGGTCGAGCACGGTCTCGGCTAGCGCGCCGACGAGGTCGCGGCGGCGGGAGGCGATCTGGCTGGCCCATTGAGCGTCGTCGAGACCAGAGGGGCGGTGGCCGTCATCGAGCGGGTTGAGGCGGTTGGGCATCCCGTGGCCGAGCGCGATGGCTCGCCCACCCACGGCCTCAGCGACCGCGGTGTGCTCGCCCTTGGGGTCGCCGGGCACGTACACCCGGCGGCCGAAGGGGATGGATCGCGTGTAGAGACTCTTGGCGAGGCAAGACTTGCCAGAACCGACGATGCCGGCGAGGACGAGGTTCGGCGCGGTGATGAGGCCGCGGGCGTAGAGGATCCAGGGGTCGTAGACGAACGAGCTGCCGGAGTACAGGTCCTGGCCGACGAAAACGCCCTCGCTGCCCAGACCGCCTTCGGCGAGGAAGGGGTAGGCGCCCGCCAATGTCGCCGAGGTGTCCTGATGGCGTGGCACGCGGAATCGTCCGGGCGTCCGCAGTGCGGCGGGTCCAGATTCACCGGCGCGGGGGAGCGTCACGGTCGCCCGCTTCTCTGCAGACAGCTCCTCGGCCTTGCGCGTCGCTTCTGTACGCCGGGATTCGCGGTCGGCGGACAGGAGCTCTCGCGCGGCCGCCTTGCGGAGCTTGCGATCGTGCCGCCGTTCCCGGCCTGGCGAGACGAGGACGGCAGAGTGGAGGCGCCCGTCTTGCCAGCCGGTCACAGCGACATCCCTGGCTGGTGCGGTGAGCGCTGAACCGGTGCGAATGACGGGTAGTCGCGGATGTCGTAGGCGATCGTCGACTCGATCTCGTGCGCCCGGTCTACGCATTCGGCGACCTGGTGGATCATCTCGGCGGCTCGATGAAGCTCCCAGGACTCCCTGTACGAGGCTGCGCGCCCGGCGTTGGCATCGCCGTTCATCCATGCCTGTTTGCGAGTCGGCCCGTCGTGGAACTCGCCGAGCTGGTGCAGCGACTGGCTCAGCGACGCGAGGGCGGAGCTGATGGAACCCAGAACTGCGTAGATCGATGTCGGATCGTCGATTGTGCGTGTCGCGTGGGCGAGGCCGCGGACTGCTTCCCGGAGTTCGTCAGCGTCGGCGACCGGGTCGTTGAAACTAGGCATTGGCGCTCCTCGGTCGATGGCTTCTCATCGACGAGGTACGCGGGGGAGTCCGCCGTGTCGCCCGTGGCGGCGGTCGGTGGTCGACCTACCCTGTGGCGGTGGCCGATCTGACGGAGCCTTGCCCGAACTGCGACACCCTGATGCGCTGGGAAACCTCTCACGAGCGTTGCGACGGCTGCGGTTACATCAGGCCCTGCTGTGAGGGCGCTCCCTGTAACTGAGCCGGCCTACTCGTCGGCGGCGTCGCCGATATCCCGGCGGCGGACACGGCGACGCTTGCCGGTCTTGCGAAGCACGGGCCAAGGCTCGCGCACTGCGCGTCCGTTGCGGCGGTTCTTGTGAGGCTTACAGAGCTGGCAGCCCTTGTGCTGCCGGTGAGGCGAGTGCGCCATGGTGACGACTCCGATCCGTGAACAACACCCGCCACGGAGGGCGGGGTTGGTGCGGGATCTCGGCCATGGCCAGAAGGTTACGCCGGACGCCCGACACGTTCCGGGGAACAGAAGACCCCGCAGGCGTCTCGGGTCACCTGCGGGGTCTGGGCAGAATCCTGGATTATGCCGTCGGCCGTTGTCCCCGGAATCGAGATTTCAAGGTGGTTCCGGCGTCTCTAGACGCCGCGCGCGAGTGGCAGCGCGGCTACGGCAAAGCCCTGAGCCTGCTGTCCCCAGAGCCGACGGGTCTCGCATGACGCTTGGATCGCTGCTTGCTCGATCGCAGCGACGGCGCGCTCGAGCTCGTCAGGATCGCTCGCGCTGACGGCGACGAAGCCAGTGGCCCGGAGCACGCCGTGGCCGGCGGTCAGGTCCGCCTCCTGTTGGAGGACGTCCTGGTATTCAGCCGCCTGCTGTGCGTCCTCGATCTGCCCGATCTTCTGTCGCTGGGCGGCGTCGGAGATGCACTCCGTCTTCTTCCTGCGGATGTCCCGAGCCGCTCTGTCTGTGCGCATTGGCGTGTAGAGGCTCGAGAATGTCCGCCGGATCCCAGAAGAGAGGAGGAGCGGTGCGAGGAAGCCAGGGAAGACCAGTGAGCGCGGCCACTCGCTGATCCAGAGAACGCAGTGGTGCGCCGAGTCGCTACGAAGGCTCCCCCACGACTCGGTCACAGCTACCGGGCCGGCTGTCGCCAGATCACGGCCGACATCGCCGTGCCGCTCCAAGGCGCCGGCGACGGCCGGGTCGTAGGCCGAGCGAAGAATGAGGGCAAGGTCGCCAGGCGTAAGCCAGTCCGAGGGGGAGAGGTCTGCGGACCGAAGGGCCGCGAGCGTAGTCGCCATCTCCTGGCGGAGTACCGCGGCAGCGCCGCGGTTCCCGCCACCTGCGGCCCGGATCGCCCGACCAGCCGTCTTGATGTCGAGCGAGATCGAGATGGTGCTGGCGTGACGCTCGCCAGCTGGACCGGCGCGGTCGACGAGCTCGCCATACGTCGTCGCTGCCCACGTCTCGGAGCGGTTCCCATGTTGCTCCCACCAGTCCGCGAGGCCCTTGCCGGAGTCGGGCAGGGTGCGCTCCATGACCTGAAGCGACGCCAGGCGTCCGGATCGGCAGGCGGTCGCGAGCACGCGCCCCCAGCTGACCACCCGACGTTCCTGCTCAGCAGGGTCGAGGAGCACGAAGGCGGGGTGGGAGACACCGACGATTGCGGTCAGCGTGGCGGCGTGCGGGTCGTGGACCATGACCGCCCCGGTTTCCGGATCGACCCACTGCCTGAGCCGTGCGGCGTCGCCCGGGAGCGCGAGCGTTCCTGCCGGGCGCGGCTTGGCCACCCGGCGGCGATACAGCAGTTGACCTCCGGCGGAGCGCCAGAGCCAGCGTGCCCCGATGGGTCCCCACTCGATGATCTTCCGGCCACCGACGCCGACGAATGCGAGCACGACGAAGACGAGGATGATCGGGAAGGTCATGACGACCGCGCCCAGATAGAGACCCAGGATCAGGGTGCCGGCGGCCAGGCTCGCCATCACGAGCTGCGGACCTGACAAGCCGAGGAGGATCCCGCGCTTGGTCAGCCGCGAGAACTTGATCGGTGTCAGCGACGGTTCGGCGCTGCTCGACGTACTCACTGCCGATCACTTCCGTCCGGCGGTCTCGGCAAGCGTCGAGTCCGCGACCGGCGGAGGGACCTTCGACGGCGCCGCCGAATCGTGGGACTGGGCTTGGCCGGTCGCCTCGGCGGCGACGAAGCCTCCGAGACGCGGCCCAGCAGCAGCCGCTTCCTTCGCCACGACCGCGCCCGCGGCGACCGCACCGCCCGTGGCGGCGGCGCCACCCGAGCCAGCGGCAGCCGTAGAGCCACCGGAACCGCCGCCAGCGGTGGCGCCGCCTGATGTGGTCCCGGCCGGTCCGCCACCGCTCGCCGTGGGCGTGACCGCGGGCGATCCGCCGGTGGTCGTACTGCCGTCGCCGTCCCCGAGGATCTTGGCGGGCTCGCTGCCGGTGCGGCGCGAGAGCGGGATCGGCATCGGCCGGTTCAGCGACGCCTTGGCCTCCTGTTCGGCCGACATCGCGTGGTACACGTCGAAGCCCATGAAGGCGATGGCCTTGTAAGTCAGGTACGGCGCGAACCCGGCCATCAGCATCAGCACCACCCCGGCCATCGGCTGACTGACGGATTCCAGGTCCGCGTCGATCGGAGCCGATACCTGAGCGGTGGCAAGTAGGAAGATCACCACCAGGACGACCTTCGAGAGGATCATCGCGATCACGAAGGTCGCCCAGCGGCTGAGCCAGGTGCGGGTGTGGTCCCAGCTGGACCCGGCGAGGGCGATGGGCGCGAACACGATCGCGATGAGCAGGAGGGCCTTGCGGATCAGGAGGCTGATCCAGACCACCATCGCGCCGATGATCGCGAGGCTGGAGAGGAAGATCGTCAGGATCGCACCAGCGCCTGGGGCGCTGAGGTTGATGGCGCCGAGTCCGGCGGCGAGTACGGCGACCTTGTCGCCCATCTCGTTCATGTTCGTTCCGGCGGCGTTGACGATGCCGATGCAGAGTTGGTCGGTGATCTCGAGAGCCGTCCCGAGGAGTGCGAGGGCGACGAAGGATCCGAGGATCGATTTCGCGAGTCCGAGCGCGGCTCTGGAGAGCGCGGCTGGGTCGCGCCGGATCATGCCGCCGATGACCTGGAGCATGAAGAAGCCGAGCATTACGAAGACGCCGACGCCGAACATGATGTTGTAGACATTCGTGTACTCCCCGCTGGTCACGTCGACGAAGGTGGTGGTGTCGATGACCTTCCAGACGGAGGTGAACATCCACTCGGCCGCGCCGCCCATGCCCTGGGCGAGCCAGTCGAACGGCGCTGTCACGACCGCACCCGCCGCGTCACCGGCGGCGTTGCAGACCTCGTGGATCACCGGCACGTCGCAGACACCCATGATCGATCCCTTAGACCTGCTGGCCGACGTTCCAGAAGAAGTTCACCAGCGTCACGGAGGCGCCGCAGACGATAGCGGCGCCCAGGGCTACGAGAACGCCGAGCTTGCCGCGCCCCGCGAGATGCGGGTTGGACGAGTTGGCTCCCAGCGCCCACACGATGGCCGAGATGATCAGCGCCAGTACGGCGAGGACCAGCCCGACCGTCATCGAGGCTCCGACGATCTTCTTGAGCTGGCCGATCCCAGGCAGTCCGTTGGAGTTCGGATCGATCTGGATGTCGAGGGGAAGCAGGAGAGTTGCATTGAGAAGGTCCATCGGGGACTCCAGACGTCGGACGGGCGGACGTCCTAGAGGTGTGCGCCGATGTCCAGCAGCCAGTTCGCCCAAGCCAGCGCGGCGCCGGTGAGCGTGGCGCCGCCGATGGAGACGAAGCAGCCGACCTTGGCCTTCTGGGCGGTGTGCCAGCTACCGGAGTTGGACGCGATTGCCCAGGTCGTAGCCGAGGTCACGAGGATGAGTACGGCGATGATCAGGCCATAGGTCAAGAGCGCGCCGACGATGGCTCGGAGGTCACCGGCGCCGCCGACTGCACCGAAGTCTGGGCCGACGTCAGCCCGGACCAGATTGCGTGGGCTCATGGTCCTCAGGTGCGCCGCAGAGACCGAGCGCAGCTTGCGGGTCGAGTCCTCAAACGGTGGCCACTTCCTGGCGGTCAACCCAGCCGGCGAACCGTCATGACCTCACCCGCGAACTCACCGATCGTTCCGTAGCGGACGACGTCGCCGGTCCGGGGCGCATGCAGGATCCGTTCGCCCCCGACGTAGATCGCCACGTGGTGCGGCCCGTCGGCGCCGGGATAGCTGAAGAAGATCAGGTCTCCGGGTCTCTTGTTGCTCCAGGCGACGCCTTGTCCGGCGTGGATCTGGGAGCCGCTGTAGTGGGGGAGGCGGATCCGGCCGCCGGATGCTTGATACGCCGCGTGGAGAACGAGGCCCGAGCAGTCGAACCCGCCTCCGGTTGGTCCGTTGAAGTCGCCGCCGCCCCAGACGTACGGCTTGCCGAGCTGTGTGGCTGCGGCCGTGACGAAGGCTCCAGGGAAACCGGGCGGGAGGTTCGTGGGAGGCTCGGTGGCGGGCTGGGCACAGTCCAGGTCGCTGGTGAGCGAGACGCCGCTGAGAGCGCTCAGCACCTTCTCGGCGATCGGCTGGTTGACCGCGTACCGATCCGGATACGCGGAGACCTGCACCGCCTGCGCTGCGGCGCCAGGATCCATCGACTGCCAGCCGTCGATGTCGAGGAGCCCGCGCGGAGACCCATGGTTGGGTCCGTTGGGCCCGCCGTAGAAGGCACGGGACGACCAGACCGGGTCCATAAGGTTCTCGACGGTTCCCCAGCCTGCGGCCGGTCTCTGTTGGAACATGCCGACGGAGTCGTGGTCGCTGCCGTCACCGTCGTTGGGGATGTTCGCGGAATTGGGGTAAGCGCTCGTGTTCGACAGGGCTCGGAGGGAGGACTCCGTCAGGGCGGTCATGATCGCGATGAGCTGACCGCGCGCCGGGATCTGCTGCTGGTTGCCGACGGCGGTGATCGTCGCTGCCCGCGTGAGCTGCTGCTTGTTGAGGGTGACTGTCTCGCCGTGGGTGTTCGTGGCGGAAAGCCCCTCCGGGACAGGGCCAGAAACGCCGAGGCTCGAGGCCACCTGGCCGTCCCACATGCAGCTGCCTGATCCTGCGGCTGCCGGGCTCACGAGTGTTGCCACCCCGAGGACTGCGGCTCCAGGCGCAAGTAGGACTGCGGCTGCGGCGCCGACGGCGAGGACCTTCATGCCCATCCGGGCTCACCTCAGCGGATTGTCGAGCTCGGAGAGGCGCAGGACGTGGCAGCGCTCGAAGGACGGCTGACAGGCGACGAAGATCGTGAAAGAGATCGGGTACGACGACTCGGCCACCTCGCCGTTCCAAACTCCGGTGCGCTGACGGGTACCCATGATGGTCACGGCTGTCGTCCCTGGGCGCAGATGCCCGTGTGCTTGCTCGACGGCGTCGGACCAGGAGTCGGGAACGTACGCCTCATCGACCTCGATGGTCTGCTCCACCTCCATCGCACCGAGGTCGAGCCATTGCTGCACGGTCGGGAGGTACGTCGCAACGTCGGCCAGCAGGCCGGGCGTCTCCTCACCGGAGGGATCGGCGTCGGCCAGGACTGCCGAGGTGTAGTCAGTCGGAAGGAACCCTGCAGTTGTGTCCCAGTCGAACAGCGAGACCGCCACGGCACGCGCGTAGGCAACGGGGTCGGTCGTGTGCGGGAGCGCCCGGTTCTCCAGGCCGACGGCAGCGTCGGTCGGATCAGCAACAGCCCAGACCTCTGTCTGTCTGGCATCGGGTGACTCTGCGGCCGTCTCGCCGGGTCCTCGCACGAGCCCGTAGACCCCGACGGCCGCGGTGATGAGGGCGAGTGCGCAGCCCAGGAGAAGCATGATCTGGCGGCCAGTCAGGTTAGACATCGGAACTCCGGGCGACGTGTTCAGGGACGTCCGATAGGTGCGCCGGCTATGCCGATGTCGCGGCGTGCCGCCTCGAGGCAACAAGTTGGTCGCGGAACGCGATCGTCGCTGTCACGACGCGGTCGAACCGCTCCCAGTCAGTGCGGCTGAGCTGGGCCGCCAGGGCGTCGACGTCGTACAGCTCGGTCCAGCCATCGAGCTCTGTCCAGGTGAGGTTGAACGAGCGAACGCTGCGGAAGTGGCTGCCTGGCCCGTGGCTGCGCTTGAGGTTCTTGCGGCCCTTGTCGCGCACCTCCCGCTCTGCACGCTCGCGCGCCTCACGAGCCAGCCGCGCGAGATCCGTCTCCTCCTCCGGCTGAGGCTGTTGCGCCTGGTCGAAGGCTTCCTTGACCTTGAGGTAGATCGGCTTCACGGGCTCGCCCTGCTCGATCCTCTGCAGCGCGTCGTTCGCCAGCGCGCGGATCTCCGGTGGCGTGGCCTTTCGGGAGGCCCAGTCCATGAGCGCGCAGACGCGTTCGTGGGTGTTGTACGACGCCTTGCCGGTGATCGCCATGGCCGCCTGTGACCGGGCGTCACCGGTCTCTCCCGGCTCCGCACCGGGTGCGGACCCGGAGCCCCCGAACTGGGTCGCCTGCATCCGCCGCTCCGCGTCCTCGGCTCGAAGCGCCTTCAGCTCTCGGTAGAGCGCTGCCTTCTCGAGCTCGTTGAGCGGCTTGTGGAGCTGGTTCTCATCCTGCTCGCCAAGCAGCAGCGAGAGCCTGTCGGAGATCCCGGACCGCACCCAGACATTCATGGTGCGCCAGCCGAGCCGGCGTACGGCCTCCAGGCGCCGCCACCCGCACACGAGCACACCCTCGGGGGTGATGGTGATCGGCTGGAGCAGGCCGAGCCGTTCGATCGACTCCATGAGTGGCTTGAGGTCGCCGGGGTCCTTGCGGTGACGGACGCCGACGGTGACCGAGTCGAGCGCTCGGTCGAGTTTGATGTGGCCGCGGGTGTCAGGCATGGATCCGAGCCTCCGGTCGAGGAGCGGTCTCGCTGATCTCGAAGACCAGGAGGTCGTCGTCCAGGAGTTCGGCGACCGGGTGGCCGATGAGAAGTCGCAGAAGGACGCCGTGGCCGTCCGACGTACAGGCCTCGTCGGGGTTCGGATTGCCAAGCACGATCCGCAGCACCGTCGACCATGCCTCTTGCTCGATGTCGAGGAGTGCCCGCGCGGTGTGGTCGCGCCGCAGGGCCGCGTGTGCCTTGGGACGTGATCCGGACTCGACGAGGCGGGCGGAGATGTAGTCGAGCGTGCACGTGGCTGTGTCCCGCGGCCAGCCCAGCGCGGTGAAGAGGTCGATCGTCGCTTCGACCGCTTCGTAGGCGCCCGTCGGCGGAGTCTCGTCCGGGTTGAACGGTTCGACGGCGAGCGCGGGAAGGAAGTTGGGCAGGTCGGCTTCCGTGTCGCAGAACCGGCGTACGTCGTGGTGCCTGGAGATCTCCGGCCGCCTGGCCTGGTCGATGGAGCATAGGAGCCCGTCGGCGCGCTCCTCGGCAATGAGCGTGACCTTGACCGCCATGGTGACGACGGCCCACGGGTCGTCAGCTGTGCGGACGGCGTAGGTCCGCATGGCCTCAAAGGCTGCCGCGGCTCCGGCGGTTGGGTCGCAGCGGTGCTTGATCGCGAGCGCCTCATACTTCCGGGCGGCGTAAAGCATGAGGTCGTGGGCCTCGGCGTCGTACTCCCATGCGTTCGGTCCGGACACCCGTAGACGGACGAGAAGTCGACGCAGCCCAGTCGCGGTTTCGAATGAGTGCTTCACAGCGACAGTCCCTCCGTCCGGTGTGCCGCCGGGGTCGGCGCGGGGGAAGGGACACCTCGCTGGAGGGCCCGCCGCGTCGTAACGCGAGTACGCCGTGCGCGGCGGATCAACTCGGCATGGAGGTCGATGCCGCGCCCGACCATCGGAGTGACGTACGACGCGAGCTCGGTCGGCCGAACCCATGCGATGCCCTTGGGTGCCTTCGGCGGTGCCTGCGCTTCAGTCGCGGGCAGCGACGACGGATCACCGTGGCGAGCGAGGGTGCTCGCGCCCGCTTTGGTGTTCGGCACCGGCGCCGGCTCCGGCGGCTCGGGCGGCCGGTAGCTGTGACGGCGGTACTCGGCGTGGGTGTTCACAGCTGGATCGCCTCATTCCTCTGGGTAGGGCCCAGGCGGCTCCCAGGGGCGAGCCGGGAAGCGGTCCGGAAGGCGGAGTCGATGGTCGACTCGATCTCCCGATCGGGAAGGCCGGCGTGCTGGGCTGCGGGCATCAGGGAGCTGACAGCGTTCGCGCGGCTCTGGCCGTCCTCGGCCATGCGGCATGACGCCCAGAAGAGTGCGCGGTTGCGACCGCCTTCCGGAGTCAGCGCGACCACTCTGGCCAGCGCCTCAGGGCGGCAACCTTTCGGAGGAAGCCCCGAGGGCGGTGCTACAGGCCGACGAGGGGGCTCCAGGAACTGGCGAAGCCTGACCGCGTCCAGCGACTTCGCCGGGTGGGTCGCGACCGCGATGACGTCGTACGGCCTGAGCGCGCCGTCGACCTCGATCCTCGAAGGGGGAGCGATGATGTAGCCGCCATCGCCCCGGAAGTCGACGTGGGCGGAAGGCGCCTGCCAGGAGCGTTGTTCCTCGTCTGGCTCGGCGGGGTAGTAGGCGTGAATCCCACCTGACGGAGTGCGAACCAACCAGCCCCAGTTCTCGGCGAGCCCTTCGGAGCGAGCTCGCTCGAACGCAGCGAACCCGCTGCCTCCGGAGTGGACATCGACGTCGACGATGAGGACGCTGGTGCGGGCGCCGGTGGGCAGACCGATGTTCGCGTCGGGTGTTCGCTGCCACCACTGATGAACGACACGGGCCGAGGACGTCGCGTCGTGGAAGCCGTTCGGCGTGAGAGGCTGCTTGCCACCTGGGACGCAGGGAAACACCGGGATGCCCAGATTGGCGTAGCGGATCGCCGCACCCGCGAGGGTCGGTTCGGCAGCGACACGCTGCATCGTCGAGACGGTCCACTCTGGGATCGGGTTTGCTGGGTTGAACATGCCCTGAGAGTGGCTCTGCGGCGTTACCGGAATTGGGTAACAAGGAGAGGGAACATCGAGGGGAACGCCGCGTTTCCGCAGGTCAGAGGCGTTCCCTAAGTTGTGTTGGGGAGGGTCCCGATAGCTGGTTCCCTGGCCCGTAACGGGGTCACCTAGTTGGCGGTGATGGCCGGGATCGGGGAGCCGTGGGCCAGTCCGTTCGCATCCTCGTAGTCCCAGAGTGCCCACTCGTAGCCCGCGATGAAGGCGCTGTCAGTTTCGCCGTGCTCCGCGAGCCAGCGGCGTCCCGCGTCTGCCGATCCCGTTTGGAGAGCGATGGTCCGGCCCGCGTTGTAACCAGCCATGTACTGCTACTCCCCAGGTGTCATTGCCACGCATCGAGTCGAACACATGTTCGAGTCCCGGTCAAGATTGAACTATTGGCCAGAATCGTGGAAACGATCATCCGGTGCGGCGACGACTGGAGCTGCGGGTTGCCCAGTCCTTGCTCTCAACGATCTGCGCGGTGCGCGGCGGGACGTCGATCGGCGGCAATTCGTCGTCGCGGCGGTTGAAGACCTTCTCGCTCAGGTCCTGGTTGGCCGTCTCATGGCCACCGGCTGCCTTCTCAGCTTGGACCATGTCGAGCTGCGCGACCTCGTCGTACGGCGACGCCATATAGGCAACCTGGGCAGCCCATAGGGCGAGGTCGGTGTCGCGTGCGGCGAGAGCGTGGGTGGTGACGATGTGGCCGACGTCAACGATCGCGCTGGTCATGATGTGGTCCCAGCGGTCGCCGTCCAGCAACCAGTTCCAGTGGCCTGCGCGGAGGTCGGTGAACGGCTCGCCGCTGACGAGTCGGAGTGCCGCGATCAGATCCTCGATGCCGGCGGCCCCGCGGGCCTGCCCTCGAGCCCTGAGGCGTCGGAACAGGTCCAGGTCGCACAAGACGCCGTTGAGCCTGTAGAGAGCAGGTGAATCGGGGCTGGGGCCATGCTCCGCCTTAGGCAGGTAGGGCTCACCGGTGCGGAGATCGTTCCCTAACCATCGACGTAGCTGGCTCATGTCCACCCGGACGCGCTCGGGGCGGATCCCGAATGCTTCGGCGACTTCATGGCCGGAGACACCATGTGGGTGGAGCGCGAGGAAGGCCAGCAGTTCGACGTAGAACGGCCGCCGATGTGCCGTTGCCTTGGTGTCGCCCGTCGTCCTGGCGCCCACGGGCCCGAGGAGCGTCAACTTCACCGACGACAACGTGGGCGACTCCCAGCGGGCGAGGTCCTCATCGAGGTTCGGGTCCGCAGCCTCGACTGCCGGGCCGGCCTCAGGCTTCGCGAGCGGTGCCAGAGCATCGACGTCCTCGACGGTGGTCGCAGCTGCGTCGGCGTAGACGGCTGCTTCGAGCGGCAGCAGGGCGTGGTCGCCCGCTGGTCCTTCGGGACGCGGGTCCGTCAGGTCCTCCACGAGGGCGCCGCCGACGTCCGCCACTGCCCCTTCATCGTCCCGTTTCGGGACTGATACGACCGCGTCGTCAAGGGTGAGGTCGAGAAGAAGGGCACACGCTCTGGCTTCCTCACTGCTGAGTCCGGCAGCGGTCACGTCGATATCCAGGCTTGTGACCCGGAGACAACCGTCTGGTGTCAGTTCCAGATGGGATCTCGACGGTCGAAGTTCGCCGCGGAGGTCGACGAGCGCCGCCGAAGACCGACCCGGGATGCGCTCGATCAGGTCTGCGAGCGTGTCGAGGTCGGGGGTCGCATGGTCGGCGGTGGCGATGATCGCGGCGTGGAAGTCGTCGGGCTCGACGTTCGCCGGCATGGAGGACAGGTCGCGGACGAGGCCCGCGATGAACTCGGTGTCGTCCGTCGGGTGCGTTCGGACCCGACCGAGGTTGAACGACGCTAGGTCAGACCCGAGCCCGAGGACGTCGACCGTCGTCACGAACGACCACGGGTTGACGGCCAGTTCAGCTGCCACGTGGCGTGCGAAGGAAGCCTTCCGGTCGCTATCTCCGGTGACGGTCACCGTTCGGAGCTCTTCGAGGTTGAGGAACACGAAGGAGCCGTCGTCGCGCTGGCCGACGCTTACGAGGAGCGGGTACGGCGGGAACGAGTCCTCGGGGCGTTCCGGCACTGCCTTCAGATCGATCCGCCATTCGGTGCGTGCCCCGGACCACGGCTCTGGCAGTTGGGCTGGCTCGCCAAGAGCGAGGGAGATCTCGTCGGCTGAGAGCGTTGCCTTGACCAGACGAAGCGACGGCACGGATCGCAGCGCGGCGTCGAGTGCGTCGATCCGGGGCGCGATCACAGATGCGGTGGCCCATGCCGTCTTCTCGGCGGGAACGAGCTCGGCGGGCGGGGGAGGGACGACCGTTCCGGGACGCCGATGGCGCAGTTGGGTTCGTCGCTGCGCGCGCAGTGCGATCCAGAGCGCGCCGCCGAGGACCGCTCCCGCCCCGGAGAGGCCGAGGACGAGCCAGCTGGGCGCGACGCTGTCATCCGGACTCTGGCCCGACTCGTCGGAGTCAGCCTCGACGTCGCCGACCGGTTCAGTAGGCGTGCCCTCGGTCGGAGGCGGAGTGGCATACGGCCCTTCTTCCGGCGGCTTCGCGTGCTTGGGTTCCCGTGATTCCGGCGGCGGCGTCTGTCCGGGGATGGTCAGCTTCCAGCCGGGCAGGATCAGGTCGGGATCGGCGAGGCGGTCTCCGTTGGGCTGGACGGTGTTCCGGGAGGCCTCGTAGATCGTGGGGTAGGCCTCGGCGTCGCCGAGTTCGTCCTCTGCGATCTCCGAGAGGGTGTCGCCGGGCTGCACGACGTAGGCGTCTGCCGGAGCGGTCTCGGCGACCGGCACTCGCAGGATAGTGCCCGGCAGGAGGAAGTCGGGACGGCCGTCGAGGAGGGCCTCGTTGAGCGCCACGAGCTCGACGTACCGTGTGCCGTCGCCGAGGCGCTCTTCGGCGATCTTCCAGAGGGTGTCGCCACGCTTGACCGTGTACCGCTCGACCTCTGGCTCCTTCTTCTTCCCATGCTCGACCGTTGGCGCAGGTGCAGCGGCGGATGCGGACTCCACCATGAGTCGGGTGTCGTCGGGCAAGGGTGCAGATGTCGCGGCGGCCTCAGCCCTCGGCTGGGGCAGGAACGCGGTCGCCGTCGGCAAGGCGACGAACAGCAAGGCAGCTGCCGCGACGAGTCGATCTGCCGCGAGCTGCGGCACGGCCAGTCCCGGCAACCGCGGTGCGCGGATCCCCCGGACCTGAGAGACGATCGATGCGACGACCTGGCAGGTGAACACTGCCCAGGCGATCCAGCAGACCGTCGCGATCAGCTCGACCACGAGCGTCCCGTCGTCCGGTGCCGTGAGTCGCGACCACGCGAACTGCGCAAGGTCCGGAACCGCCTCGATCGCGACCAGGACAGTCGGTATGCCGAGCACGAAAGCGACAAGGGCCAGCGTGGCTGCCAGGCCACGCAAGCGGGAGTTGAGCGTGCTCATCGCTGGCTACCTCCGAGGGTGCGGATCAGACGAGCCGTCGCGGTGCCCGACACGTCAAGACGATGGATACCGATCAAGCCCAGGAACTGCGGGTCGTACGAGTCGTGCACGGTGACCGTGATCGTGTCGCCGTTGGTGACCTCGACCGTGCCGGTGACGCCCGCGGAGTCGAGGTAGCGCTGAGCCGCGGCACGAGCCGCAGCTGGGCTGATGGTGAGCTCGCGCCCCTGGATCGCCGCACTGCCCTCGACCTCCTCGCCGCCGGCGCGAGCCGCTTGGGCTGCCACATCGTGGGCTCGCTCGTGGGCATGCACCTGGCCGCCGAGGTCGACGGCGAGTCCGACGAGGAACATCATCACGAAGCTGGCGAGGGCCAGCCAGACGGTGATCGAGCCGCGCTCGTCGCGCCGCCGGCTCATCGTTCCCGCCAGGTGTCGATCGGGCTGGACATGGTCGCCTGCATCACCCGCGAGCCGGGGACACCCGGGACCGCCAGGTCGGAGAGGTTCAGGCGGCAGGAGACCGTGACGTCGACCGAGCCGGGCACACCGGGCTGCTTGTTGAAGTCGTCGGTGTCGACGCTGACATCGACATCGGAGCAGCCGATCTTCTGGTTCGCGATACTCGCTATGGCAGCCGCGCGAGCGTCGGCGCGTGCAGTCTGCGCGTCCCGCGCCAGCGAGGCTGACCTGGCGCCGTCCGCGGCAGCCGACTGAAGCGCCTCGTGGGTGGTCGCCGTACGCCCGCCGAAGATGATCAGGCCGACAAACACCGCGAAGGCAGGGACGCCGATCGCAGCCTCGATCGCCGCCGAGCCGCGCTCGTCTCGCCGCGTCATGGTGTTCCCGCCGCGTTGGGGGCAGTGAGCCGCTCAACGGGGACCGACGCGCTCTGGGCGATCCGGACGTTCCAGCCGGGGATCACGCTCAGGCTGAACCCCGTGACAGTGACTGTCGCGGTCGTGGTCGTGCGATTGGCGGTGGACGAGGTCCCGGTGAGCACGTCATCGCCACCAGCTTCAGCGAGGAAGTCGTTGGCCGCGCCGACGCCGTCGGCCTCCCGGCCGTGTTCAGCACCGGCCGCTCGTGCGCCCTCCTGCGCCGCGGCGATGGCCACCGTCCGCGCGTGGTAGTAGAGCGCGGCCTGCATCCCAAGGAACATGACCGCGAAGAGCGCGGGCAGCAGGATGACGAGCTCGATCGAGACCGAGCCCCGGTCCTCGCGCCGCCGGCGGCGGCTACTTGATGTTGCCGGCCTGACTTTTGACATAGGTCGTCACGGCCGCGACCACAATCCCGACGATGGCGATCACAGCGACAGCCCAGAGCACATGCTCCGTGCTCACCGAGCCACGCTCGTCCCGCCGGGCCGCTCGCAGGTCGTCATACGAGGTCAAAACCGCCAGTTGAAGCAGGATCAGGACTTTCAACATGAGTTCCTCCTTGGATCTGTCCTTCCGTGTCACGAGGTCGTGAACATGCGAAGCAATGAGGGGGCTACGAGCAGGGCCATGAAGATGACGCCGAGCAGCGAGCCGGGGATGGTCATGCGCTCGCCGACGGCGTTCGCCTGGGCGATCTCTTCGTTGAGCATTGCCGTGCGCATGGCGGCGGACCGGGCACGCAGGGTGGCGTACACGCTCGCTCCCTCCTCGCCGGAGAGCCGCATGATGTCGGCGAAGTCGTCGAGCTCGGGGAGTCCGAGCTCCTCTGCCAAGGTGTGCAATGCGTCCCAAGGCGGGAGGCCCGACCAGCGCGACCGGGTCAGCTCCTCCGAGAGCCGGGTGAAGACCCAGGAGTCGCCGACCTCCGCCGCCGCTTCCATCGCCTGTCGGACACCGCTGCCGTTGTGCCGCTCGAGTGCGACCAGGTCGATGTAGGCGCCGAGAGCGCGGGCGAACTCGACGCGCGCCTTCCGCGCCTCATCGAGCGCGTTGTAGTTCGGGATGAAGAACATGACGGCCGCGAGGCCGATCGACGCGAGCGCCGGGATCTGAAGTGGCAGACCAAGCCCGAGGGAGTTGAAGAGCAGGGTGAGCCCGGGCGGGATGAGGAGGCCGAGGCCGGCGAAGGTGAGCTTCTCGCCGTAGAACTGCGCGACGGAGATCCGGAGCAGGGCAAGCTCCCGGGTCGGCGTCCGCACCCACACTCCTGGAGGCAGCACCCGCATGCCCCAGAGCCCGAGTCGTTCCTTGCCAGTCCGCGCCACCGGGGCATTCGTGTTGGCCCGATTGCGCGTCGAGGAAACCCTGTCCAACGCGTCCGCGAGGTCCGGCTCCGCGGGGAGGAGTCGCGCGACGACCAGAGCGAGTCCGAGGCCGATCAGGCCGCCGGACAGGACCGCCAACTGGAGACCGGTGATCATGGCGTCGCGACCGCATCGGGTCGGGTCTCTAGGAAGCGCGGCAGCGGTTTGCCGGTGGCCATGCGCCGCATCCAGATCAGGGTGCCGACGTACGCCGAGAGGAGCACGACGAGGATCACCTGGCCGATGGCGGTCGCGTACGGCTCGACGTACTGGCCGGAGAGCGCAAGAACGACCAGCACGCTGGCGCTGATGAGTGTCACCCATCGAGCGGTCGCGCGAGGCTTGGCTCGATCGGCCTCCACCTGACGGCGGGCCCGTACGTCGGCTGCGACCGACTCCGCGAGACGTTCGAGAACGCTCGCGAGCCCGGCGCCGCGGCGGCGTGCTCCGAGGATGAGGTTCGCGGCGATCAGGTCGCCTGTCGCATCGTCGAGTTCGTCCGCGAAGGCCCTGAGCGCCGTCTCGGTGTCCCATCGTGCACGAAGGCGAGCGACGAGCCGGCTGACTTCAGGATTGATCGGCGCCGGCGTGGAGCGCAGTGTCGCGACCAGCGCCTGCTCGAGCCCGATTCCGACGGTCAGGACACCGGAGAGCGAACGCGTCCATTCCTCCATCGCTTCGAGACGGTTGATCTGGGTGGCGGCGGGCGGAGCGCCCAGCAGAGCCGGCAGTCCGATGACCGCCACCGGCGCAATGACCAGCGCAAGTACCCATCCGGTGATGATCCAGCCGAGAATGCCCAGCCCGACGCCGACCAGGAGAAGCATCCGGTTGCGCGACGTGAGGGCGACGCGGCGGCCTCGGGCTATGCGCTTCTCGCGAGGTGGTTCTGCTGTCGGTCGCAGGCCGAGGACCATCCCGAGGATGCCGATCGCGACCAGTCCACCTGCGAGGGCGGGAATCAAGGGAGTCACGGTTGGCCTCCGTACCGCTGGGTCGAGAGGTACGCCGCAAGGTCGAACCCGTACTGGGCCAGTGTGCGGTATTCGTCGGGCAATACGTCCGGTACGGCGATACCTGAAGCATCAACACGGAAGACGTGCGTGGTGGCATACCCGACCTCCTTCTCGCCGGGGGCGAGGGCGATGATCTCGGCGACCCTTCTCGTCCGCTGCGCACCGCCGGGAACGGCCGTGGTCTCCATGCTCAACTGGACGATCAGGTCCACCGTGGCCGCGAGCTTGCTGGCCGCGAGCCCCTGGGTGACGTGAGGACCCGCCTCCATTGCACAGGTGACGAGCTTGCGGACCGCTGACACGGCGTCAGCCGCGTGGGTCGTCGAGATGGAGCCCGTGCCGGACTCCATCGCCTTGATCATCGCCCAGATCTCCTTGCCTCGTACCTCGCCGACGATCTGACGCGAGAGGTTGAACCGGAAGGAGTCGACGAGCGCCTCATCGAGCGTGAACTCGCCGGCCTGGCGGCCATCAGGCCCGCGCTCACCGGATCCCGGCCGTGCCTCCCAGGCGTGGACGACCTTGTGGCGGCCCAACTCATGGAGGTGGAGCTCGTACTCGGTCTCGAAGGTGCCGATCGCCTCCATGGCGTCGATCTCGGAGCAGAGTGCGCGGACCAAGGTTGTCTTGCCCGCTCCCTGGGCGCCGGCCACGACGATCGAGCGCCGTGCCCGGACGGCGCCTCGCAGGAACGATGCCACGGTCGGCGTCATCATCTCTCTGGCGACGAGGTCGTCGAGGGTGACCTGCATCAGCCGGTGCCGTCGGATCACGACCGATGGACGGGGCGTGACCCAGGCCGCGGCGGCAAGGCGGGATCCGCCGTCCAACCGCAGATGCAGCCGCGGTTGGGCCTCGGAGAAGGAGCGAGCGTTGACCTCGCTGCGCGAGGCAAGGAAGACCAGGAAGTCGATGAGCTCCTGGTCCGAGTCAGCGACCGCTGGGCCGTCGACCAGGGTGCCGTCGACCAGTTCGAGGAGGACGTTTTCGTGTCCGACGATGACGATGTTCTCGATGTCGTCGTTGTCGACCAGAGGCTGCAGACGACCCAGACGGAAGAGCGAGTCGAAGACCGCCTGCGCCGTGGCCTGCTGGCGCGCCGGGCTCCAGGCGCCGCGGCCGGCGTCGACGTCGTCGGCCATCGCTGACTCGATGAGGTCCAGGACGATCGAACGGCCGAGCTCCTGCTGCGCTGCCTTGTCGAGTCGGCTTGGCTCTGAGGCGACGGCCTGGCTCAGTTGCTCGGACGCTCGAGCGCGCAGCTCCGCGACGATCGGCCAGTCGACATGAGGGCCTGACGGCGGAGGAGCGGTGACCGGAGCGCCGAGCTTCGCGGTTACTGGCTTCGACCCGTTGGTCGGCTGGCTGAACAGCGGCAGGCGCGACAGCTCGCCGTACTCGGTCAGGTTGCGGGAAGCCTCAGTCATCGCCTGGCCTCCTCGACGATCGCGAACCGACCACGTGCGACGTGCGCCTGGACCGACTGGGCGGCTGCCTGGAGCCCCCGCACGTAGGGGCCTGTCTCGAAGTGACGGGGCGGGTGCGCGCCACGGTGGTAGACGGCGGCCGCCGCGGGATCGTCGGGGAGGTCGGCGACCACGGGCATGCCGAGCACCTTGGCGACCTCGGTGTCGCGGTACGGGTGACCTTCGCCGATGAGGAGCAGGCCCGGGTGTCTCCATCCGGTCCCGGGTTCGCGGACGGTCTCGGCCCATGAGCGTGCCGCAGAGATCGCCGGCAGGTTGGCGCGGGTGATCAGCAGGGTCGCGTCAGCCGAGTCCAGGAGCTGCTGCGGCGACCCCGTCAGCCCGAGCCTGCCCGCATCGACGATGACGTCTTGCCCGCTCGCTTCGAGCTCGCGCAAGGCCGAGCCGAGTGGTTCCCACAGGTCGCGTAGTGCCGCCGCCTGAGCGTGTGTCCGCGTTCCCGCGACGAGGGAGACGTTCGGGCTCAGTGGTCGGACGACGTCCCGTAGCGCATCCGCCGTGCTGAGCGGCGAGAGCGCCAGCTCGACGAGTCCGGCGTCGTACGGCGTCGTGCCCTTCATGAACCCGGCGAGGATGCCGGAGCCTCCGGTGGGGTCGGCCTCGACGAGAAGCACAGGGCGTGGCCAGCAGAACGCGAGACCAACGGCCGTCGTGGTGACGCCGGGCGAGCCGGATGCAGAGGTCAGGCAGATGACGGCCATCACTCCGCTCCGGAGTCCAGCACCAGGGCGACGTTCCCGGTGGCGGCTCGCGCGGCAAGGATCCCGGCATCGGCATGAGGCACCAGGACGTTGACGACGGTGTTGCCGGTCGTCTCGTCCAGGTAGGTGTCGACGACCTCGGCGACCGTGAACTGCGGGGAGCTGGCGGGTGCCTCTCCGTTGTCGCCCGGCGTGACGATGATGCGGACCTTGTCGCCGCCGTACAGAGGCATTCCGGGGACCTGTGCGGGCGTCAGAGAGATCCCGACGATCGACTGGCCTTGCGGAGGCAGCGGCTCGTCGGCCGTCGACTCGCTCGTGAGGAGCCCGCCAGCCGCGATGTCGAGGGCTGCCTGCTGACCGATGAGGTCTTCGTACGCCGAAGCGGGCAGCGGCGACAGCGCCGGGTCGGCGCTGATCCGGATCCGCTGGATGTCCTCGGCCTCGATCACCTCGCCGCGGTGGATCGTGTCGCGGGCAGCGAGCACCTCCTGGGTGTTGGTCGTAGCGCTCCAGGCCCACGCGCCGAGGAGGCAGCCGAGCGCGGTCACGATGACCGCGGCCACGACCAGCGCAGGGCGTCTCCGGAACTTGGGTGGGGGAGTGATGGCGGCGGTCTCCGGCGCGGCGGAGCGCGGGCCGGTCCTCCGGTCCTCTCGGGCAGTTGTGGACACTTCGTCGTACCTCCCGCGCAGCTCGTCAGTTCACGAGCACCTGCGCCTCGCCGATCCGGATCTGTGTCGAGCGGTTGAGGCCGTCAAGCCGGATCGTCCCTGTCTGGCCGGCGCCCGACCACGTGATGACCCAGCTCGACGTGGCCGTGACGGTGTAGGCGTCGTTGGCCTCGTGCGCGCTCGACTTCGTGTAGGTGTGGCCGCAGTCGGGGGAGTCCTTCCTCCCGTACGACGGCTTGTACGGCGTGCCCGCCGTGTTGCAAACGACCTCGGTGCCGTCGCCCATGTCCCAGGTGATGTGGAGGACCTTCGCGGTGGCCGTGACCGTGATGCCCCCGGCGGAGGCGCTCTCAGTGATGGGGCCGACGGTGTGCGCGTTCGGATTCTTGGCCCACATCCAGACCGGCATCCCGACCAGGCCGATGCTGTCTGGACCTGGCTCGGGTGCGATGCCGATGTTGATGGCAGATAGGCGCATCCGCTCGATGGCAATCTGCGCAACCTCGCGTGGTGTCGGTCCCGTGCCGGAGTTCGGCGGCGGGTCCTGCGACCAGATGGTGATGAGCAGGCCCGTCTGCGGCTGGTCGCAGTAGTACACAGCGCCGTCGCCGGGCTCATGACCCTGCCAGCTCGGGTCGCTCGCAGGCGGCGGAGGCTCGACCGGGCTGATGTAGCAGTGGTACGTGTTCGACCAGTAGGCGCCGTCCTTCGTGCAGGGAACCGGCCCAGGCGGTGGCTTCGTGATGCCCTGGCTCGTGCCGTCCCAGTAGCAGGCGGTTCCGCTTCCGGTGTCCTCTGGCCCGTCGTCACCCGGCTCACCTGGCGTACCCGGCGTGCCCGGCACCTCGATCCAGATGAGGCACTCGCCCGTCGCCGGGTCGGTCTGGGAGCACACCGTGTCCGCGTATGACGGGGCGTGGACAAGGACGGTGAGGCCGGCGACGGACAGGGCAGTCAGGAGGAGGCGAGTCAGGATGCCGCGCATGGCGTCTGCTTGAGGTCCTGGCCCGTCGCCACGCGCCAGCCGCCGGTCGGATCGGCGGCGTAGTCGTAGTTGGCGACGGTGTAACGCGTCCACCCGGCGTCCGGGCGGTCTGGGGAGACGATCGACTTGCCGCTCCTGTCGAGCACGTCGACCTTGCTGACGTCCCAGCAGACGTCAATGACGACCGTCGGGACCTTGCCGGCCTTCGGGTCGGAGTTGTCGAGGTTGACCGACTGAACCTTCAGCTCGTTGATGGCTGTCGTGCCGGTCTGCCGCTGGCCCTCGTCGCGCGATCGGTCGATGAGGGTCGTGACGGCGTTGAGCTGCGCGCTAGTCGCGACGGACTTCAGCTTCTTGAGGTCGGCCGCAGATTCGCTGCGGAGCTGGTCGACCACCGTGAAGTAGCTCCGCACCGCCTCGGTGGCATTGGCGCTCGCCGCGTCGGAGGGAGAGCTCGGCGAGGGACTCGCCGTCGGTGAGCTCGGCGGCGCCGACGACGGCTGGGCGGTCGCTGGGGGATCAGTGTCGCTGCCGCCACATGCGGAGACCGCGGCCAACATCAGTATGCCGGTCGCCCAGGAGATCAACCCGAGTCGATTCATCATGCGGTTCCTGTTCCTCCTACCGGTGACAGAGGAGGCGGACGCCGCTGCGGACGGATCCCGAGCGCCGTCTGCGCCTCATCGTAACCACGATTCGTGTTTCTGGCCCCTCAACTTCCACAGGCCCTTCCAGCCTCAGGTGCCTCGCCTTCTCCAACCCGCTCTACCGACCCCACGCCTCCTGCCTTCTCTCGCCGCGTCATCGGTCCTTCCCTCGTCCCCTGCTCCATCCCCGCATGTCTCCACCCACCACCTCTCGCCCCTCACACGGATTGCAGATCGAGGGGTCTGTGGATGGAGAAGCGCACCTGAGGGCTGTGGAATGGAAACGGCCGTGACGGTCTCGCTGCGGCGGATGTCCGCGGGCAGCGGCTATCAGTACCTGCTGCGCAGCGTCGCCGCGGGCGACGGCAGCAGAGCCCTGTCGACGCCACTCACTCGGTACTACGCCGAGGTCGGTACGCCGCCAGGCCGCTGGCTCGGCTCTGGAGTCCGGTCCTTCGGAGGCGGTCAGCTGGCTGTCGGGATGCAGGTGACCGAGGAGCAGCTCGCGCTGCTGATCGGCATGGGGCGGGACCCCATCACTGGGGAGCAGCTCGGGCGTGCGTATCCGACGTACAAGCGCCTGGCGGACCGCATCGACGAGCGAGTGGCGGCTCTCGATCCGGAGATGACGCAGGAGGACTGCGCGGCCGAGACGAGCCGGATCGAAGCCGAGGAGACCGCTGCCGGCATGCGCCGGGCCGTGGCGGGCTTCGATTTCACCTTCAGCGTCCCCAAGTCGGTGTCGGTGCTGTGGGCAGTTGCCGACGCGGCCACCCAGGAGCGGATTGCGGAAGCGCATCACGCGGCTGTCGCCGACGTCATCGACTTCTTCGAGCGGGAAGTGGCCGCGACGAGGGCCGGCATCTCCGACAGCAACGGCGCCGTGGCCCAGGTCAGTGTGGTGGGAGTCGCCGCCGTCGCCTACGACCATTTCGACTCCCGCGCAGGAGATCCTCAGCTCCACACCCACGTGGTGGTGTCCAACAAGGTGCTGACGGTGATGGACGGACGGTGGCGAAGCCTCGACGGGCGCCCGGTGTTCTCCTCCGTCACCGGCCTGTCCGCGCACTACAACGCACTGCTGGCCGACCGGCTGAGCCGCGACATCGGGATCGACTGGGAACTCCGCGAACGCGGCGCCGACCGCAACCCGCAATGGGAGATCGCCGGCATCAGCGATGACCTCATCGCCGAGTTCTCGAGCCGGACCCGCGAGATCGAGCTCAAGAAGGACGAGCTTATCGCCGAGTACGTCGCAAGGCACGGTCGGATGCCGTCGCCCAAGGTCATCGTCGAGCTCCGCGCTCACGCGACATTGGGTACTCGACCACCCAAGCAGGTGCGGTCGCTCGTTGACCTGACAGCCGAGTGGCGACGCCGCGCATCTGAGCGACTGGGCGCGGACGCCACCGCCTGGGCGGCAACCCTCCTTGGCGCGGGTGGCGCTCCGCTCACCGTCGACGACGTTCCTCTGGCTGCGATCGAGGCGATCGCCGCTGATGTCGTGGCCGCTGTCGAGGTCAAAAGGGCGGTGTGGACCCACTGGAACCTCCTGGCCGAGGCATCGAATCAGACGGTGGGCCTCCGGTTCGCAATCACCACGGACCGCGAGGCGGTCGTCGCCATGGTGGTCGAAGCGGCTCAGCGTCAGTCGGTGTCGCTCACGCCACCGGAATTGGCAAGCAGCCCGGTTCGCTTCCAGCGTGAAGACGGCACGAGCCTCTTCCGGCCGCGGCACGCGGCCAAGTACTCCTCGACCGCGATCATGGAAGCCGAAGCACGCCTCCTGGACCGCTCGGAAGCGACGAGCGCGCCGACCGTGCGCCGCAGCACGCTGGCGCGGGTGGTGTTGCGTTCGAGTGGTCGGCTCAGCACTCAACAGCGGACCGCACTCGAGAGCATCACCACGTCCGGTCGAAAGCTGGATTTGCTGGTTGGTCCCGCGGGCGCAGGCAAGACGACAACGATGCACGCCCTTCGCTCCGCGTGGAACGTCGAGCACGGACACGGCAGCGTCGTCGGACTGGCGCCCTCCGCGACAGCTGCGCAGGCACTGGCCGACGACCTCGGGATCGCCTGTGACAACACGGCGAAGTGGCTGCATGAGTACGACCACGGGCGAACGGACCTGCGCGCCGGGCAGTTGGTGATCATTGACGAGGCCACGCTTGCGGGAACGACCACACTCGACCGGATCAGTGGCATCGCTGAAGGTGCCGGGGCCAAGGTGCTGCTGGTCGGTGACCCGTATCAGCTCCAGTCCGTCGAAGCCGGGGGCGCCTTCGCGCTCCTGGTCGATTGGCGCAGCGATGTCCCGGAGCTGACCGACATCCATCGGTTCGTGAACGACTGGGAGAAGCACGCCTCCCTCGCCCTTCGTCGGGGTGAGGTCGAGGTCATCTCGACGTACGTCCGCCAGAAGCGAATCCGCGCGGGACTAGCCGAGGAGATGCTCGACCGGGCCTACGAGGCGTGGCGTGCGGACTGTAGCGCCGGCAAGGCCAGCGTCCTCGTCACCGAGTCCTCCCACGCCGTACGAAGTCTGAACGAGCGGGCGCGCGCCGAGCGGCTGCTGCTCGACGGCGCCGTCGATGGCCGTGAGCTCCCACTGGCCGACGGCAACAGCGCCTCTGTCGGGGATGTGGTCATCACCCGACGGAACGCGCGAACCCTGCGGACCTCGCGCGATGGCTGGGTCAAGAACGGTGACCGCTGGCGGGTGGTCGACATCCGGCGCGACGGATCGATGCTCGTCGACCGGCTCGATTCACGACGTCGTGGCAAGGCGGTTCTGCCGCCCGACTACGTCGTGGAGTACGTCGACCTGGGGTATGCCGTCACCGCCCATCGAGCCCAGGGCATCACCGTCGACACCTCCCATGTGGTCGTCACCCCGTCGACCACTCGCGAGAACCTCTACGTATCCATGAGCCGCGGTCGCGAGTCGAACACCGCCTACGTCGCACTCGACCAGCCGGACGACAGCCACTCGACTCCCGAGCCTGACGACGTCACGGCTCGTACCGTGCTCTTCGGGGTCCTCCAACACAGCGGCGCAAGCATGTCCGCGCACCAGACGATGGAGGCCGAGTACGCGATCCACGGCGGCATCGACCGCCTCGCCGCCGAGCTCGAGACGATCGCGGCGGACGCCCAAGGCGACCGCTTCATGGAACTCCTGCGACGGTCCGGGCTCACGCCCGCCCAGCACGAGGCAGTCGTCCAGTCGTCCGCCTTCGGACCACTCACTGCGTCGCTCCGCCGGGCCGAGGCCTACCACCACGATCTCGAGAAGCTGGTTCCGCGCGTAGTCGGGCGGCACCCGCTCGATGATGCTGACGACATCGCCGCAGTGCTTCGGTACCGGGTCGAGCAGGCAGCGGCATCTCCGCCCCGCGGCTGTCGACTCCGTGGCCGTCTGGTCGCAGGCCTCATCCCCGAGCCACTGGGGGAGATGCCCGTCGAGGATCGCCAGGCGATCGAGGAGCGCAAGCAGCTCATCGAAGGACGGGCGGCCGCGCTGGCTGCGGACGCAATCGACGCGGGTGCTGGTTGGGTACGCAGCCTGGGTGAACCGCCCGCAGCGGGCCCGACCGACCTCGTGGCTTGGCGGGCTGCCGTCGCCACCGTCGCGGCCTACCGTGATCGCTATCAGGTCACCTCGGATGTATCGGTCGGCGGGGGAGCGTCGACCGACGCCCAACGGGCGGATCGTCGGGTTGCTCTACAGGCGGTGCGACGCGCCGCGGGCATCGCATCTCAGGCGTCGGCGGCGGGGCACGGCGCAGCTGCCGACGTCCAGGCCGTCTCCGCGCTATAGGGCCGAGGTTGTCGCGTCCGTCCACAGTGAACGAGGCTCGGCTCGGTGGGACGCATGGTTCGGCCTAAGCAGGTTCGTGCTCGCCCAGCCCCGGAGGTACACATGCTGCTCATCCTCATCACGCTGCCCGTCATCGCCGCTGTGGCATGCACGCACAGCGTGCTCCAGGCTTACGCGCCCGCCAACGTCCTGGTCCGCCGTGCCGGTGAGTCGCCGCCCTCCCTCCGCATGGCATTCGCGCTCGGAGCGCTCGCATTCGGGTGTGCCTTGGCGGTGCGGACGATCCCAGTTGCGATCGAGGCCGGTGCTCCGGGCTGGCTCAACCTAGTTGTCCTCGTGCTCGCATGGGATGCGATCAAGCTCGCCGTCATGGCGTGCCTGATCTCGGTGCGTCGCGTTGCATCGGCGTGCCGAAGGGCCTCGCCTTCCCCATGGTCGGCCGGCAAGCCGGTAGCTGGTTGCACTCGCCGGCAAAGCACGAGGCGAACGCGCGTGCGAAATGGCTTGAGCCATTCTCCCTGGGACTCGGCAGGTCGTCGCAAGCCGCACGAAGCTTCTTCGCTCACGGGACCCGCGTCATGACGGGGTCCGCGATCGAGCGTTTCATACCACACCCTGCGCGTTCCGACGGCCGAGTTCGCGTCGTTCGCCCGCATCACTCGCGGCTACTAGACGATTCCCGTAGGACCGGCGTCCGGCCAGACTCGGTCCAGGTGCTCGGCGAGACGCTCTCTATGCGGCTGCCCACCCGCGACGTGGGTGTGGCTCTCTACCGGTTTGCGTTCTCCCCGGGCACCGGGGAGGCGTGGCTCGAGAGGGGTGTGCCCAGCTCGCAGTAGCAGTGCCCGCCTCGCCATCTGCCCCGTTGCCGGATCTACGCGCGAGGAAGCACATGGAGAACATCGTCATCGGGGTCGATCCCCACAAGTTGTCGGCCACGATCGAGGTCATCGACCGCCACGAGCGAGTCCTGACCTCAGCACGGTTCAGCACCGACAAGGCCGGATTCGCCGCGATGTAACGCTATGTCGAGGCCTGGCCCGAGCGCGTGTGGGCGGTAGAGGGGAGCAACGGCGCTGGCCGATCGGTGGCCCAGCGCCTGTTGGCCGAGGGCGAGCACGTCCTCGACGTTCCGGCGAAGCTGGCCGCGCGGGCGCGGATGCTCGACACCGGCCATGGTCGCAAGACCGACGCCCACGACGCGCACTCGGTCGCGGTCGCTGCGGTCCGCGCGAAGAACCTGCGTGTGCTCGCGCTCGACCCTGAGCTGGAGGCGCTGCGGATGCTGGTCGACCGTCGCGAGGAGCTCGCCCGTCAGCGAACCCAGATCGCGAATCGGTTGCAGCGGCTGCTGGCCGACCTGACGCCCGGTAAGGCAAAGAAGGACATCACCACCGGCCAGGCCAAGGCGATCCTCGCCGGCGTGCGGCCACGCGACGTGGTCGGGAAGACCCGCCGCCGGCCGGCGGCCGAGCAGCTCGCCGAGCTGGTCGTGGTGGAGAAGAAGATGAAGACCCTGACCAAGGAGCTCAAGGTCCTCGTCCAGGACAGCGGCTCCACCCTGATGGACCTCAAAGGGGTCGGTCCGATCGTCGCTGCCTGAGTCCTGGCTGACGTAGGTGACGTCACCCGGTTCGCCGACCGGAACCGGTTCGCCTCCTAGACCGGCACTGCACCGATCGAGGCATCCTCCGGCGAAGTCGTACGACACCGACTCTCACGAGCAGGCAATCGGCGGATGAACCACATAATCCACATCGCCGCAGCTACCCAGATCCGGCTGGACACCCCGGGCCGCGCCTACTACCGACGCAAGATCGCTGCCGGCAAGACGTGCGCCGAGGCGATGCGCTGCCTCAAGCGAAGGATCTCCGACGCGATCTATCGACAGCTCCTCGCCGACGCCCGCGCGGCGCAAGGTGCGGATCCGGGAGGGCACTGCGGGGTGTCTCATGAATCCAGCGCGGTCGACCTGCCCCCGCACATCGACACTTCGGATCAGCCACTTCCCGGACCCGCAGCCACGACGCTACAACCGACCCCGCACCCTCGGAAGACCTCGGCCAGGAAGCTCATCCAGACGGCCAGTTGACAACAGAGGGGAGCCGGTATGACGCCGGGCTACACGTGTTGGCTCGACGACAACTGCCCGGGGCTACTTGCAGCTCGACCCCGAGGTGCTCGCGCACCTCTACTTTGATGCCCGATGCTCGACGGGATCTGTCAGTGCCGGACGCAAAGCGCCAGTCACTCAGAGCTGGCTGAGAAGTTGGGCCAGTGCCAGGGCCAATACCGGCAGGCCTATTCCGATCAGCCACCCCCACGCGGCTACCCGTAGCCTGCGGACTCGGGTGCCCACGACTGCAGGAACCAGGGTCGCGGCGCCCAGTCCAACACTGAGCCAAACCGAGTCAGTAGCTGCCAACAGTCGGCCGACCAGGAAGAAGCCGAGGACCGCGCAGCTGATCGCGATCGAGCACCGCGACAGCAGAGCGGCGACAGAGGTCGGGACCGGGTTCTCTGCCCGGTCCGACGGATCTCGCAGTGCCACCTGCGCATCGAGCGCCTGCCACACATCCGCGACTTGGTCCGCGGAGAGAGCCTCTCCGTCAAGTCGGTCCACCCAGGTACGCAGTGCGTTTCCCGTCACGATCGTCGTGCCTTGGTCCCGGGCGATGCTCTCCTGCCTATTCGGGCCTCCGCCCCAGAGCACCACGACTGGCCGTACCGGCACGCCACGCGATTTCATCGGATGCCAGAGTCCGAGACTGCGCGCGTTCGCGTTCGCCTGAGCGACCGCCGCCCGCACTCGCGACCGACCGAACTCAGACTGCCAGGGAGAAGCACTCCACTTCGTCTCCACCACGTAGGCGCCACCAGGACCGACCAGAACATGATCAAGGTCGTCCCTCGCGAGCAGGAAGTGGTTGACGACCCGCCATCCACGGGACTGGAGCCGCCGCAGTTCCATCGCTGTCCACATCTCTGCCGTGTCGCCCATCATCACCGGCGCCGTGCCGGTGACCTGAACGGTCAGCGACCACAACGCGGCCCCACCGCCGACGAAGAAGCTTCCGATCACCAGCCCCTTCAGGAAGCTGGTGGGCACCATCATGGAAACCGCGCTCGTCAATGCCACCAAGACCAGCACGGCACCCAGGTATACCCACCAGTTCCGCCGGACGAAGTCCCGTTGAGCTGTCCGTGCCCGGCCGCGAGCCCAAGAACCCGCTCGGGCGTCGCTCGCCAAGGCACGCATCCGACGGCGCTCTTCGCTACGGCTCTTCAATGTCACAGCAAGGAGTGTGCAACCAACTGGAGTGATGGGCAGGGAGAACAAAGTTCCTGACTCCAGGCTCAGCCCCGGCGCACGTGATGTGACGCCCGGCGTCGGGCGATGGTGATCGCATTCTTCGGACATGGCCGGACGTGGATGCCAGCATGGGTAACCTCTCGCCTCAGCTCTCGGAGTACACATGGGTTTCTTCGACAGGTTCCGCACGAACCGTCACGCCGCAGCCTCGCATGGCTCGTCGGCTCGGCGTCCGCTTCCTAGCACTCCGTTGCTAACCGAAACGCCTCCGCTGTCAGTCGCTTCGGAGGCGCGATTCGCTGTGATCGACGTCGAGACAACGGGGCTATCGCCGAACCAGCATCGGGTCTTGGAAGTTGCGGTCGTCACCACGGACCCCTGGGGGCGAGTTGTCGATGAGTGGGCGACTCGAATCAATCCGCAGGGGCCGGTCGGCGCCACCCACATCCATGGCATTCGTGACGCTGACGTTGCTCATGCGCCGACGTTCTCTGAAGTGGTCGTCGAGCTCAACGACCGGCTGCGGGGCGCGGCGATCGCCGCGCATCACGCAAGGTTTGACCTCTCGTTCCTGCGGGCCGAGTACCGGCGGGCTGGTTGGGACCTCCCGTTCGTGCCGGCGCTGTGCACCCTGGAGGCCTCCGAGTATCACTTGCCGAGTCTGGACCGCCGCAGGCTGACGGACTGTTGCTGGGCCGTGGGAGCGCCACTGACGAGCGCTCACTCCGCACTCGGGGACGCACGCGCCACCGCTGGCCTGCTGGCGATGTTCATGCACCCCCACATCGGACGTGCTCCGTTGCGGGAGCACGTCGAGCTTCCGGGCTCGGCGATGGCCATCTCGTGGCCGACTGCCCCCTCAAGAGCGCCGTCCGTGTTCATCCCGGAGAGAAACAGGGTCTCGCCGCGGGCCCAGACTGTGATGGCACGGCAGGCAGCCGCGCCGGTGCCGCAGGCACTCGTTGAGATCATCGAACGGTTCTCCCTCGTTGACGCGCTCGACGAAGGCGCTCCTTCGGGTGCTCTGGCCTACCTGGAGAAGTTGGCTGAGGTCCTCGAAGACGGTGAAGTGACTACCGAGGAAGCCGACGAGTTGGCCGCGATCGCCGAAGCTGTGCAACTGACAGATGACGACGTCGCTGCAGCGAACCGAGCGTTCGTGCTGACCCTCGCGCATGCCGCACTCGACGACGGGAAGGTGAGTCGCGCCGAGCGTGCCGAACTCCAGCAGATCGCCGACTTGCTTGGCGTGAACCAGAAGGTCATCCCCGCGTTACTCGATCGGGCCGAGAACGCCCGCAACCAGAGGCTGTCAACCTTTTTGAAGGAGTTGCCGACCGACTGGCCGCATGGCACGCCGCTGCGCGTGGGGGACAAGGTGGTCTTCACTGGCTGCGAGGACACCTTGCGTGCCCGGCTTGAGTGGGAGTCAGAGAGGCTTGGCGTTCGCATCATCGGTGCGGTGTCAGCGAAGACCGCCATGCTTGTCACCGACGGCACCTTTGAAGGCACCAAGGCCGAGAAGGCTCGTGAATCCGGAACAAGAACCGTCCAGCCGGCCACGTACGCAGTGCTTCTCGCCCATCTCCAGCCAGCTCTTGCACGCTCCTCCAAGCCGGTGCCGACGACCCCGAAGGCGCCGACGCCTCAGCACGCAGAGGGCGTCACCGGGGACTCGCTCACTCGCCCACGGTCGAGTCCTTCTACGACGGGTCCCACGCCAGCCGACGTTCGGGCCTGGGCCCGCGCCAGCGGATACGAAGTGGGAACGCGTGGGCGCCTGCACCAGGAGCTCATCGACGCGTATGAGAAAGCCACGGGCCACCAGGTGGTCCCCATCGACGACCGCGGTCGCAATGCCTTCAACGGCCAGTTGCAGCAGGACCGTGTCGCGCGCTGTTCGGAGGCCGTCGACCTCCAGCGGCAGGGCCTAAGCCGGGCCGAAATCGGCGAGCGAATGAGTCTCGGTGCCGAAACGGTCAAGACGATGCTCCGCGACGGCAAGTTCTACGACGACCCGACGACAGACCCCGCCCGGGCCGCCGTCGCGGAGAAAGCCGCCACCGCACGTCGCGCAGGTCGGACCCGGTCAGACTTCCGGTCCGGTCTCGGCCTCACCCTCCCCAAGTCTGAAGAGGCGTGGCGCGATGCCGCGGTGCTGCACGAATAGGCACCCGGCCCTGGGAGTGAGCAGTTCGCCGAGCGGTCTCCTGCCCTCGCAGACGGGGAGACTCGCGGCAGAATCGGTTGTGTGATTTGGTCCACGCGGACTACTTCGCGCGGGTCGCCGGGAGATCGGCAGGGCGCCAAATGGACCCGAGGTGAGGAGTGCAGTCCTACGGGCGGTCGAGCAGGATTGCCTTCTAGCTTCGTACTCCGCGTCCGTGAAGAGGCCTGCGTCGTACAGCTCGCGGAGTTTCACTAGCTGCCCCTCGACGTTGACGTTGGCGGACTGTGGCGCCACGACGGCAGGGGCCTCCGTGTGCACCACGTCGGGCGCGACCTCGGTTGCGGTCGAGGGTGCGAGTTTTGGTGCGAGCCGAGGAGTGGCGGTCTGCGGAGACTTGTTCGACTTGCGGCGGTTGCAACGCCAGCAGAGAGTCTGAAGGTTTTCCGGCGTTGAGAGGCCGCCCTTAGAGACGGGCACGATGTGGTCCACCTCCAGGAGGAGATGTGGCTCATCTGCCAGCGAGACCGCGCAGTGTCGGCAGGGCAAGCCAGTGGACGTGGCTCACGGTGACGCCGAGTGAGCGATTCCGGTTTGTGCCGAGCATTGTGACCCAGAAACCGTTCTGGGTGGTCGGCGTGCGCCTTATGCGTGAACCGCCCGAGGCAGGAGTGCGCTGGGTGTAGGACTCCGTGGTGTGCGACTCGGGGAGGGAGGGCCGCCGAGTCCTTGCCGCCCCGCCGCGCGGTCTGCGCTCTCTAGGCAGAGGGCGAGGGAGTGGTACAGCGCTTCTGGGAGACGAGAGATCTCCATGCCACTCCTTGATGCGCCAAACCGTGCCGCACTTACGCAACCGGGGTCGTCGCACGTTGGGGAGATCGCCGAGCCGGAACTATCCGGACAGCGCCGCCAGCAGCCGATGCGCGCACATCAACCAGGAATCCGGTCGGGTCTTTGAGAACGCGGTGCAGTCCCATTCGTTTATCCGCGGATCGCCGAGTAGAGGCTGTTTCGCCACCCGCGGCGGAACGAGGCAAGCGTCAGCTTGCGACCTGTTCGATGACAGCTCTGCCCACTGGAGTGGACTCCAACGCCGAGGCGAGCTGCTGTCCACCGTCGATCGGGAAGTATGCTCCTAGAGCGCCGTGTTGGAGAAGGGCCCACCAACTGAACGCCCCTACAGCAGAAGCGATCCCCGGCACGTGGGAGTTGAGACAGGTACGCTGTAGATCGTCCACGTGCCCGCCCAGAAGTTCTGCGTCGCTAGGACCGGCCAGCCGGCTGACGTCCCCGACCCGGCTTCGTTCCCTGGTCGCGGTGAGTGCGCTCACTCTTGTCCTGGGCGTTTCCCGAACAATCATCGCAGGCGTCGCCGCACTTGCCGCGCCGGTGGACGCGTGCTCGTACCTCTCGCTCGTCATGTTGATCCAGTCTGCGTAGTGTGCATCTCGTTCGGACCCTTCAGTCCACGGTTGTTGGAACTCGCGGGTGACTACAAGAGGTGCCAATGGCTTTCCGAGATGGAGCAGAGTTGGCTGGCCCTCGGCAGGTCAGCTCTTCTCAGCCTTCGTCGAGGAAATGGTTGGCCTCATCGCGCAGTGCGGCGGCGGCCGCGCGGTGCCCGATGACAGAGGGAGGACAGGCTTCCCAGTAGGGTGTTGCGGCGGCTCCAGTGGCGGCGGCATGGTCGTGGTTGCGGGCCAACTCGAGGAGAATCGAGCGCAGCCTCTTAGCGGTCGCTGAATCGGCCTCGGTGTCCATTTCCTAATCTCCCTTCTTTGGCTGTGGCTGCCGCGGGGTCGAAGTCCCCGTCGCGGGTCTAGTCGATGTGGACCCACTGGTCGTGGTTGTGGACGTGGTGGTCGGGTATTCGCTGATTGCGAGGAGTGAACGCAGCGGCGGTCGCTTCCGGCATGTGCGCGGCCCGGCGGTCTGACACGGCAGCGCGCCGAGGGAGTGCGCGCACGCCGCCCAGCGCTGGGATGAACTCCTCGATCCCCCACGCGCCTCCGTAGCGGTCCGGGCCGGACGTCTTCGCATCTCTGAAGGCGGTGTTCGGGTTGTGGTTGCCGGTCGCGTCGTGACGGGTCAGCATGATCTGCGAAGGCGAGATCGAGTTCCGCCACACTCGCGAGCGGGATGCCGAGCAGGGTCGAGCCCCTCCAGGATCCTTGTCGGTGGCATGGCGACCGCTCGAGCCGCCCCGCCACTCGCCTGCGATCGGCATCGGGCCGAAGCCGCCGTACGGCGTCGGACCGGTCACGCGGCCGTTGCGCTGCAAAGTAGGTGTCTCGGTCATGTCGCAAGCGTCGGGTCTCGGCCCGGTCCGTCGAATCCGTGGACACCCCAGTAGCGACCCCGGTCCGCGACGCCTGACGGCAACGTCAGAAGGCGATCATCGAAGCCCGCATGGGCCTACGCAGGCCACTTCACTAGGGCATCGGCTAGGGGCATCACGGATCCGAACGCCGGCGGACGTCGGCATCGTCGGACGAACCGGGTGTGCGCATCGAACCTCTTGGGGCGAATGTCGTGACCCGTGCCATCTCAACTACTGCTAGGAGCGACACATGACCGCCGAGACCTTCACCACACCATCTACGAGCAGCACTGACCCGAACACGATGCGAGTCGACACCGTCACCATCCTTGGCACCGGCAACATGGGCGCCGCGATCGCCAGCGTCATCGAGAGGGGCGGCAACGGCGTGCAGCTGCTCGGCCGCGAGGACGCCAGCAGCCCAGTCGCGGGCGACGTCGTCGTCCTCGCCGTCCCCTCCTCGGCCGTAGCCCAGGTCCTGGCTGAGCGCAGCGACCAGCTGGCCGGCAAGATTGTCGTCGACATCACCAACCCCGTTGACTTCGAGACCCTCGACGCCCTCACCGTGCCGGCCGACTCCTCGGCGGCTGCCGAGATCGCCGCCGCGCTGCCGGACTCCCGCGTCCTTAAAGGTTTCAGCACGAACTTCGCCGCGACGCTGGCCTCCGGTGAGCTCGCCGGTGAGCCCACCACCATTCTGGTCGCCGGCGACGACGCCGCGGCCAAGGCGACCCTGGCCGACCTGGTCACTGCCGGTGGCCTGCGCGTGATCGACGCCGGCTCCCTGCGCCGCGCCCGTGAGCTCGAGGCACTCGGCTTCCTCCAAATCACCCTCGCCGCCGCCGAGAAGATCGGCTGGACCGGCGGCTTCGCCGTCCGCTGACCGCCAGTCGACCGTCCCACCACCACCGCTGAGAAGCCTCGTCACTCCCGTCTCATCCGTCGGTCCGTGTTAACCCATGCCGTGTTCCCGCAGCCCGTCGATGATGGGCTGCAGATCGCTGAGGACGACACCACGTTCGGACGGGTCCAGTTGCGCTAGGGCGTGTCTCCTAAGTCGCGAGCCAGAGGGTGATGGGGCGTAGCACGACGGCCCCTCGATAGACGGCTGCGAGCTTGTCGTAGCGGGTGGCGATCCCGCGCCATTGCTTGTGCTCGTTGAAGGACCTCTCGATGACGTTGCGGCCCTTGTAGGCGTCTTCGTCAAAGCTCGGTCGCCTGCCGCCGGCCGGACCGCGACGCCGGCGGTGGGCGATCTGGTCCGGCGGCTGCGGAATCACGGTCTTGATCCCGCGGGCACGCAGCAGCGCGCGGTTGTCGCGCGAGGAGTAGGCCTTGTCGCCGAGCAGCGCATCGGGTCGGGTGCGCGGGCGTCCCGGTCCGAGCCGGTTCACACCCAGGGGGCCAACAAGGTCTCTGGACTGTTTGTACGACGCTTGTAACGAGAGCGGGCGTGATGCGGGGTGCCAAGATCGTGGTCATCACTCAGCTCCTTCGAGTCTCCCCACATCATTCCCAGACGGGAGATCCGTCGACGTAGGAGTGGAAGAGCAGCGCAACCCGCAGTCGGGTGGCGTTGGGCTCGTCCTGCCAGTCCTCGCCGAGCACGTCGGTGACGCGTTCTAGCCGCTTGACCACTGTGTTCGCGTGGACAAACAGGGCGCGTGCGGTCCTGGCGACGTTCAAGCCATTTGTGAAGTACGCGGACACGGTGTCGACCAGCTGCGCGTTCTGAGACTGGTCGTATCGGGTGAGGGGGCCGAGAGTGTGCTCGATGAAGAGATTGAGCTCGTGCTCGCGACCCGGTGTGAACAGAAGGCTGAAGATCGCCAACTCGCTCGTCGTCACCGCTCTGGACTCGGTGCCGAGACCTCGCAACATGGTGGCGCAACGGCGAGCTTCGATAAAGGCGTCGCAGACAGCGCCGCTGGCGCCGTCGACCGGCCTGGATGCGCAGACCAGCGCTGGAATGCCGAGCTCTCGGCGCAATCGCTTGTGCACGTCGTTGGCTACCTGCTTGGCGTCCTCGCCGGGGAAGACCGCAGCCACGACCCCGTTGTGCTCTCCGCCGACCCCGGAGCGAATGCTCGCATAGTCGGACATGGCGCGGCGGGCCGCGAGTTGGCGCTCGTTCGGCACGGCGACCGCGACGACGACGACCTCTCCGCTGAGCTCGATGCCGCGGCTGTGTGCGCGGAGCATGGCAGCGTCGGACAGCCCTTGCCGGGTCTCGAGGAGCTCGTGGAGGAAGTCACCGCGGACCTGGACCTCGGCCTCGACGAGCGCCTGCTGCTGGATCTTGAGCAGCGCCACGATGTGGCCGGCGCGCTGGAGGGTCCGCCGATCCAAATCGGTCAGAGTCGACTCGGACTTCAGGACGAGTGCACCGTGGTACGCGGTGGGGGTGGCGACCGCCACCACGTGTCGGTAGCCGGTCTCGGTCTTCTCCGTCGTCACGGTTCCGGCTCGTTGGCTGAGGCGGACCTGCGTGAAGGTGTCGGCGTCCAAGTCATCGTCGCTCGTGCTGGCGAGCACCTGGTCAGCGCTGTCCAACAGGTGCAGCTCGCCGGGAAGGACGTTGTTGATCGGAGTTAGGACGTCGGCCATATCCGCGCCCCCGACTACGAGCGCCGTGAGATCGGCGTGGAGCTGGGCTGCGCGCTCTACCGCGGTCATCCCCTCGTTGATGTCCTCCGCTGTACGACGCAGACCTGCGAGGTACTGCGTGTTCTCGATCGCGATGGAGGCGAGGTCAGCGAACTGCTGAAGCACAGCGACCTCGTCGGCAGAGAACGCACGCTCGACGCGGTTGGCGGCGTAGAGGATGCCTTGGGGCACGCCTTGAAGGATGATCGGGATGCCGAGCACCGATCGAAGGCCGTCCTCCGCCAAGGACTTGTCGACCACGCTGTCGTGCTTGAAGCTGTTCGACTCCACGTAGTTCCGCGTCCACAGTGGCGCCCTCGTCTCGTAGATCCGGGCCACCATTCCGAAGCCGTCGTGCACACGCACGTTCATGAAGTCCGGGTTCTGGAGCCCGACGCTCGCCTTGATGTAGTTCCATCCGGTGCCCGCCTCAGACAGCAGGAGGTAGGTCGCGTCCGCGGACGGGATGACCGCCTGCGCGGCTCGCACGATTGCTTGGAGCCCTTCGTCGGGGTCTCGTAGCGCTGCGAGGTCGACCGCGATCTGGTGCAGCGCGGTCAGCTCGCTCACGCGGCGACGGCGGTTGACCGCTTCCTGGTGGGCACGGAGGGCGGCGTGCCGGAGACCCGCCAAGACGTCGTCCGGCGACGTGGGACGCAGGATGTCGATGAGGGTGTGCGCGGCTCCCTCGACCCTTCCCAGGTCGGTCTCGTTGATCGCGTCGAGAAGGTCTTGGACCGCGAGGCCGAATCCTTCAGCGGCGGTCGGATGCACGAGTGGAAAGTGCTCGCGATCCGGGAGCTGGCTGGACATGCTGGCGAACCTCTCATCGCACGGGTGTGAGATCTGCACACGACATCGGCTGGACAGGTGTGGACATCATCAGTGTGCCATGTCACCAACGCTCCGTAGCTTGGGCGACCTAGGAAGTCCGCCTGCGAGAGGAACCAGAGATGCGCATCGCCGAACGAGTCGCCGTCGTCACCGGCGCCGGGTCCGGCCTCGGCCGTGCCACGGCCGAGCTCTTGGCCGGGAGCGGTGCCTCTGTCGCACTCGTCGACGCTGACAAGTCCCGCATCGAAGAGGTCGCCGCCAGCTTGCCTAAGGAGCGCGTTCTCGCCCTCGCCTTCGACGTCACCGACTCGCTGGCCGCGGAGAACGCTGCCGACCAAGTGGTTGACCGGCTCGGCGCGATCCACGTGAACGTCAACTGCGCCGGTATCGCACCGGCCGCCAAGGTGGTAGGCCGCAATGGCCCGGCAGAACTCGACTTGTTCGCCAAGACGCTGGCAGTAAACCTGACCGGAACCTTCAACCTCAACCGCGTCACCATCGCCGCGATGCTCGACAACGCTCCGGACGAGAACGGCGAGCGCGGAGTTGTGGTCAACACGGCATCCGATGCGGCCTTCGACGGGCAGATGGGCCAAGCGGCCTACAGCGCCAGCAAGGCCGGCGTGGTCGGCATGACCCTCCCCCTGGCCCGCGATGTCGCGGGCAAGGGCGTGCGGGTCAATTGCATCGCCCCCGGCCTGTTCGCCACCAGCATGGTGAGCGGTATGCGCGAAGACGTCCAAGAACGATTGGTAGACATGATCCTCGAACCCAAGCGCATGGGACGCCCGGAGGAGTTCGCCTCCCTCGTCGGGCACATCGTGAGCAACCCCTACCTCAACGCTGAGTGCATCCGGATCGACGCGGGCCAGCGCATGCTGCCCCGCTGAAGAACCCACCCTGCGAAATCGCGACCGCCGCCCACCCCACCCGACGAAAGGTCGATCATGGACACCACATACGTGGCTGGAGCCGCTGTCACCCGCTTCGGCAAGTTCCCGGACACCGCGCTCCAGGACCTCGCCGGCGAGGCGGTCGACGCCGCCCTAGCGGACGCGGCGGTACGGCCCGAGGACGTCGGCTTTGTCGCGTTCGGCAACGCGACGAGCTCGGTCATCAGCGGCCAGGCCATGATCCAGGGGCAGCTCGCCCTCCTGGACGGTCAGCTCGCCGGGGCGCGGATGGTGAACGTCGAGAACGCCTGCGCCTCCTCGTCCAGCGCTCTCCACCTGGCCGTGATGGCTGTCGCATCCGGCAGCACCGACGTCGCTGTCGCGGTGGGCGCCGAGAAGATGTCGCACCCCGAGAAGGCCCGTGCGTTCGACGCGCTCGGTCGCGCGATCGACATCACCGATCCGCTCGTGGTCAACGCCTCCAACCGCAACTCGGTCTTCATGGACCTCTACGCCCAAGAGGCTCGCCGCTACGCCGCGGAGACGGGCGCCACGACTGAAGCGTTCGCACATGCTGCGGCGACGATGCACTTCCACGGCAGCCTGAACCCGAACGCGCAGTATCGCGAGGCTCACACTCCAGACGCCATCCTGGCCTCACGGATGATCATTGACCCCCTCACCTTGCTGATGTGCTCGCCGATCGGCGACGGCGCCGCGGCGATCGTCGTGACGCGAGACAAGCCCGGGCGGGATCCTGTCGCCATCACGGGCGCGGCTCTGCAGTCCGGTCGGCGCCGCGAGGGCGGCCAGCTCATCACCCGGACGACCGCCGCGGCATTGAACCAGGCCGGCAGGAAAGCGTCCGATGCCGACGTCATCGAGCTTCACGACGCCGCGGCACCGGCCGCCCTCGTCATCTTGGAAGAGATGGGCGTGGTCCGCCAGGGGGAGGCTTGGAAGCTGGCGCTCGACGGCCAATTGCGCCACGACGGCAGGATCCCTGTGAACACCAGCGGCGGGCTGATCAGCCGCGGCCACCCGGTCGGAGCGACGGGTGCCGCGCAGGTGGTCGAGCTCGTCGACCAGCTCCGCAACCGAGCCGGAGACCGACAGGTCCCCGACGCGCAGCTGGCAATCGCTCAGAACGCGGGCGGCGCCGTGACGCTCGACGACCCGTACACCGCCGCCGTGTGCACAGTGACCGTGCTGGAGCGAGCATGAGCAGCATCGAAGCCGAGCAGGGACGGGTCTTAGTCGACCGCGTCGACCACGTCTTGGTCATCACACTGGACCGACCGCGCCGCCGCAACGCGATGACCACGTCCATGGCTGAAGAACTAAACGAGGCACTGACTGCCCTCGACGATGACCCCGAGCTGCGCTCCGGAGTCCTCACCGGCGCCGGCGGATACTTCTGCGCGGGCCAAGACATGGGTCAGGCCGTGCGCGGTGAGTTCGCCCGCACCGTCGATCGGGGATGGTTTGGCATCGTCGATCGACCACCGGCCAAGCCCCTGGTCGCGGCGATCGAAGGCTTCGCGCTGGCGGGCGGCCTGGAAATCGCCCTCAGTTGCGACCTGATCGTCGCCGCAGAGGACGCCGACTTCGGCGTGCCCGAGGTGCGCAACGGCCAGGTCGCCGCCGCCCGCGGCCTCGCTCGGCTGCCCCTCAGGCTCCCCTTCCACGTCGCGGCCGAGATGGCTCTCACCGGCGATTCTGTGCCCGCCCAGGTGATGCACCAGCACGGGCTGCTCACCCGACTGGCCCCGGCTGGCGAGGCACTGTCCACGGCGCTCGACCTGGCGCAGCGCATCGCTCAGAACCCGCCCGAGGCCACCCGCATCACACTGAAGGCGATCCGCGACGCCATCACCGCCAACGAGGCCGCAGCGTGGGCCCGTCAGGCGCCGGAGCTGAGCGTCTACGCGCTGTCGGGGACACCGGAGTACCAGGAGGGCGTATCCGCCTTCCTCGAGAAGCGAGCACCGCGCTGGACCCCGTGACTCTGCGGCCCGACTGGTGTGAACATCCCACACCTCGTAGCGCGCGAGAGTGCACATAAACCACCTGAGCGCATCGCAGACCACTTCGTAGCCTCGACTTGTAGGTGACGGCCGTCACAGGCTCCACTGCCACATCCACTGCGCCACGTCCGCACGTGCGGACCGAGGAGAGAACGATGACCATTCACGTTGGTATCGACGTCGGAGGCACATTCACCGATGCCGTCGCCGTCAGCAGTGCCGGATCGGTGCGCGGCAAGTCGCTGTCGACCGGAGACGTCACCGCAGGCATCTTCGGGGCGCTCGAGGTGCTCCAGGACCGCCTGGGAATGAGCAACGACGACTTCTTCGCCGAGGTGGAGCGCTTCGTGCTCGGCAACACCATCGTCACGAACGCCATCGACCAGCTCAAGTTCGCCCGGGTCGGCCTTCTCACCACTCGCGGGTTCAAGGACACCCTGCGGATCGCACGCTCGGCCCGAGGGGAGGAGCGCGACCCCCACGACCTTGCTCCCTACCCGTCGGTGGTGGAGCGCCGGCACATCGTCGAGATCTCAGAACGCGTCGACGCCCAGGGCCGTCAGCTCGTGCCCGTCGACCTTGCCGAGGTCAAGGCCGCACTCGCCGAGCTGGTAGAGAACGAAGGCGTTGAGTCCGTCGCGGTGTGCTTCTTGTGGTCCTTCCGGAACGCCGAGAACGAGAAGGCCGTAGGCGAGCTGATCCGCACCAGCTACCCCGACCTGCCCTTCACGCTCTCCTCGGAACTCACCCCGGTCTATCGCGAGTACGAGCGGATGGTGACGACAGTCCTGGACGCCGCGGTAAAGCCGATCGTGGCCAACCACTTCGAGAACCTCGAGCAGCGGCTGCGCGACGCCGGCCTGAAGGTGGCACCGCAGATCATGCAGGTGCACGGCGGATTCCTGTCGGTCCGCGAGACGGCCAAGGCCCCGATCAACATGTTCAACTCCGGGCCTGTCGGCGGTGTCGCCGGAGCCCGCCTCCTCGGCCAGCGGATCGGCCGTCAGCGCATCCTCACCGCCGACATGGGTGGCACCAGCCTGGACGCCGCCGCGATCATCGACGGTGAGCTCCGCATCCTCCCGCGCGCCCGCATCGGCGAGTTCCCCACCAGCCTGACGGCCGTGGACATCGAGTCCATCGGCGCCGGGGGCGGAAGCCTCGGCTGGATCGACGGTCGCGGGCTGCTCCGCGTCGGCCCCCGTAGCGCGGGCAGCAACCCTGGCCCGGTCTGTTACGGCCGCGGCGGCACCGAGCCCACCACGACCGACGCAGCCCTGGTGCTCGGGCTCATCAACCCCGACTACTATCTCGGCGGCACCATGCCGCTGGACGGCGACGCCACCAAGCAGGCAGTCGCCAAGGTGGCAGAACCTCTCGGACTGAGCGTCGAGGCAGTTGCCCAAGGCATGTACCGCCTCGCGACGCACCAGATGGCCAACGCCGTCCGCAAGATCACAATCAACCGCGGTCACGACCCGCGCGACTTCACGATGGTCAACTTCGGTGGCGCGATGGGCCTGTTCGCTGCCTCGGTCGCCCAGGAGGTTGGGCTCGAGGAGATCGTCGTCCCGGCCAATGCAGCCGTGTTCTCCGCCTGGGGGCTGATGCATGCCGATGCGGTCTATACCGAGGTGCGCACCACCCCGTGGACCTTCGACCAGCCGGCCGAGCAGCTCGAAGCGTCGTTCAGCGAACTCGAAGCCCGCGCTCGAGCCTGGTTCGAGGCCGAGGGCATCCCCGAGGAGAGCCAGGACCTTATCCGCGAAGCCGACATGAAGTTCGCCGGCCAGATCTTCGAGGTCACCTCCCGGTTCCCCAACGAGGGGATCACCGAAGAGCTGAAGGAACAGCTCCGCGGCCAGTTCGTCTCCGACTACGAGTCCGAGTTCGGCACGGGCACCGCCTGGACCGAGAGCGAGGTACTACTCATCAACGTCCGAGTGCGCGCACTGGGACGCTCGGACACCGCCGAGCTCGGCGGCGACAAGGTGGTCACCATCCCGCAGGAGATTGACCAGTACGAGCGCCAGATCATCAGCCCGGCGACCGGAGAGCCGCTCACGGTGACCGTGTACCGCGGGTTCGCCGCGGTCCGCGAGGCCGAGGGGCCCTGCATCCTCGAGGAGATCGACACCACGGTGTACGTGCCCGAAGGCGCAAAGGCGTCCATGAACGACGAGGGAGACGTGATCGTCTCCCTCCGATCGACCCGCCGCCTGCAGGCCTGAAAGGACAAGCCATGACCACGATCGCAGAGCTGCGCAACGACTACGATCCGGTGACCTTGGAGGTCATCCGGATGCGCCTGGACAACATCGTCGAGGAGATGGGCATCGCGATGATCCGGTCGTCTGGCTCGCCGGTGATCACCGAGGCCCGCGACTACAACACGGCTCTCTTCGACGCCGAGGGCCGGATCTACTCCTACTCCGACGCAGTGCAGCTGCACATCGGTTCGGGCGGCGTAGCGGTCAGGAACCTGATCGCCACCGTCGGCCCCAACGAGATCAAGCCCGGAGACTCCTTCATCAGCAACGACCCGCACACCGCCGGGTCGAGCCACCCGCCGGACACCACCGTCATCTCGCCGATCTTCCTCGGGAAGGAGCTGGTGGGCTTCGCCCAGTCCCAGGCCCACCTTGTAGACGTCGGCGGCATGGCTCCTGGAGGCTTTGCCCCCTCCGCCACCGACTGCTTCGGCGAGGCGCTTCGCCTGCCGCCCGGGGTGAAGATCTACGACCAGGGTGAGCCTGTCGAGTCGGTGCGGCGGCTCATCGCGAACAACGTCCGCGTCCCAGTGCTGCACTGGAACGACGTCCGCAGCATGGTAGCGGCCAACAACACCGGCATCCGTCGGTTCCTGGAGACGATCGAGGAGTTCGGCCACGAGACCTTCGCCAGCTACACGGCCCTGAGCTTCGAGCTGGCCGAGCAGCTCCTGCGAGACCGGATCCGCCACATCCCCAACGGCGTCTTCGAGAGCGAGGATTGGGTCGAGGGCAACGGTCACGACGACGTGCTCTACCGCGTTGCATGCAAGATGACCGTCGCTGACGACTCGATCACCTTCGACTTCGAGGGATCCAGCCCCCAGACCGACGGCTTTGTCAACTGCTCGTACGGAGCGCTGGTCGGCAGCATCGCCAGCGCCGTCGTCCCCATCCTGGGATGGGACGTCCCGTTCAACGAGGGCGTGATGACGGCCTTCGAGATCCTCGCCCCCGAGGGCAGCATCGTGAACCCGGTCGTGCCGGCCCCGATCAGCAACGGGCACCTCACAGCCGGTGTTCGCGCGACCCGTCTGGTCACGCGACTTCTCAATCAGGCGTGCGTCACCAGCGACAATGCGACCGTCCGCCAGCGTGCCCAGGGCGAGTGGGGTGACTCGTGGACTGGCGGCATCTCCTCGGGCATCCGCGAGGACAACGGTGAGTTCTTCGTCTGGTTCAACATGGACGGCGGCGGGATGGGAACTGGGGCGCAGATCGTGCGCGACGGACACGACGCGGCAGGACTGCTGACGCAGATCGGCAACATGCTCCCAGACGTCGAGATGAACGAGATGATCTACCCGGCGCTCTACCTGTGGAAGCGCCTGGCCACCGACAGCTCGGGGCACGGCGCCAGCCGCGGCGGCATGGGCCTCGACTACGCCTGGGTCCCGTGGGGCGTGGAGGAGGCGGCCGAGACCCTGTTCTGCCCGACGGCAGCGGTACCGCCGTGGGGCTTCGCGGGCGGGCTGCCGGCCGGGGGCAGCGGCTTCGAGTTCCTGCGCGGCACCAACGCCAAGGACCTCATCGCTTGCGGTACCTACCCGACACCGGAGAACATCCAGGCCGAATCGACCGAGCTCCAGGACCCCAACGCCCAAGGGGTGCTGCTGCACGGGAAGGATGTGTTCCACTCCTGGCTCGGCGGCGGCGGCGGATTCGGTGACCCGCTCCTGCGAGACCCGGCCCTGGTCGTCCAGGACGTGCAGGACGACTTCGTCACCGCTGCTCACGCCGAACAGATCTACGGTGTCGTCCTCAACGACAGCGACGTCGGATACGACGCGGAGGCAACCTCGGTCCGACGCGGGGAGATCCGCGCCGTGCGCCTGGAGGCGGTGAACGGCGCCACGACGCCCCGCGACCTGGTCAACCCCCAGCCTGACCTGATTGAGGACTCGCTCGTCCCGCACCGCGCCGACGGCGGCGAATGGAGGTGCCCGGCCTGCGACGGCGGCCTGGGCTTCGGTGATGACTGGCTCCAGGGCACCACCAGCCGCACCCACGACGCACATGCCCGGCTCTCCGGCCTGGGCGTCCGATTGCAAAAGCGCACCCAGGAGAACGAGAAGGTCCGCATGGACGAGCACCTGTGCCCCGGCTGCGGCACCCTGCTGCACGCCGCGATCCACGTCGCGAGGACCACCTGAGCGACCGCTCGAAGAGGGGGTGCCAGCCCCACGTCGGTGGCCGGCACCCCGGGCGAGTCCTGACCGCCCGAGGCTCAGCCACCGATCACGCACCACCGACCCGACCGAACAGCGGAGATCAGCCATGACCCACCCCGACGCCACGCTGGCCGCCAGCTCCTCGACGCACAACAGCCTCGTCGTTGAGGCTCTCCGCGCGTGGCCCTCCCGCACCGCGTTCGTTCACGACGACCGGCACATCAGCTACGCCGAGACGCGCGACTTGATCGCCCAGTTCATGAGGGTGATGCACGATCGGGGCGTGCGTGCCGGCGACGCGGTCGGCATCCTCGCCCCCAACCGACCTGAGGCGTGGATGGTCGCCGTCGCCGCACAGCTCCTCGGCGCGCACTCAGTGGGCATGCACGCCCGCGCGGCCGTCGAGGACCACGTGTTCGAGTGCGCCGACGCCGACATCCGGCTGTTGGTCGTCGACGAGTCCTTCGCCTCCGTCGCAGGCGACCTGATCGCCGCGGGAGTCGAGTCTCTCCTCGCTATCGGGTCCTCCGAGTTCGCCCCAGACTTGCTCGTCCTCGCCGAGGCAGTGGGCGCCACACCGCTACGCGCCAACCCGGACGTGGACGAGAACACCATTGTCGAGATCCTCTATACCGGAGGCACGACCGGTCGTTCCAAGGGCGTCGTGCAGAGCCAGCGTGCTCGAGCGGCCATCACCCTCGCGTCGCCGCTCGCCTATCAACTGCCGCTGGAACCCGTCTACGTCGCAGCGGCACCCATCACGCACGCTGCTGCACACTTCCTCGCCCCCACGCTGATCCGTGGCGGAACCGTGGTCACCCTCAACGGCTTCCGGCCCGACGAGTTCGTCGACACGGTCAAGCGCAACCGCGGCTCCGTGTCCTTCCTCGTGCCCACCATGATCTACCGCCTGCTCGACGCCGGCATCGACCTCGACATGCCGACCCTTGAGCGGATCGTGTACGGCGCGGCCCCCATGGCGCCCACCCGCCTGATCGAGGGTCACGAACGGCTCGGCCGCGTCTTCACCCAGATCTACGGCCAGACCGAGTCGCTCGCCCTAGGGACCGCCCTCTGGTCCAGCGAGCACGACCTGGACCGACCCGAGCGACTTCTCTCCTGCGGTAGGGCCGTCCCGGGCACCAGGGTCGAGCTGCTCGACGACGATGGCAAGCCAGTGGCGCGGGGCGATGTCGGCGAGATCTGCGTTCGGAGCGCCGGCGTGATGCTGCGCTACCACAAGCTGCCGGAGCTCACCGAGGAGACGCTCGCCGGTGGATGGCTGCACACCGGGGACATGGCCAAGCAGGACGAAGACGGGTACATCACCATCGTCGACCGCAAAAAGGACTTCATCATCTCCGGCGGCTTCAATGTCTACACCCGCGAGGTGGAGGACGTGCTCATCGCCGACCCTGCAGTCGCCGCTGCGGCCGTGATCGGTGTGCCCGACCCTGAATGGGGCGAGGCGGTCAAGGCCGTGGTCGTCGCGTCACCGGGAGCCCAGATCGACCGGGCCCGCCTGGTGGCACGCGTCCGCGAGGCCAAGGGAGCTGTCCACGCACCCAAGAGCATCGAAATCGTAGACGAGCTCCCGCTCACTCCCGTGGGCAAACCAGACAAGAAGGCACTAAGGGCCACCTACGCGACAGTGCCTGAGCGCGTTCCCGCCGACCAGTCCGTCTGACTCAGACCACCAGATCGAGGAAGAGCTGCTGTGAAGATCCACGGAGCCGTACTGAGGAAGTCGCCCGCCGCGTCGCCCTTTGCTGAGTCCCGACCACTCGACGTAGTCGAGCTTGAGCTCGACGACCCGCGGCCCGGCGAGTTGTTGATACGGATCGAAGCAGCCGGGGTGTGCCATTCCGATCTCTCTGTGATTGACGGCAACAGACCCCGCCCGCTGCCCATGCTCCTGGGACACGAAGCCGCCGGCGTCGTCGAGGCTGTCGGAGAAGGCGTCCGCGGCGTCGGGGAGGGTGACCATGTGGTCCTCGTGTACGTCCCGAGCTGCGGTGCGTGCCGATTCTGCATGTCCGGTCGTCCCGCCCTGTGTACGACCGCCATGGCTGCCAACGGCACCGGCGACCTTGTCGGTGGCGGCACCCGGATCCGCGATTCCGCGGGTGAGGTGCGCCACCACCTCGGCGTGTCCGGCTTCGCCACGCACGCCGTCGTTGACCGGTCCTCAGCCGTTGTGATCGACAAGGACGTGCCGCTCGGGACCGCAGCTCTCTTCGGATGCGCGATGCTCACCGGGTACGGAGCCGTCAACCACACCGCGGGGCTGCGGCCAGGTGAGTCGGCCGTCGTCTTCGGCTTAGGCGGAGTCGGCCTCGCCGCCGTGATGTCCGCTGCCGCGGCCGGCGCCTACCCGGTCGTCGCGGTCGACCCCCTGCCTGAGAAGCGCGACCTGGCCTTGCGCATCGGAGCCACGCACGCGTGCGCGCCGGGCGAGCTCGACGCGCTCGTGTCCGAGGTGGCACCCGGCAAGTTCGACTGGGCGTTTGAGGCCGTCGGTTCCGTGAAGGTCTTCGAGCAGGCCTATGCCGTTACCGGAAGAGGCGGGGGAACGGTGTCCGCAGGGCTACCGCACCCCGACTCCGTCCTCCAGCTGCCTGCCCTCAGCATCGTCGCCGAGAACCGTCGCGTGCTCGGCTCCTACATGGGCACTGCTCAGCCCGCGGTCGACGTACCCGCGATGATCTCGCTCTGGAAGGCCGGGCGGCTGCCGGTGGATCAGCTGGTCTCGGCTGAGCTCGGACTCGCTGACCTCAACCGGGCGATGGATGAGCTGGCCTCTGGACGCGCCGTACGACAGGTCATCCGGCCCGGCCGCACTGGCGTCGGCGGTTCACAGTGAGGGCGCCCGTCCCCGCACGCGGCCAGTTTGCGGCGTTCTACCCGATCTCACCGCGCTGGAACGACAACGACCAGTATGGGCACCTCAACAACGCGGTGTATTACGAGTACTTCGACTCGGCCGTCAACGGATGGCTCTCGGCACAGTGCGGCGACGTCACCGGGTTGGAGGCCGTCGGCCTCGTGGCGGAGACCTCCTGCCGCTACCTGCGATCCGCCAGCTTTCCGCAGCCGCTCGAGGTCGGACTCGCGGTCACGCGCCTCGGCAACTCAAGCATCACCTACCAACTGGCGGTCTTCTCCCTGGCCGACGACCAGCCCCACGTGGTGGGCCAGTTCGTGCATGTGTACGTCGACCCCTCCACCCACCGACCCACAGCGGTGCCGACCGTCGTCGCAGCAGCAGCGGACGGGCTGCTACGCACGAAGTGCGAAGCAACGCCCGGCACCGAGCCGAGAGCCGAACCCGCCACCGAACCTGCTACGAGGTGATCGCGATGACCATGACCCGACTGCTGCCGTCCCGCGAGGACGAAGACATGCTCGAAACCATCTCTCGATTCGCAGCCAGCGAGATGGCCCCGCATGTCGCCGAGAACGAGGAGAGCGGCACGTTCCCCCGCGAAGTGATCGGCAAGCTGGGCGCTCTCGGCGTCCTCTCCCTGCCGCACGACGAGGCGTACGGCGGATCCGCGATGGACGACGAGGTCGCCCTCCAGGTCGTCGAAGAACTCGCGCGCACCTGGGCGACCGTCGGGGTCGCCGTCACCGTCCACTGGGCCAGCGTCCACCCGCTGTGGAAGTGGGGCACCGACGAACAGCGCAAGCGCTGGCTGCCCGACCTCATCGGCGGCGACCTCCTCGGCGGCTTTTGCCTATCCGAGCCTGAAGCCGGCTCGGACCCCGGTTCGATGAAGACGACCGCAACCCGTGACGGCGACGACTACGTCATCTCCGGCACCAAGGCCTGGATCACCCATGGCGGCGACGCCGACTTCTACACCGTCATGGCCCGCACCTCCGACGACGGCGCCCGCGGCATCAGCTGCTTCCTCGTGCCCGGCGACGCCCCCGGCCTCACTGCCGCACTTCCCGAGAAGAAGATGGGCCTCACCGGATCCCGCACCTCCCAAGTCCAGTTTGACCACGTCCGCGTCGCCGCGGACCGACGCATTGGCGCCGAGGGCAAGGGTCTCTCCATGGCACTCGACGCGCTGGACACCGGCCGCCTCTGCATCGCCGCTGTGTCCACGGGTCTCGCCCAGGCCGCTCTCGACCAGGCCGCGGAGTACGCCCGCACCCGCGAGCAGTTCGGCCAGCCCATCATCGACTTCCAGGGCGTCTCCTTCTTGCTGGCAGACATGTCCGCCCGCACCTCGGCAGCCCGAGCGCTCTATTTGGACGCCGCACGCCGCAAGGACCGCGGCGTGCCCTACACCAGACTGGCCGCCGAGGCGAAGCTCTTCGCCTCAGACGCCGCCATGGGAGTCACTACCGACGCCGTGCAGGTCTTGGGAGGGGCCGGCTACACCAAGGACTATCCCGTGGAGCGGCTCATGCGAGAGGCGAAGATCATGCAGATCTTCGAGGGCACCAACCAGATCCAGCGGCACGTGATCGGCCGCAGCTACCGATGACCTCCTCGCCTCTGCACGCACCAGCACCGGTGCCGGATCCCGGTGACCGGTGGGGCGTCAGCCTGCCCTTCACGGACGAACCACTGGTCACCCAGATCGACCAGTACCGTCAACTGGCCGACGAGGGATGCACCGACTTCTGGACGCTCGAGGCACGCGGATGGGACGCGTTCACACCCCTTGCCATGGCCGCCACCACCCTCAGCGACGTACACGTCGGCACCGCCATCGTGCCCGTCTTCACTCGAGGGGCGGCCACCCTGGCCGGACATGCCGCCGCCATGGCAGAGCTCTACGGCGACCGGTTCACCCTCGGACTGGGAGCTTCCACACCCCCCATTGTGCAGAACTGGAACGGGCAGTCCTACGAGGACCCCTACCACCGCATCAAGGACACCGTGCGCTTCCTGAAAGCGGCACTAGCGGGGGAGAAGGTCACCGAGAACTACCGCACCTTCTCGGTACGCGGCTTCCAGCTCGAGCGCCCGCCAGCACACCCACCCAAGATGCTGCTCGCAGCCCTGCGCCCAGGCATGCTCAAACTCGCCGGCAGCGAGACGGACGGCGCTCTGCTCAGCTGGGCCTCCGTCGACGACGTGCCACGTATCCAGGAAATTGCCGGGTCCCACGCATGCCTAGGCGCGCGACTCTTCGTGTGCCCCTCGACGGACCGCGATCATGTCCTCGCAACCGCCCGCCGCCAGATCGCCTGGTACGCCACCACGCCCGCCTACCGCGCCTTCCACGAGTGGGCCGGCCGCACCGAGCCTCTCGCCCGGATGTGGCACCACTGGGAGGCCGGAGACCGTCGGGTGGCCGTGGACTCGATTCCGGAGGGCGTCGTCGACGAGCTGGTCGTCAGCGGCTCGCCCGAGCAGTGCGTGGAGCATCTCGACCGTTACCGCGCCGCCGGCATCCAGATCCCGATCATCCATCTCATCGCCTCGGGTACCTCGACCTTCGCGGCCGCCCTCAGCCTGACCAAAGCACGCGCGAGGAGCTCACGCCCATGACTGCCATCAACGACCTCGTTCCCCACCGCGACCTGTGGATCGGCGGCGAGCACCGACCGGGCGCCGACCGAATCCCGGTCATGAACCCGTCTACGGGCGAAATTCTCACCGACGTCGCCAACGCCGACGTGACCGACATGATGTCCGCCGTCGGGGCCGCGCACGCGACCCAGCCAACATGGGCCGCCACCGCACCCCGGCAGCGTGCCGAGATCCTGCGACGATCCTATGAGCTCATGATCGAGCGGGCCGACGACCTCGCGCTGGTGATGTCCCTGGAGATGGGCAAGACCCGCGGCGACGCCGAAGGCGAAGTCGCCTACGCGGCCGAGTTCTTCCGCTGGTTCAGCGAGCAGGCCGCCCACCTCGGCGGCGAGTTCCGCACCAGCCCGGCGGGTGCCACCCGAATCCTCACCAGTCAGCGCCCAGTCGGGCCCGCGCTGCTCGTGACGCCTTGGAACTTTCCCGCTGCCATGGCCACGCGCAAGATCGCGCCCGCACTAGCCGCAGGCTGCACCGTCGTGCTCAAGCCAGCAGCCGAGACCCCGCTCACCGCTCTCATGGTGGCAGAGATCCTCGCAACCGCTGGCACCCCGCCTGGTGTGGTCAACGTCGTCCCCACCGACCAACCCGGCCCGACAGTAGAGGCCGCGTTGGGCGATCCTCGGATTCGCAAGCTGTCCTTCACCGGATCCACTGCAGTAGGGCGCAACCTCCTGCGACTTGCAGCATCGAATGTGACCAGAACCTCCATGGAGCTCGGCGGCAACGCCCCGTTCCTTGTGCTGCCCGGCGCCGACGTCAACGACGCCGTCGACGGAGCCATGCTTGCCAAGATGCGCAACGGAGGGCAGGCCTGCACCGCCGCCAACCGGTTCATCGTCCACCGCTCGCTCGCCGACGCCTTCACCGAGAAGCTCGCTGCACGCATGAAGAGTGTGCGAATCGGTTCGGCCCTAGACGCCGAAACCCAGCTCGGCCCCATGATCACCGCACGCGCCGTCGCTGGCATCCAGGAGAAAGTCAACGCGGCGCTCGACCACGGGGCAGGCAGCCTGCTGCCAGTAGACGCCCCCGGCGTCGGGTACTTCCACCCCGCCACCGTCTTGACTGATGTCGCGGCTGACAACCCCATCCTCGACCAGGAGGTCTTCGGGCCTGTCGCCCCGATCGTCGTCGTTGACGACGAGGACGAGGCTGTCGTGCTGGCGAACAACACCGAGGCGGGGCTGGCCGCCTACGTCTACGCCTCCTTGCCGTCGGCGCTGAGGGTCGCGGAGCAGATCGAGAGCGGCATGATCGGCATCAACCGTGGACTGGTCTCCGACGCTGCCGCCCCCTTCGGCGGGATGAAGCAGTCCGGCCTCGGCCGCGAGGGCGGGCGCGAGGGCATCTCGGAGTACCTCGAGATCTCGTACCTGTCGGTGGCTTGGTGACGATGCCGAGTAGTGACTTTCCCCACCGATCGGCATCCAGCGGTGTCAGGTTGTGACGTAGGCCACACCGCGATTCGGTTCCACTCTTGACCCAACGCCGCGACCCACGTGGCAACACAGATCGTTTGAGAGGGCACGACCATGAGCACGACCACCCCGACCGACCGGAACTCGATGAGACGCGTGGCCACAGCGGGCTGCATCGGAACCACCATCGAGTACTACGACTTCTTCATCTACGGCACCGCCGCCGCCCTCGTCTTCCCCACCGTGTTTTTCCCCGCCCTGGGCAATACGGCCGGAACCGTTGCTTCATTCGCGACGTTCGCTGTGGCCTTCGTGGCCCGGCCCCTCGGCGCGATCTTGTTCGGGCACTACGGCGACATCATCGGTCGTAAGCGCACGTTGATTTCCACCCTGCTGCTCATGGGCGCCGCCACTGTCGCTGTGGGGCTGCTGCCCACGGCAGACACCATCGGGGTCGCCGCGCCGATCATCCTGGTCATCCTGCGCTTCATGCAGGGCCTGGCCGTGGGCGGCGAATGGGCGGGGGCCAACCTGCTGACGGCGGAGTACGCACCGGCCGGCAAGCGCGGCTTCTACGCCGTCTTCCCGCAGCTTGGCGGAGCGCTCGGATTCGCGCTCTCCAGTGCGACGTTCCTCGTGACGGACCTCATCCTCGGCAACAGCGACGGCGCCTTCCTCTCCTACGGCTGGCGCATCCCGTTCATCGCCAGCGCGATCCTCGTGTTCGTTGGTCTGTGGGTCCGCGGCACCATCGACGAGACGCCGGTCTTCAAGGCCGAGCAGACTAAGGGTCGGGCCGTCCAGTCGGGGTCCCCGTTCGCCGGAGTCCTGCGTGACCAGTGGCGCGAGGTCCTGCTTGCCGCAGGTCTCATGGGCGTGCAGTTCGCCCTCTTCTACATGGGTGCCGCATATCTGACCTCCTACGGGACCGAGTCGGCGGGCCTGGAGCGCACGACCATCCTCGCCTTCGGCATCGTCGCTGCCTTGCTCACCACCGGCTTCGTCCTGCTCGGCGGGAAGCTGTCGGACCGCTACGGTCGCAAGCGCATCATCGTCTCCACCTACGCCATCGCAGTCGTGTGGTCCCTGCTCCTCTTCCCGCTGCTGGACACCGGTAGCGCGGTCGCCTTCGGGATCGGCCTCACCGGCACGCTCGCGCTCTACGGCCTGTCCTACGGCCCCGTCGGTGCGTTCCTGCCCGAGCTCTTCGCCACCCGGTACCGCTACACCGGGGCCGGCACGGGATACAACCTGGGCGGTATCATTGGCGGTGCCCTTCCGCCCCTCGTCGCGCCGATCCTGGCCGCGTCCTTCGGCAGCATCGCGATCGGCGGCATGATCACCTTCCTGGCCGTGGTGGGCATCCTCAGCACCTTGGCCCTGCGGGAGACCGCGGACCGGTCCACTTTGCACGACGGCAGTGAGGCTCCGACGACGGCGCCGGCTGGCTTGCCCAGCTGGACGACTCCCGCCTGATCAGATCCCTGCCCGACTTCGCCGCCGCCATCCCGGCGATGGCGGCGGCGAGCGCGCGGTTGGCCGCCATGCCACTCCGCTTCGAGTCACGTTGGGTGACGTCAGATGAGCTAGCGCACTCTTGTTGAGGAGCCGTTGATAGCACTTCGGGTTCGAGCCCTCCGTGCCGCGCCGCGATGTCACCGGCGACTTCGGTCCGACAGCCCGTCTTGGACCGGCCCGTGGGTGTACGGCCCGACGGCCATCGCTGAGAGAATGACCGACATGGTTGGACAGGAGAACGAGGGTCGCTTCCGCTCGTTAGGCCACCGGATGGTGCCTATGGTTGGTCGGGATCCGGACGCGGAGCATCGTCAGGCCACACCGCTGGAGCTCCTCTTCGACCTGACGTTCGTCGTCGCGTTCGGAATCGCTGGCGAGCAGTTCGCGCACCTGTACGCCGAGGGACACTACGGGTCGGGTCTGTTCGCTTTCGCCTTCGCCTGCTTCGCGATCGTCTGGGCATGGATCAGTTACTCGTGGTTCGCCTCAGCGTTCGACACCCAGGATTGGGTCTTCCGACTTCTCACCATGATGCAGATGGCCGGCGTCGTCGTCCTGGCGTTGGGCCTTCCGCAGATGTTTCACGCCGTCGACAGTGGCCAGCACCTCGGAAACGAGGTCATGGTCGCCGGCTACGTGGTCATGCGAGTCGCGATGGTGCTGCAGTGGCTGCGGGCCGCGCGGGAGGGCTCGAGGCACCGTGACGCGTGTATTGCGTATGCCGTTGGGATCTCGCTCGCCCAGGCTGGGTGGGTGACACTCGCAGTCGTCCAGCCGCCACTGGGAGCGGCAACCGTCGTCGCCCTCGCACTGATCCTCTTCGAGCTCGCGACCCCGTTGTTCGCCCAGAGTCGACGGGGTGGCACGCCGTGGCACCCGAGCCACATCGCCGAGCGGTACGGCCTCCTCACCATCATCACGCTGGGCGAGGGCGTCATCGGGACGGTGGCTTCCCTTTCGGCGGTCGTCGACGAGACCGGCTGGAGCACTGATGCCGTGCTGATCGCGATTGCAGGGACGGGCCTGACCTTTGGTCTTTGGTGGATGTACTTCATCGTGCCCGCCGCGCGTGTCCTGAGACGCCGCCGGAACCGCGCCATGGCGTGGGGATACCTCCACATCCCCCTGCTGGCGGCGCTTGCCGCAACAGGGGCTGGCCTGCACGTCGCCGCATATTTCATCGAGGGCGAGACACACATCGGAGCGACCTCGGTTGTGGTCAGCGTCGCACTCCCGGTAGGGGTGTTCGTGATCTGCCTCTACGGCCTGCACACCGCCCTGGTGCGCGAGGGCGACCCGTTCCACCTCGCACTCATGGCCAGTACGGCTCTCGTCCTCGGCGCCGCGGTGGCACTCTCCGCCGTGGGCGTTGCACTCTCTGTGTGCTTCCTGATGGTCATGCTCGCTCCGGTCGTCACCGTCGTCGGATTCGAACTGGTCGGCCACCGGCATGTCGCGGTGATCTTGGAGAGGATCGAGGCGCATTCCTAAGTCACCGCCGCACAAGGGCGGCCCGCATCGATTTTCTCGGCCGTCGGCCTGAGCCCCGGGCTCGACCATGACCATCACACCGGCCCTTGCGGGTCGGGCTGGACCGTCCATCCGGACTGAGCCGCTCCCACCACGTCGAAACCTTGCGTGACGATGCGGTTCGCGTCCTCCGCAGCGCTGCGGCCGGCGTGGACACACTCAGAGCACAGGCGAAAAGGGCAAGGGCCGCAGACTGGCTGAGCGACCTCGGGCGGGGGCCGTCGCTGTCGTAGGGAGGCCCAGCGGTCCTTAGGAGGCAGTGCCCGTCAGTCTGCGTCGCAGATCGGGGATCCGTCGGCGTAGTTGCGGAGCAACAGTGCGACCCGGAATCGCGTGGCGTTCGGTTCGGCCTGCCAGTCGTCGCCGAGCACGTCGGCGACACGCTCCAGCCGCTTCACGACGGTGTTTGCGTGCACGAACAGAGAGCGGGCGCGGGCCCGGGCCCGTAGCCGACCCGCGTCTCTCCCCCTACCGGCGCTCACCGCTCCGGAGACTCCGTCCCAGCTTCGCCGCCGTCCATGGCCCTTCCTGTGTGCCGCGCGCCGCGCGCCGACAGCGGTTCGATCAGGTCGGTGATGGCGCAGTCCAGGATGTCCAGCAAGGCCATCAACGTGCGGAGGCTAAGCCGCTCCGGTCGCTCTGCTACCAGCCGATACACCTGGCTGTGCGACAACTCGACACCGCGCTCGACCAGCAGCGGCCGCAGATCTGCGGTGGCGAACATGCCGCGATTCGCCATGACCTTCCGCAGATGCCATCGGTAGTCCAGCTCGACAGTCGTGCCGTCAGCCATCGTCGCTCCCAACTCCCCCTCAAACGTCGTTCACATCAGCGCATGCATGATCAACTCGCCGACCTCGATGTTGCTGCCGGCATCAGGAATACCGGTACCCGACATGCGCCTACAAGAGCCGTGCACGCTAATCTGCGGCACCCGACCGGCAACTCGGTCTGATGATCGAACCGATCGTATGCATCTGCGCCAAGCGAGGGCAGGAAGCGGGCCTGCTGCGTGGCTCGGACACAAAATGGGAATGCGTAGGCATAAGAGACAGGATCCCGCTGTCTGTCCGTGCTCGTATCCGTAGTGTCCCTAGTCTGCCATGAGCAGTGTCCGGCTGGCCGAGCCCTGCCGAGCGTTCCCGCCCAGCATGCGGGCCAACGTTCAACTGCCCTACGCCGCAGGGCAGCACCTGTTCCCTCGGCTACGCCGTGGTCTCGGCGCGACCCGGCGGAACACCGTTCCTGGTCGGCGTTGAGGCGCTCACCGTCCTCAGCTCGCTCGACCAGCCGGTCTCGCCGGCGGTGGACAGGACGGCCACTGGCTGGACCGGGCAAGCTGAGAACGGCTTGCCGGGCAGGAGGCTGTGCCGAGCCCGTCAGGCGGCGGTGCTCACGGTCTCTCAGAGTTCGTAGAAGGCGATGCGGTCGTAGAACGCCGTCCCGTCGATGACCTTGCCATCCTCCAGGGACATGAACCAGGCGTAGGTATTGCCGGCGCGGATGTTCACGGGGCGGAAAGGCCTGTCCAAGGCTGAAGCTGGCGCCGAAAGGCTGCAACACCCCTCGACCGACCGCTTGGTGCTTGTCGTAGGCCTTGGGGACGGCCGACCTGCCGAAGATCTCCGAGCGCATGTCAGGGGCAAAGATGTCGGTGATGTATCCGGTGCCGGCCGCCCAAGCGACAAAGGAGTCGGCGACGATCTGGCGGTTGGCCTTCATCACGGTAGCTGCCTTTCGCGCGTGACGCGGGCTCGGGGGGAGATGTGGAGAGCTTGGAAAGTGACCTCGTGCAGGCGGTCTTGCCGTGCCCGGTCGGCGGCCTGCGAGTTGGGCGGCGCGGGGTTGCGTTCGTCGTAGTAGCTGCCATTGTCGTCACGGCGCGAGGCCACGTACCGGAGGTTGGCCGCCGCGTGCTCGGGCCGATCACCGGCGACGGAGAACATGGCGTGTAGGAGACGAGTCGCGATGACCCCGGGGTGCATACTGACGACGTCCAGTAACCGGCTGGGCCGATGTGCCGCAAGCCAGCAGGAGTAGGTGACCAGCGCGAGCTTGGAGTGCGCGTACGCGGTCGACGCCGAGTACGGGTGGTGGGCCAGGTTGAGGTCGTCCAGGAGCAACGTCGCGGAAAGGTGCGTGGCCGAGGCGACGTTGACGATCCGCCCCCGCCGGCCGTCCCCGATCAGATCGATGAGCCTGCTCGTCAGCAGCACGGGGGCCAGGTAGTTGGTCTGGAAAGTGATCTCGTGGCCAGCGCCGCTGACCGTCCGGGTCGGCGGCCCTGGCCGGGCGGCGTTGTTGATGAGGATGTCGATGCGGTCGGTCGCCGCGCGGATCTGCCGGGCGAGCCTCTCCACTTCCGCCAGCTCGCTGTAGTCCGCCCGAAGATAGCTGAGCCGGGTATCGGGACGCATCGTGCTCTGCACCGCACCCAGCAGGTCCGCGACGTCGTCCTCGCGTTCCAGGCCATGGAGGATCAGATGGCCGGCCTGTTCGGCGAGCGCCATTGCGGTGGCGCGGCCGATCCCGGTGGTGGCTCCGGTCAGCACGATGGTCGCGTTGTGTTTGTCGTCGGGATGGTCGACGGCCCGGCGGTCGTCTGTGTGCATGGATGGTCCCTCATCGTGTTGAGTTCCTCAGCGCGTTGCTGATTGCCGCCAGTCTCATGTTGACCAGGTGCCGGTCGCATCCGTGTAGGCCCCAGCCTGCCGCGCGGGTCGGGACCGTGCAGTCAAGTTGGTACGGCGTCACGTCCGAGGTGCGCTCGTGCTGGGTCTTGAGG